>JBAPRV010000075.1:0-14389 GCA_049281295.1 Chlamydiales bacterium
AAGCAGCCTATACTCTAGGGAGTCAATATGAAATGAATCCTATCGCTACAAACGTAGCAATGCCTGGGGGGATTGTAAAATTAATGGGTTTAGATTTTCAAATTTGTGGACCTTTAACGAAAGAAAATATAAGAAAAATTCTAATTAGTAGTGCTCAGGAATTATTGTTAAATATTAATTCAAATACAGAAATAAGACCCTACCTTGAAACATATCCATTTACAATAAAAAATGTTGAAATGAATCTTTTTATACTTGATTCATCGAGAATAAGACTAGACCATCCACATATAGGGATTGCGGGTATTGTGGACGGAGGACTTGATTACTTAACTCTAGTATCGATCGAGAATATCCCAAAAAAGATTACGGAAAGCCAAGAGACGTATGAAGAAGCTATCAAAACACTTGAAAATGAACCCAATGAAGGTAAACACCCCGTATGGTAGCCAAAGTCTTCGAGCAGACCCTTTTGTAGACTGATGCGGTTTAGTTATGTTGCAACAAAGTTTGTTCGTCTATTTGATTCTATGTAGAATAATTTTTAAAATTCAGCCTCGGCAAGGTTTTTAATGGTATGTCATAGCCAAGGAGCTATACATATGCGGAATGCTCTTTTAGATTACCCATCTGAACTTAGAGAAAGAATTACTGAAGTTGCTATTGCGCCCGGAGCGTACCTTTACAGAGAAAGCTGCGCTCAAGTAACACATTATCGAAATGCTTCAACCATAAGAGATTTAGTTCCTCATTTAGATCATGAAGGAGTGCAAAGAGAAAAAGATACGATAATTAATCTTGTTTCACATCCTGATGCCAGCTGGTTTGACCACAGTTTCCAGAGCTTGACGTATCAAAATGAAATCAGGCGTGAATTGAAGGACTTTTTAACAAAGTAGAAAAAATTTTGAGAAATCATCTATTTTATTTAATATTAATGTTTTCGATTTTTGGGCTTAGTATGAATTCATGTGGATTTCCTCACTACACAATTTCACCCAGGGAAAAAGCTGTCAATAAAGCATTAGCTAGAAATGCAAAAATTCTTGCAAAAAAATACCATATGAATCCAGTTGGAAATACTGTGGCAATGCCAGGTGGAGATATTCAATACTTAGAGCTCGAGTTTCAAATTCACGGTCCGCTCTCTAAAAATGAAATTCGTAAGGTTTTAATTAATTCAGCTCATGACTTTCTAGCAGATTTAAATTCTGATTCTGAGCTGTGTTCTTACTTAAAAAATCATTCCTTTTCTTTGAAAGAAATAGGGCTTGGGCTTTTTCTAACAGACTTTTCGGGAAGAGGATTAAAGGATCCTGAAATCGGCATAGCAAAGATTTCTAAAGGAAAGCTAGAGTACTATAAATGTGACTCTGTCGATATGTCTGTAAATGGGATGATTGAGACTCAAGAATCCTACAAAACAGCCATACAAATACTTGAAAATGGAGATAGTTAAAGATATGAGGACAAAATCCATTTTATCAAACTCACACCAAATCGACCTGCTACCTGTTGGGACTCTTCAGAGCAGTAATATCAACAGGCTAGAAAATAGAATCCTTTTAATTTGTAACAGAACCAACAGTGCTGACTCTTTGTGTCAAAAAACGGCAAGAAAAGTATTCAAAGGGATTGCAATTTTCGCATCAAGTTCTGCTAAAATTTTTTTTGTTCCTGTTTCTCTTACTTTAGGTCAACGCATAGGAGAAGCAGGAAAGGTAATCGGCCCTATCTGTGCAATCAGTAACTCGGCATCATTTTTTACCCTTGAATACACCGTTGCTAGAGGAGTTATAAATGATTTACTATCTACTAAAGCTAACAGAGAAAATGAGCTATTCCCTCATGAACAGGATACGAAAAAAATATGTAAAAAAATCACTATTATTTCGACCTCTGGTTTAATTTCACTTTTTTCTCAAGTTCCGCCTGCTTTAGCAGTATTTCACTACAATGCTCCACAAGTTAAAATTATAGCAGCAGGCGTGACTCTTATTGCCGGAGCTCTTTTTCCCATGAGATCTGTGCAGCTGTCTCTTGATCACCTTACGAAGCAGTTCTCTAGAGCAACGCAACCGAAACTTTTAGCCATGAAAAAAGAGATGTGTAAGCTAATCAAGGAAAGCCACGAGCTATTTATTAAGGAAGATCTTTCCCAAAAATCTGAGTTCATCAAAGCTTTAGATCAAATTAGAAAAGATAATGATTCTCAGCGAAAAGTTAACCAATACCTTTTGAACGCTATCCATCCTCAAAATCTGCTTCAACCTACTCAACCGTCCAAAATTAGAAAATATGTAAATTATTCAGGTCAAGCAGTCGGCCTAGTCCTGACAGGTATCCTGCAATATGGAATTGCAGAATATACCTATGAATTGACAAAGCAAGAAATATCCGACAGCGATGCTACTGCGGCAACCTTAGCTGCAGTTTCTGTAGCTTCCAATGTCTACCTTATGGGTACGTCTATTATTAACACGACCCGGAAAGTTTTCGATTCAACTTGGGGATGGATTTCAAACACTAGAAAGAGATCTCTTGCTGAACAATTGCGGCCAAAATTAACTTTCTCTCTCAAATCTTTTGGGCTAATTCTAAATGCTCTGGCGTTAGGGCCGAGTGTTGTTATTTGGGGGGATTTTTACCAAGGAAGTTCTTTTCAAGGGTTTTTTGAGAGCAGTATTTGCACTGCAACATTTCTTCTTTTATTCACAGCAACTTTGGATGTTGTTGACGATGTTGTTGAGTCTTTAGTCCTTTCAAAAGGGACACAAGGGGAGAAAGAAATCATTCAAATGGACCAAGAGTTTAAGCAATTGCTGAATCTTCTTGAAGAGAGTTCTTTAGCGGATTTTCAAGTTTTTTTCGATGACCTTCCTCCTGAAACTAGAGAACATCTTTTAGGAAGATTAAAACTTGATATTGACCAAATAAATAGTTATTTGAATCCTGTTGAAATGGAATAAATGTTTTAATTTGAAATCTATCCGCATTCTTTCTTTTGGTGGAGGAAGAACTTATGGTATTGAGACTAGTCTTCAAAATAGGAATAAGACATATCAATAGAACCAGTATTGTCAAATACAAACCCCTTTTAAATTTTCCCTTGCTGAATAGGCGTGAGGGTTGTCTGTGATAGAAAGAAAAGGAACATTTTAAGAACATCATTTAAAGAATGATTTTTGAGCGATCGGGAAAGAATTCTCAAAAACAATCTTTTTTACAATAACTCTGAATGTAAGTATAATATTTTTTGAATAACCGAAGGAAGAATCTATAATTAATGCTATTTTAGATGCCTTATCTTTAAATAGGTAAGCATATAGAAATAGGTAATCATATAGTAATCAATCTTGTTCAAATGAAGAAAAGAAAGCACATTGAAATATTCCCATACGATCTGATCTGGCCTCAGCAATTTGAAGAGGAAGCTGCTAATATCAAAAATATATTAGACTGCTCCTTCTTCGGATTGTATGCGAGCAGATCTCTTTAATGTAATCATGTATTTATGGTTTTTCTTAGAGTAGAGTTTTGTTAAAATAAATATTTTAAGCTCAATAACTTGAGCTGATTTTGGTTAAAGAAATTGTTGAGCAGAAAATTCTTGTTATGGTATAATCGATCTCATATATAACTAATTTTAAGGGAATTAAGACATGGTTACACCTTCAAATGACTGCTTAGGTAAGCTACAAGCAAAGCTACAAGTAGAAAAGCAAGCGCTTACAACAACTCGAGGGCGCATTTTTGATGGGTTGGGGAAGGTTACCGAATCTGCTCTTTTCATCATTGCATGTATTGGAGCTGCAGGAATTTTGCCTGGTTCAACTATGGGATGGGTAGCTATCGGGTTAGGTGGTGGCTCGTTCGCGCTTAATCTAGCTGCTGGTAAATTGAAAGACAGAAAAATAAACCTATTAATAGGAGCTTTGTCTGCTATTATTCCTATTGTTATAGGAAGTTTAGGGGTAACAGGTGTTCTTTCTGGAGTACAGGTTGGTTGGGGAACATTAGCACCAAATCTCGCAGGTATCTCTATCGGAGGTTATATCGGATGGTCATTTGGGGGTAAAAGTGTTCCAAGATATGATTAGCCAACAGAACGTTAGTTAAGTATTTTTACTTTACAGGCCGTCCACTTTTTAGCCTCTCCTTTCTCGGGGGGAACTCTTCTCCTTTCTTTAATCCCATTGAAATGGAATAAATGTTTTAATTTGTAATCTATTCGCATTCTTTCTTTTGGTGGAGACTTATGGTATTGAGGCTAGTCTTCAAAGTAGGAATAGGCCATATCGATTGAACCGGCATTGTCAAATATAAACCCTTTTAAATTTTTCCTTGCTGAATAGGCGTGAGGGTTGTCTGTGATAGAAAGAAAAGGAACTTCCTCTGCTAATATCTCCTCTGCTTCCCTTAGAAATTGTCTTCTTGAATCAGACTTGAGAGATTCTCTTGCTTGCATGATCTTTTCTGTATAAGAAGGGCAATCCCAGTTGCTAAAATTATAAATGGCATTGCCCTCGAAACGTTCTAAAAGTTCTATAGGGTCGTTTACTAGACTGCTTACGATACAACCTCCTATCTGAAAATTACCTTTTTTAAGAGAATCTAGAAACGAATGCCAGTCTAATCCAACTAATTGGACCTTAATTCCAAGTGTATTTTCCCACGACTCTTTTAAGAGCTCCATTAATCGTTTATGAGAAGCTGCATTGAAATGGCTCAGAATAATAGGGGGAAAACTAGCTTTATTAAGTTGTAGCTCTTCAAGTCCCTTTTGAAACGATTGTTTTGCGAGATGCTCGTTGAAGTCAAAAGATATACGAGATAAAGAAAGCGATTTGGGTAGCGGTGTATGAAGAGGTTTTCCACCTATAAAAATCGATTCAACAAGACTACGATCAAAAGCTAAAGAGAATGCCTGTCGAATAGATGCAGAGGTGAAGGGAGATTTTTCTGTGTTAAAAAAGATCCAAAAGGGGCGGTTCACTTCGTGCAGATGCAATTTCTGTTTCTTCATAAGATACTCTGAGTCTTCATGCGTCAAGGTACTTATCGGGGCGCCAATCCAATCAATATCTCCTTTCTCGTACAAGGTGAAAGCTGTACTAGGGTCCTTTAGCATTGAGATATCAATTGCCTCTAAAGTAATGGCTTCTCGGTTCCAAAAATTGGAGTTGGCTTTTAAATGTAAACAATACTCTTTTTCCCAACTGTCGATAACAAAAGGACCATTGAAACAGATAGGGTCTTTCAAGTCTTTTACTGGCATAAAGATGGGGTGAGAAAGAAGTTCTAAGAAATAGGGAGCCGGATACTCTAGCTGTACTTCAAGAGTTTTTTCATCCAATGCTCTAACATTCACTTCTTCTAAAGGGCACTGATTGAGCTTTGCCTCTTTAGCTCCCTTAATCACATAGAGCAAGTGAGACCACGCGGAGTCAGAAGTGGGAGAGAGCGCTGCTTTCCACGCATGCTCGTAATGGCTGGCGGTAACATTGCTTCCATCTGACCATTTTTGCTCTCTAAGCAAGAAAGTATAATGAGTGCCATCGGAGCTGATAGCAACAGAATTTGCACCTGTAAGCTCAGGATCACCCTTTTGATTAATGCGTGTGAGACCTTCAAAAAGCAATTTTGATAAAGCGCGTCCCCATACATCTGATTGTAAATGGTGAGGATGAAGAGAAGGAACGTCTCCTCCGCCAAAATTTAAACGAAGAGTTTTAGTATTATGTTTATGTGAGGATGATTTCATATGGCAACCTACCATGCATAGTGTATTGATAAGCATTAAAGTAAAAAAGAATGAGTTTTTAAGCATCATATACTCTCAAGATAAGCTTGTGAAAAGTCTACGCAATAAAATGGTTGCAAGATCACAAGATCAAAAGCCTTAGACCAATTTCTTTTATTATCTGCGGTAGAATGGTATAAATATTGGTATGTATTGATTTTCTCTTACATAGACTCTATCTTCATATCCTGCTGAGGAAGCTCTAAGTCTTGCTATTCTAGCCTCTTCTAATATTCGAGTCACAGCGTTTGGACGGGAGGAATCTTCTCTTTCTTGATCTTTTACCCGTTGAGCTTCTTCAAAGTTTTGAGGAAGAGGGAAAGAGCGATATATGCCTTGATATGCAAGCTGACCATTGGATCTTCTTGCAGATTTAACCATTCTAGCCCAAAACTGCATTGTCTCAAACCATTGCCTCAATCTGTGTATACGAGGATTCCTCCCTTCTAAATGCATTTCTTCCAGTAAATATCTGAATCCATTTTCAGCTGTGTATCTAATTTCACACCAAGTGTTCTCTTGAGTCTCTGCTTCTAGATTGCAATATCTATTAACTAGCATAGACATTTCATTCTGAGCATTTCTCAAAATATCATTCACTTCAGCTTCTATATCTTCATTTTGTGCATATTGAGCTAAACGTTCTAGGTTAAGACGTTGTCTCCAAATATCTCTGTATCTTTCAACTATATATCGTTCTCGACAAATCCTCTCAAAATCAGGGGCATTTTGAATGCTATTAGAATTTAATACGTGATTATACAATCTTCGAGTCCATTCTGTCATATTTTCAAACCAGTGTGTCAATTCCCTCTCACGTTCCCTATGAATCACTTCCTCGCTTTCTAAGTCCATTTCTGCTAATATGTTGTTAAAAATTTGAGGTAAAAAGGCTAATTCAGAGAGATATTTTTCGTCATATCTCAGTGAAAGACATCGTTCCGCTGAATTGCGCACTTCTTGAACAGCAATCCTTTGAATATCCTCAATTTGAGTACTCAAATCCTCTCCCCTAGCATACCCAACTAATAGGCTTGGATTGAGTCGATTACTCCAACTCTCATTAAATCTTCTTCTATTTTCAAAATAAAGATCAGGGTTAAATCCTGCATTTGATTTACATTTATCTTGATAAAGATATATGAGTGTGAAAAGGGCTGCTAAACCTACCCCACTTACTCCGGCAGCCATTGGGGAAAGGGTTCCTAAGATCCCCAAAATAGAGATAACTAATATAGCTGCTATAGTTAATCCAGCTAAATATTTAACTGTCTTGCTTTTAAAAAAATCTGCTTGTTCAGGAGCTTCCACACTATAAACATAATTGTTTTCAATATTGTTAGCCTGTACACCAGGAGTGGCTGACATTTTAAGTAACCCATTTTTAACTTTGCATTTTAATATTACATATATAATATTTTTTATGTAAAGGAATTATTAACAAACTATTGCTCCCCATGCTTGTCATTACGCTACCAGTCCATTCCGATATGTAGGATCGATTTGAACGCAATGGTTCATCTTTCTTTTAGCATTCAGTTATATCTAAAAATTTAAAAAATCCATCAAGAGCTATTGACACAAAAAGAAAAATATTTAAATTCTCTTTAAGAATTATTTTTATCCATGGGAAAAATGACGGTCCACATATGCTCAAAAAATTTCTCTGATGACATCCTGAGAACTTACAATGTGTCGCAAGGAAAAGCTGTTTTGTTTCTCAACGCATTTCGTCAACTGGAAGCCCGTATTCAAAGTGACAGTAAAACAACTAAAATAGCTGAAACAATGCAAACCATAGAGGCTATTGTGGGTCTCCCAAATACTTTTGAGAAGCATTCTCTTTCAGATATGAAAGCTCTTTTGCGTCATACGTTTGTAACATTAAATCCCTTAGGCAATTCTTATAAGCTTTATGTGCACACGAGAGGGCGAGGTGGGCTTCCTCCTCCTCTAAATGAATCTCAAAATAGAAATGAAGAGAGAGAAAGATTAGAAATAGAAAGAGATAGGTTAGAAATAGAAAGAGAAAGATTAGGACTAGAGAGAGAAAGGTTGGGATTTGAGAGAGAAAGAGCGGAAAGAGAGAGAATAGAAAGGGAGAGAGCAGAAAGAGAAAGATTGGAAAGACACATTTTTGCTCTCTCTGACCACGATCTTGCCTGGTATATTTACAGAAAACTTCCCCGTAATACTTTTGACATTGTTAGAGTTTCAACTATTGATTATGATTTTTCTAGATTAGGACAAACTACCCGAGCTCGTTCTATTACTATAGAATTATCAAGGGATAAGGTAGTCAGGCCATTTTTCTACGCTCTTTTTGCAGGGCTCGGCCTTTACCCAAATGGAAATGAAGATTTTCGAAGAATAAACGAAGAAACTCTTAAAAGAGAGCTGATTGCTAATCTCTTTGAAGGTACACAACAATCGAACGAGATTAGACGAGCTTATAGTCAAGCTAGCACTATTTGTTTATTTATTGCCCTTGATCGCTCAAGAATAGAGCTTCAGTTAAGCAATTCTTGTCTAGTGTTAGGCGTTTATAATGTTACGTATTGTATGAGGAACTCTTCAGTCTTGTTTAGGCCAATATTGGCGTTAGCAAGGTAGAAAGTATATTTATGGAATTTGCGTAACATTTTATTTTTCTTTAATGATAATGAGGATTTAATTGACATGATTAATTTAAACTTAAATCGGACACAAGCATCTGAAAGTAGAGGAAAGCATTCCCTTCTTCCAGGGAGAGATGTAATGGGTTCTATTTCTCAGATTGTCCATAAATTGTTGACGAATAACGAAGAAGGAACATCTGAACTTTGTTTGAAAACAACAGACCAAGTCGTTCTAGATCGTTCCAATTTTTCCAAAACTACTGAAGATGAACAAGAGATGACTAAAAAAGTCTCTTTGAAATGTTTTTCTTCACCGAATATGGAAACTGAGGAAGAGTGCCCGGCTTTTGAGCACAACCAATTGCGTCTAAGCATACAAAGTGCTACACAAATCATAAATCTTATGAAAGAGGAAGAAGAAAAAATTGCTAAAATACATCTTCATGTGTGCGACTCTCAACAACGAGAAAGGCAAAGTTTGCCAAATTCTGTTGATATCACAGAGCTTGTTGATGAAGCAGTAATATCTCTCGAAAAAATGAAAAAAGCTTACAGCGAGAACGAAGCCAATTTAACAGAAGCAGAAAAGTTGGATTACAGACAGCGATTAAGAAAAGCTCAGAGTCAAATCCAAAAAATGAACGCTTTTGCACAAAAGATGACTGTACAAGACGTTATGAATGTAGCGACCTTTTTTCATTGTCCTAATGGGGTTGGAAAAGTGTACGAAGATGATGATGGTGAACGTTATTATGAACCGGATCACAGCCAGCTGCTTCTACTAGGTTCGCGATTCATGTCGCAAGATCTATATAAAGGTATTGGGCTTCATCGAAAGTTTAAAATTTTGAATGAACATACTAAAAAAGAACAAAATTGCGATCTCCTCTATTTTAAGAAAAAGGAAGACCAAATCGACTACGATGTTAATGGAGAGGGTTTTTTTTCATTTCTCACGCAACAGAAAAGCAGAATGGAAAGGAGAAGAGAAGAACAATCGAAATTACTTAAGAAGTTTAGCGACTACTTAAGTTCAAACTCAATTTGTAGTCAATGGCATTACGAATGTTTTAGGGCAGCTGATTTTGAGACTTTTAAAAGGTTTGGTTTTTCTGTTGAAAAGGCAAGTGGAGTAAATGCCATAATTTTTTATCATAGAAAAGCAGAAGAAGGTGAAGTGCACCCCATTTAAGCCATCCCTTTCTACATGTCATAAACTGCCAGCTGGTTACGGTTCTATTCGAGGGATAAGATCACTCATTCTTTCTTTTGGTGGAGACTTATGGTATTGAGACTAGTCTTCAAAGTAGGAATAGGCCATATCGATTGAACCGGCGTTGTCAAATACAAATCCTTTTAAATTTTCCCTTGCTGTGTAAGTATGATGGTTTTCTGCAACTGAGAGAAAAGGAACCTCTTCCATTAATATCTCCTCTGCTTCCCTTAGTAACTGTTTCCTTGAATCAGGTTCAAGCGATTTCCTTGCTTGCATGATTTTTTCCTTATAAGGAAGACATTCCCAATTGCTGAAGTTGTGAATGCTATTACCCTCAAAACGCTCTAAAAGTTCTATAGGATCGTTTATTAAGCTACTTACTAAACAACCTCCTATCTGGAAATCCCCTTTTTTAAGGGAATCACAAAAGGAGTTCCATTCAACTCCAGCTAATTGGACTTTAATGCCAAATGTATTTTCCCAAGATTCTTTTAAGAGTTCCATTAATCGTTTATGAGAAGCACAACTGCAATAGCTCAGAATAATAGGGGGAAAATTTGATTTATCTACTTGCAACTCTTCAAGTCCTTTTTGAAACAATTGTTTTGCAAGGTGTTCGTTAAAATCAAGGGATATGTGGGATAAGGAGAGTGATTTAGGCAGGGGGGTATAAAGAGCCTTTCCTTCAATAAAAATCGATTCAACATGGTTACGGTTAAAAGCTAAGGAGAAAGCTTGACGAATGGCCGTGGAAGTAAAAGGAGGTTTTTCTGTGTTGAAAAAGATCCAAAAAGGGCGATTCACTTTGTGGAAGTGTAATTGCTGTTTCTGCATAAGGGACTCTGAATCTTCATCCGTCAGAGTGCTTATGGGGGCTCCGATCCAATCAATGCCTCCTTTCTCATACAATGCGAAGGCTGTGCTATCATCCTTCAGCATTAAGATATCGATTGTCTCAAAAGCTATGGCTTCTTTATTCCAAAAGTTGGAATTGGCCTTTAAATGCAAACAGTACTCTTTTTCCCATCTATCGATAACGAAGGGGCCGTTAAAACACGTAGGATTTTCCAAGTCCTTTATTGGCATGAAAACGGGTTGAGCAAGCAATTCCAAGAAATAGGGAGTTGGATACTCTAACTGTATTTCAAGGGTTTTTTCATCCGGTGCTCTAACACCCACTTCTTCTAAAGGGCATTGATTGATTTTGACCTCTTTAGCCCCCTTAATAACGTAGAGTAAATGAGCCCAAGCACAGTCAGAATTGGGAGAAAGAGCTTTTTTCCATGCTTGTTCATAATGATTAGCAGTAACATCAGTTCCATCTGACCATTTCTGCTCTCTGAGCAAAAAAGTGTAATGAGTTCCATCTGGACTGATATCAACAGAATCTGCACCCGTAAGCTCAGGGTCTCCATTTTGATTGATACGTATAAGACCTTCAAAAAGTAGCTTAGATAAAGCGCGGCCTCTTACATCTAATTGTAAATGATGGGGATGAAGAGAAGGGGCATCTCCTTCAGCAAAATTCAAACGGAGAGTTCTTTTTTCTTGTGATGATGACTTCATATGGCAACCTACTTGGCAAATAGTTACGATAAATATTGGAATTAAAAAAATTAAGCGTTTAAACATTATATATTCTCAAGATATGCTTGTGAAAAGTCCACGCAACCTCCATAATCAATTATAAATCCTGTCAAATTTGGATGATGCGAATAAATGAATAGGCTATTTGCAATAGGAATGACAGGCATTGAGTCAATCAAAATAGTTTCTGCTTGCTTCAACAGCTGATTTCTTTTTTCTAAGGGGATAGTTTTTTGGGCTTCTCTGACTATTTTCTGGTAAATAGGATCTTCCCACGATGGAAAATTAAGTGCACCAGTTGACTTTTCAAATCGGGACAAAAAATTTAAAGGGTCTCGAGTTAATGCGCTCTCATAAAATCCACAGACTTGAAATTCACGCTTATCGAGACAATCACAAAATTGATTCCAACCCATCTCTTGCAGTTGAATTGTAATACCAAAAAGATTTTCCCATCGATGCTTCAGATATAATATTAAGTTGGTATGATCTTCACTGGGATAAAACATTAAATTAATCGAAGGAAACTGCTCTGAAGATAAGCCTATTTCTTGAAGCCCTTTATTAAATAAAGCTTTTAATTCCTCAGTATTTAACTGTTTACTCTCTAAGTAGTTGCTTTCAGGTAGGGGAGAGTATAAAGGAGTAGCTTCTGCGAGAATAGAATTGGAAATAAATATACGATCGATAGACTTGCTTAATGCTTGCCTTATCCATTTGGAAGAGAAATGGGCACATTGCGTATTAAAATAGATACAAAAAGGGCGAATAGATTTCCTCTTTTTACTCTGGAAGGCTGAGAGGGCGGGAATGTAATCAAAGGGTTCTCCAACCCAATGGAGTTCTCCAGAATTAAAGGCATTTAATATCTGATCGGTATCTTCCATGTATTTTATAACTACCTTTTCAAAATTGAGTTTAGATTGCTTCCGGAAGTAGGGGTTAGTCACTAAGGCCAATTCTTTTTTCTCCATTTTTTGAAGTATATACGGGCCATTAAAACATTCGGGTTCTTGTTGAATTGCAAAATACCTAGGGAAAAACAATGGATGAAGCAGTTTTTCAAAAAAATAGGGATCAGGATACTCCAGGGAAACTTTTAATACAAAGTCATTTAGTGCTTGCACACCCACCTCTTCTAAGGGCTTTTGAAGCTCATGTACTTTTTTAGCTCCCTTTAAGGAGAGAAAAAGTTCAGAAGAAACATCAGTAGATAGAAGTGCTTCTTTCCATGCTTGTTCATAATGGTAGGCGGTCACTCTTTCTCCATTAGACCAGAAATTGGGACGTATTTTAAAAAGATAGGTCAATGAGTTTTGTTTAGTAACGTGTTCAGCCCCTGCTAAAGTAACTTTACCATTTGCTCCTTGACGTACAAGTCCCTCGAAAAGCAGCTTGCTTAAAACTCGACTGCGAATATCGTGCAGGTAATGAGGACTCAGAGAAATAGGCGGCCCTTCTCGAAAATTTAATCGTAGTACTTTGCTTTCGGCCTTTTTCTTTTTTTGTAAAAGATCTTTTATTTTAATAAACTGTATTTCTCCTTCAGCCACTAAACTGAAGTAGTGATATTGAGCCAAAGTGCATTCACCGTAAACCACACTTAATTGATTGATTTCTTGCAGAATAGATGCAGGGTAATCGAAGCCCAAAGATTTAATAACTAATATCCATCTAGAGCTATCAGTGATTGTAGTTTCTCCTTTTTGGTTGAAAGACTGAGAAAATAAGGAAAAAAGCGCCTCAACTTTCTCAAAAGAAAGGGCAAACTGCATTTCAATAGGTCTGAGAGAATAGAAGAGGGTTTCAGCAAACACAGTGAAAGAGGCGATTTTTGAAGCTAGTCTAGATTTGATTTTATCAAATTGCTGGGACTGCTTTTCTAACAGCCCTCCATTATAGTCACGAAAAGGCCCTGTTAATACTTCTAGATATCTGGCCACTAAACGACGGGCATGTAAAAGATTAACAACCCCATTTTCGAAAAATAGATCATGTGGAAGCTGGAGAGAAAATATGAATGATTTTTTGGAGAAGTCACTCTCGTCTGTAATAGATGTATTATAATGAGAGAGCTGCACAGAAGAGGGGAGTTTTTGTGCTGCATTTTCTAAAGAAAAAGTGGTGATAGGTGTCACAAGTTGGATGAGAAACTCTAAATAAAAAGCCGACTGACCTTTAAACTGAATAGAGGCATGGGGGAGGTCATTTTCATTTTTAATTTCTTTTTGCAATATCAAAACCCGGCGATAAGACTCCTCAGCATTATAGGGCCAAAAAACAGCCGGCGTAGAAACAGGAGAAAGAGATATCAAACCATCTTTGATGGTTTTTTCTAAGAGCCGGACTTGTTTTGCAGTGAGTTTTTTCCCTCTAATCTTCTGAAACTCTAAATATCCCATAAGATAAGGAAACTCCGGGTGTATCCATCTAAAAGAGGAGTGAGGAACTTCATGAATGCCGGCAATGTTGTTTTGTAAAACTTTGAGAAGGTACTGATTGCTTATGAATGTGGCTTGTTCAAGAGAACAAGTGAATAAAAAACAGGCTTTAGATTCCAGATAGAGTAATCGGAAAAAGAGAAGGTGTTTGGGATGGGTGGTTTCATACAAAGCATTTTCAATTTTTTTCTGAAGAAAATACTGCCCAAATATAAGACGGTACAAGTGAAAGAGTGAACGCTCTTCGATGAAATCATGGCAACAGTTCGATGTGATACGCTCAAATCCTTTCAGCAACCGAAGATCAAATGTTCTTGGAAATCGGCTGCATGCAGTTTTGATAGAAGAGACAATAGCTGAGTTTTTAGAGCTGTTCACACGGTTACAAACTTAAGGAATCTTATTTTTTTCTTCAATAAAGCATGAAACAATGGGTTTAAAAATGTAGTCGATAGGAGAAATTTCAGAGTGTTATGCGTAGGGATCTCTGCAGAAACTCATAGTAAGAAAATATAAAAGGAATGCGGTATCGTAAAACTTAATAAAAAATCTCTTTAATGAATTTAGAATTAGATACATATAAAACATAAGAAATATTATCGGACGGATTCCGAACGAAAGCATGTAGAATAAGAAACATGTGAGTAGGGAACCATTTAACCTTGCGGGTGAAAGTCCTGCAGACAAAGAAAGGAGCGACTTTCATGTCTTAGCCAGTATTGCG
>JBAPRV010000076.1:0-16268 GCA_049281295.1 Chlamydiales bacterium
CCCCATGACTGCGAAAAGAACAAGTCCCAAAAGGGCCCCAATGACTAAAAAGAAATTAAGGTGCCAATTGAGAGCAATGGTTTGAGAGATAATTGAAAATTGGTAGACATCCACTCCATAGACACAGAAAAGCGAGGCGACCACCAGAGGGATCAAGCTAGAGCCAAATGCTTTTTTAAGAAAGTACATAGGCCCACCGTCATAGCTTCCCTCCTGGTTCTCAACGCGGTATTTTAGGCCGAGATAGATTTCACAATACTTGATAATTGCCCCAATCATTCCGGCTACCCAAAGCCAGAGAAGAGCTCCCGGCCCTCCGAGTTGAATCGCGACGACGACACCTACCACATTGCCTATCCCGATCATGCCCCCTGTGGAGGTCAAAAACGCCTTAAGAGGGTGCAGTCCTCGGCTTTTACCCCTGTCCGACCTTAGAAATTGAAAAAATGTCTTAAATACTCTTGGAAGGCATCTGATCTGGAAAAATCGGCTTCTAAAAGTGAGATAGAGGCCAAAGATCGTGATCAGAGCAAAAGCAATATAGCCCCAGAAAACCCCATCCAGGGCGGTCAAAAACTGAAAAATTGTGCTTAACATCTTATTATCTACGTAGATAAGGGCAATTATACTATCTTAATGAATTTCTTTACATTCAAAAAGAAGGGTTTTGTAATTTTTTTTTGGTTATTTCTTAAAGAAAAAGGATTAAGATACCATTAAGAAACAGGTCTTATGAAGAAGAGTTCTTCAAAAAGGCAGCCTCTATTGTTTCCCAAGTTTTAGTAATAGCCGTCATCATTTCTTCAGCATTCTCCATTTTATTTCTGTCGGGGTGTGCTTTTTTCGCCAGCTCATAATACGCTTTCTTTAGCTGGTCAAGGCTACAGTTAGAACCACAAAGCGCCAGTACTGCATGAAGAGGATTATTGGGATCAAACCCTTCATTAGTGAATCCATTAAGATTTTCATGCAAACCAGACATTTCACTAAGACCTATTTTATCACCCACTTCAGAATCACTGGCCGAAGGGTTCCACGAAAACAAATAGCCCAATAGAGAGGTGCCGGTGTGATACATGAAGGATCCAGTTTTATATAGCGCTTTCCCGGCTCCAAACAGGGAAAGGCCGGCATAACAACTATAGACTGCAGCATTTCTCGTTGATTCCCATGGGCGGTAGCAGAAATTGTTATAAGCAGATTTCAGCTCATTCAATGCAGTTTTACCCGCTTTGCTTGTCCTCCATAGAGAGGGCAAAAGGCCTATAACGGGTAGGGGTTCGACAAATACTTTTAATGGAAAAGCGATTGTTCGCTCTGCGGTGTCCTTCAAGCGCTGCATATGGATTTGAAATTCAAATAGAGACGCCATTGTCAATGCAGCTGCTGCTACCGATGCTGTACTAGCACTAACAAAACTGGCTGGTTCGGCTTGACTTGCCAATTGGCTTGCCAAAAATGCCACAACAACACTTGTAAACATAAGAGTTTCAGGTATTCCGAGACGCAAAGGATCGGGTGTCTTGGCTTGCATCAAAGCTAAAGGAGTCACCCCTTTAGAATTCCTGGCTAAAGGATCAGCTCCCTTCATGATTAAACGATCAAATAAGGCTCCATTGGGATTAGTGGCAGCATAGTGTAATGCTGTGTTCCCAATTTCGTCAGTAGCATTGATATCTACAGGGTAGTCAAATAGTAAGTGTATAACATCAGCTGAATTTCCCATAGCAGCCAAATGCAGAAGCGTGAGATTGTGCTTTGTGGGAACTTGAACATCATCACCTCTGTCCCCACAAGCCCTTATCTTAGCAAGATCACCTTCGACAACTGCATTTTGCAGCTCTATCTGATTTAAATTTTGGTGAAATCCATCCTTTACCCCAGTAAATATTTGCATATAAAAATTCATTATTTTTCTAATGTCTGCAAAAGAATTCCCGGTATTCCTGATCTGTTCGTTACCACCACCCGCCATTTCTAGGATTGGCGCAAAAAAGCCTTTTGTGACCTTAGGCATATTGCTTAGCTCCGATATGAGTTGTTTTGAAGCGCTTTGTCTAAAAAGAACAACTAAGATATCTTTACTTTGTTGAAGAAAGGCGTGATTTACTGCTGTGAGCTGTTGAAAATCTCTTTCATAGGGATTAGCACCATTTTCCATCAAAATTTGCACAGCCTCTTTTTGCTCATTACGGACAGCAAAATGCAAAGGAAGCTCGCCATTTGGAAGCGGGCTATTGGGGTTAGCGACTTTTAATGATGTTTTTAGCAATTCTAAGTCTCCGGAGCGAATCGCATTTTGCAGTTGATGTTCAGCAGCCTTTAAAGAAGTGGGTTCAATAGTAGAATTTACTTCTGGTTCAACCGGTGCTGTTTCAGGCATATTTCTTAGCCCTGTCATGGGTTGCTCTGAAGCTTTTTGTCTAAGCAGATCAACTATCTCCCAATTTTGTTGAATTAAGGCTTGATCTACTGCTGTGAATTCTTGAGAGTCCTTTTTGAAAGGGTCAGCACCATTTTCCATCAAAATTTGAACAGCCTCTCTTTGTTCTTCACAGACAGCAAAATGCAAAGGAAACTCGCCATTTGGAAGCGGGCTATTGGGATTAGCGACTTTTAATAATGTTCTTAGCAATCCTAAGTCTCCAGAGTGAATCGCATTTTGCAGTTGATATCCAGTAGAATGTGCTTCAGGCCCAACCGGTGCTATTTGAAGATCGGTATTAACCGGAGATTCATTCGACGGATTAATAGTTGCAACAGGTTTTTTTCCCTCTCTGAATAAGTGTATAACCTTATAAATTGTGTAGAAAAGAGCACCACTTCCTCCAACTGTAGCAGTAAGAGCTGCTGCAAACAGAAGAGCTGTAGCACCAGACCCAATAGCTAGGGCACCCCAACTCAAAGCAGCTAGAGCAATGAGTGTAATGACCGCATACTTAGGGTAACTGAGTGTCTTCTTCTCTATTTCTGGATTTTGTGAACCATGAGGTAATATAGTATTATTTGTAGGTAACATATTTACGCTATTATTTAATTTCTTAAAATAAATTATAAACTATTTATAAATATTTATCATTATAAAAGAATATCTTTATAAATCGCCTAAGAGGTTTTTTCAGCAGACATTCCAGGCGCTCCCCTCTCCGCTCGGCCCATTTATTTATTCAGCTGGAGCCCTGATTTCCCTCCAGATCTTGCCCAGAAGGGAGGGGGGGGCCGAGTCGGTTACCGCTTGAAAACCTCGCAGGGCTAGGCGGTATTCAAGGCCTATTAAACTAAATTTTATTTGTAATTTGACTGAAAAACAGGGTATCTTTTATAAAAAAAATGTAAAGAGACAGCCAGCCTAAGGGTTTTTCTCATGATTTACCGTAAGCATTTCAAACAAGCACTCAGCGCAGTTTTGGTTTTATACCTGTTGCATGCACCACAACTATGGCCTAATGAATGGAAGCGAGTCTATTTGGCGACTTTTCCCAGATCAGGTAATCATTGGACGCGTTTTATTATTGAGGAAGCAACTCACATTGCCACAAGTTCTGTTTATCCTGACTGGACGCCTGAATACCAGCATTTAAGAACTCCTTTTCCCTGGGGAGGGTATTGCTGTGCATACGGTTATCAAGGGAACTGCCGCTACCCTACACGAGATGACATAGTGGTTATAAAAACACATTATCCTTCTCTCTCCAAGACAGCTTTTGATTGTGCGCCTCATGTGAAGACGATCCGCATTGTGCGAAATCCTATAGATAGTTTTTACTCATTTTATGTATTTTCGCATAGAGGGAATCCGCCAGAAAAAATGATCCCAAGCTCTTTTGTTAAAAAATACATAAAAAGTTTTTCTAGATTCCATGATTATTATAATAGCAAAGCCGGCGTTGAGACATTCAGATATGAAGATCTTCTAGAAAATCCTATCCCTGTTTTTAGTCAAATTTTCAATAACATTGGATATTTTGTTCGGGAAGCAGATATCCAGCGAGCTGTTGCAAGGTATCCCCCAAAAGGCCGCTTATTCAAACACATTGATCGTTATCAAAAAAGAGATATAGAGTTAATTAAAAGTGAGCTGGGTGATTTTTTGGAGCAATTCGATTACCAAATTCCAAATTAAATATCTTTAATTTGATGATTTTATTAGAGGAATATAGAAATTGGCCATTATGACATGGATTCCGTTTTAGACTTGACAATTACGGAATTTATGTCATAATGGCCATTATGAAGAGAACACTACAAAAATATATACTTAAGGACCTTCCCCAAAAAATTGTCCTGATTAGCGGTCCTAGGCAAACAGGTAAAACCACTGTTTCAAAACAATTATGCAATGATTTTGACTATTTTAATTATGATTCTAGTGAAGACCGACTAGCTCTCCAACAAAAAAGTTGGAATCGATCTAAACAGCTTATCATTTTCGACGAACTTCACAAAATGAAACAGTGGAAGAGGTGGTTAAAAGGAGTGTTTGATACTGAAGGCATCCCTCCCCAAATCTTAGTGACTGGAAGCGCTAAACTGGACATTCATAAGAGGGTTGGCGATTCACTCGCAGGAAGATATTTTCAATACCGCCTGCATCCACTTGATTTAAAAGAAATACATCAATTTTTAGATGTAAATTTAGAGGATGGATTCGATATTTTATGGCATTGTAGTGGGTTTCCGGAACCCTTTCTAAAAGGAAGCAAAACCTATTATCGACGTTGGCGACAGAGTCACATTGACATTATTTTAAGACAAGATTTGATCGACCTATCATCTGTACGTGATATTGAATCAGTACAAACTCTTGTGTTGCTCTTAAGCCAACGAACTGGATCAACTGTTTCATATGCCAATCTTGCAAGGGATCTCGATCGAGATCCCAATACCGTTAAACGTTGGTTACAACTTCTCGAGAACCTCTACATCATTCACCGTGCAACTCCTTACAGTAAAAATGTTGCACGCTCCTTGAAAAAAGAACCTAAATTCTATTTCTATGACCATGCTCTTATAGAAAATGAAGGTGCTCGTCTGGAAAATATTGTTGCAAATTCACTAAAGAAGGAACTGCATTTTCTGGAAGATACTCAAGGTATTAAAGGAAATCTTCACTACCTTCGAACCAAGGACGGACAAGAACTCGACTTTCTTGTTAGTCTTGATAGAGTCCCCACACATTTAATTGAAGTTAAGATGGGCAATGGTAAACCCGCGCATGGGTTTCGACACTTTGGCAAATTGTTTCCTGGTACTGTCCACATTCAAGTGGTTCGTAATCTATTGCGCGATACATCTTTGCCAAATGGACTATTAATCAAACAAGTTATTCCATGGCTAGCTAAACTTTCTCTCATAGAGTAAACAAGAAAGACACAGAATATAATAGATTAAATTTTAAATTTAATTAACTATAAAAGTTCGAAATCGGAAGAGGTGGGATTCGAACCCACGGTACGTGGTTAACGCACACACGCTTTCCAAGCGTGCTCCTTCGGCCACTCGGACACTCTTCCGCGAGTAGACAGGGGTAAGAGTAGGCAAATTTTCGTTATCTAGCAAGTCAAATCCTTTTTATACAACTTGAAAAGAAAGCAAATTAGCTTTATTCTTTTGGATATTTTTACCTCTTAGAAAATAAGTTGATATTTAGATTTCTTTTTTGCCTTTTTGTTTGTTGGGGAGGATGGCTCGAGGCTAAAACGGCCGTTCTTGTCAGCATTGCCCCCCAAAAATTTCTTGTCGAAAAAATCGGGGGAAACACCGTTTCGGTCTCGGTTATTGTGCCTCCGGGCTTTAGCTCCCATAGCTATGAACCCTCTCCTCGACAACTTGTTACAGCTAAAAAGGGGGACATCTGGTTTCGCATAGGGGAAAGCTTTGAAAAAAAATTACTTGGCGCCCTCAAAAACCATTTGGTGGTTGTTGATCCGATCCATCTAAACGGTACCGATAACCATACGTGGCTCAATCCTTTGCTCCTTAAAACTCAAGCGGAACAAATTGCTAGGACATTAAGTGCCCACAATCCTGATAGGGCTGTTTTCTATCACAATAATTTATCCGCTCTTTTGAAAGAGCTTGATCTTTTGGACCAAGAGATCTCAGAAATTTTGGCTCATAAAAAACATAAGTTTATTCTGGTTTCACATCCCGCTTTTCATTATTTTTGCCAGCAATATGGACTCGAACAACTGTCGATCGAAATGGAAGGAAAAGAGCCAACGCCAAAATATATCACCGATCTTTTGCTCAACGCTGAGGCTCGTCAAATTTCCTACGTCTATGTCCAAAAACAGCATGGCACTAAAGGGGGAGAATGGATGGCTCGAAAGTTGGGTGCAGAGCTTGTCTTTCTCGATCCTTATGCTGAAAATGTCATCGAAAATTTGAAAATCATAGCTAAAGCATTTAGTCTCCAATGAATGTTATTGAAGTAGAGGATCTCTGTTTTGCCTATAATTCTATCCCTGTCTTAAAGAATGTCTCATTAACTGTTTCGTCAAAAGAGTTTATCGGGATTTTTGGACCCAATGGGGGAGGTAAAACCACTTTTTTGAATTTGTTGATGGGATTTTTGAAGCCTTCGAAAGGGAGAATTTCGATTTATGGAGACTCCCCCAAAAACAAACAGAAGCTGATAGCATGGGTTCCTCAATCCTTTTCTTTCGACCCCTCTTTTCCTATCTCCGTAAAAGAGGTCGTTCTTATGGGTCGTTTAAGGTTTGCCCGTTGGTATGGTCGTTTTCATGAACAGGACCTTCAAAAGGTTAAAACTGCTTTGGGTCAGGTGGGAATGGAATCTTCTATCAATGCCCCTTTTTCAGCTCTTTCGGGAGGACAGATGCAAAGAGTATTGATTGCTCGTGCTCTTGCGAGCAACCCCTCTCTTCTACTTCTCGATGAGCCCACCTCCGGCATTGACTATGAAACCCAAAATGAAATTTATAAATTACTCGGAAAACTGAAGCAAGAAATCACTATTTTGATGGTGACGCACGATCTGAGCGGCCTAATCAACCAGGTCGATCGGTTTTTTTGTATTCAAGAAACCTTAACTCCTATGTCTAGAGAAAAATTGTGCGAGCATTTTGCTCTTGGTCTCTACCACCCTCCCCTAAAACCGGAGGCCTTTTCATGAATTTTTTAGAGGCCCTTTTCGCTACTCCCCTTTTGCTATTGGCACTGCTAGCGGCTATTGGGGCTTCGGTAGCAAGCGGCATTATCGGCTCTTATGTCGTGGTGAAAAGAACCGTTTCCATAAGTGGTAGTATTGCCCATTCAGTACTAAGCGGGCTTGGTTGCGCTCTTTGGCTGCAATATCGCTATCATATTGAATGGCTCTCGCCCATTTATGGAGCTCTAGTTGCTGCGATTATTTCAGCTCTGATTATTGGATGGGTGCATTTGTATTATCAAGAGCGAGAAGATGCTATTATTGCGATGATCTGGTCTGTTGGAATGGCTGTGGGGGTTATCTTTTCTTCCCAAATTCCCGGTTTCAATGTCGATCTTATGAATTTTCTTTTAGGCAATGTCTTATGGATTCAGCCAGTCGATTTAGGATTGCTGGCTGTTATCGATTTCGTGATCATTGCAACAGTTCTTATCTTTCATAAGCAATTTGTGGCACTCTGTTTTGACCCAAAACAGGCTAAACTACAAGGGGTTCACGTCGGACCTCTCTACCTTTTACTGCTTGTTTTAATTGCCCTTTCAGTTGTGCTGTTAATCCATATTGTAGGAGTCATACTCGTTTTGAGCATGCTGGCTCTTCCTGCTTCTATTGCCTCCACATTCACCTATCGCCTTTCACATATGATGGTGATCGCCATCATTTTAAATATCGTTTTTTCAATTGGAG
Organism: Chlamydiales bacterium; assembly: GCA_049281295.1. GTDB lineage: Bacteria > Chlamydiota > Chlamydiia > Chlamydiales > JAAKFR01 > JBAPRV01. The sequence goes on from JBAPRV010000076.1 coordinate 7,862, forward strand.
GATTTGCCATCTCATACCGGCTTGACTGGCCTGCCGGATCAACGATAGCTCTTTTTTCCGGGCTGATTTATGTGTTAAGCTTACGTTTTAAAAAGCCGACAAGCTCGCCGACTCCTTGACCCGTTAAAGCTGAAATCTCAAAGAGTTGATCTGGAAATAGTTCACTAAACTGTCTTGGGGGGGTTGCGATATCGATTTTATTCAAAGCAATTCCAAATGGCTTATTGAGAAGGTTGGGGTTATAGAGTCTTAGCTCATTTTGGAGAATGGTAAAATCCTTCAAAGGATCCTCGGAGGAAGCATCCATGACAAACAAAAGGATCGATGTTCTCTCAATATGGCGCAAAAATTCAAAGCCCAAACCTTTGTTTTTAGAGGCTCCTGAAATAATCCCGGGAATGTCGGCAATTAAAAGATCTTTTTCTCTAGGATCTCGCACAGAGCCCATATTAGGATGAAGCGTCGTAAAAGGATAGGCGCCGCATTTGACAGATCTTCCCGCCACTTTCCCCAATAATGTCGATTTCCCCGCATTAGGCAAACCCACCAGCCCAACATCCGCGATCAATTTCAGTTCAAGCTCGACCTGGCATGTCTCTCCCTGTTTACCGGGAGTTGAGTAATTGGGAGCTCGATTCGTCGGACTCTTAAAGAAAGTGTTCCCTTTCCCCCCTCTACCTCCATGGCAAATGGTACACTTCTGCTTATCGGTTACAAAATCGTAGAGCACCTTTCCCGTTTCGATCTCTTTGACCAAAGTCCCGCACGGGATTTTGAAAAGGATATCCTCCCCATTTTTGCCGCGTCGATTATTAGGCCCGCCTTGTTCGCCGTTTTTTGCCTTAATAAGCCGTCGATTTCGGTGAATCTCCAGCGAGGAGAGGTTTGTGTCGGCTTGAAGCACAATAGACCCTCCTTGACCTCCGTCTCCACCGCAGGGCCCCCCTTTTGGGATATATTTTTCACGCCGCCAGGCAACAGTGCCGTTGCCTCCCTTACCTGCTTTAAATTCAATGATAAGGCGATCTGTAAACATGTTTGGATAAATATAATTGTTTTAACTTAGCTCACCTTACGCAAACAATGCCGTGAAAGGGGTGAGCGAAGGGGACAAAATACAAGTATCGAGAGGAAGCCCAACTACTTGCTAGTTGGGTGACGAGCGATGCTTAAGTAGATTGTCCTCTGCAGCCAGCCTATTCTGGCATTTTTTGCGTAAGGTGAGCTAACTTTTGAACCCATTGATATGCAGAATATCAATAAGCTCAAAGTCAAACTCAAGTTGGAAATCAGTCTCTAAACAGGCTGAATGGAGAGATAGGTAAACTTCGCTTTGCGGAAATGAACAGTACCGTCAACAAGTGAAAACAACGTGTCGTCCGATCCCCTTCCAACATTTTTGGCAGGACGCCATTTAGTTCCTCGTTGACGAACTAAAATACTGCCTGCTTTAACCAGTTGTCCGGCTCCCACTTTAACTCCGAGCCGCTTGGATTTTGAGTCACGACCATTTCGTGATGCACCTTGACCTTTTTTGTGAGCCATGATTATCTCCCAGCAAATTCTGTAATCTTAACGCGAGTGTAATGCTGCCGATGCCCTACTTTTCGGCGATAATTTTTCCGTCTTTTATATTTATAGGCCACTACTTTTGGACCTCTTACAGAATCAACGATCTCACCTCGAATGATTACATCATCTAATGCAGGCGAGCCCACTTTAATTTTATCACCGTCGTATAAAAACAACACCTCTTGAAAAGAAACCTCAGCTCCCTGCTCTCCCGAGAGCAGTTCCACATCGATCACATCACCCTTTTCAACCCGGTATTGCTTACCCCCACTTTTGATAATAGCATATTCAGCCATCGTATCTACCAATATATCTATCTAAATTAAAAAAGGTAAAATTTAGCAAAAAAGAACTTAGAATGTCAACGAAAATCACTTTTTAACTACTTGTGCGCCCTTGATTAAAAAACATTTTTACCTAGGGCGCTTCTCAATACTTAAAGGTTAGTCTTGAGCAGATCCCGGCTGAATATTCTCTGCCTGCGGTCCTGATGCACTCACTCTAACCGGTTCAGGGGAAGTTCCTTCTCTTGCCTGTCCCTCTTCAGACACGGGTCTCCCACCTGGCCCGTTTTCCGTATTTGTTCCCCTATGGGTTGGTAGTATGCGTATTGAACTGCTCGATTGCACACCCGGTTCCACAAAATTCCTGGCTATCGGGTACAACACCTGAAAACCTGCTGCAGCTGCTGTGCAAATCCCGATAAAGCTGCCGCTTAAGTAGAGGGCAGCTAATAGTCCAAATACCCCGATGACCACATCAGCTATTCTTGATATAAGCCTTGAGCCATCGCGTGTGTATTGAATTTCATGATGCGCCACTTGCATTGTATTTGTAGCAGATGGAGCTTGACCGAATTCGAGATTATAATCATTCATGGCTGATATGCACATTTTTCACCTCATTTGTTAAAGAATTGTAAATTTACAAGACACTATCAAATGAAAGTTTTTTTGTGAAATGCTATATTGGGTTTAAATTAATTTTTTATCTAAGATTTCTATTAGAAGGATCATTTTATGCCGTCTATTCTTTTACAAGAACCTCTTCTCCCTGAGGAAGTTACCTCTCTAAAAATGGAATTTCCCCATTATGAGATTTTAACCGAATGCGAAAATGATAGTGATTGGGACAGTATAGAAATTCTTTATGGACAATGTTTAACCGAACAGCAATTGAAACTTGCACCTCGGCTGCGCTGGATCCATTGCCCAACCACTGCCATTGAAGAGCTCTGTCTTACTGAAATCCAAAAAACCCAAAATATTTTAGTGACCCTTAGCAAAGGGCAAAATGTACCTCAAATAGCCGAATATGTCATTGGAGCTATTTTAGCTTTTGCAAAACAGCTTTTCCATTGGCCTCAAGCTCCTCATGACCCTGCAGAATTTTGGGATTGGCCTCTGAAAGAAACCATGTGGATGATGCAAAAGAAAATTCTACTTCAAATCGGCCTAGGCGAGGTGGGGACAGCTATTGTTAAAATGGCCAATGATCTTGGGATGAAAAGTTGGGGAGTAAGAAGGCATCTATCCTTCCATCCCTATTGCCATAAAACCTATCCACTCTCTAATATTCATTCGCTTCTCCCTGCTGCAGATGTGGTTGTACTGGCCCTTCCAAAAAGGGCATTAGAACAAACCCTTTTTGGGGAGGAAGAATTCGAACTCATGAAGAGCGACTCCATTTTTATAGTTGTGGGTTCCGGCGATCCTATTGATGAGACCGCTCTTGCTAAAGTGGCTAAAACAGGTAAGTTTCGGGGGATACTACTCGATGCGTTTCGCCACCCTCCACCGGCAAAAAATTCACCTTTATGGGATATGCCAAATGGGATCCTTACTCCCTCTGCAGCTAGTTTTCCTGAAGCAGAGGAACATTTACCGTTTCGTTTGTTCTTGAGAAATTTACGGATGTTTAGTACAGGTCAAATCAACGAAATGAAAAACTTAATGATAAGAGTATGAAAAAGAAAATCGTTGTCAAATTGGGCTCAAGCTCGCTAACTAATGAAGATTGTTCTCTTTCCCGCCAGCTGATGGTCGAGATTGTTCGTCAGGTCGGATATCTCTATCGAGAGGGGCATCAAATTGTTTTGGTCTCATCAGGAGCTGTGGCTGCCGGAAGAGAGCTCCTCTCTCTTGCCGTTGACAAAACAACACTCGAGAGAAAACAAATGCTTGCGTCAATAGGCCAGGTGAGATTGATGCAAGCCTGGGGCGAGCTGTTCCGTATTTATGATATTGCCATTGGCCAGATCTTGCTTACTTGGGACAATATCGCCGATAAAGTGAGTGCAATAAACGCTCAAAACACCTTATTAAATCTCTTAGCTCACGGGATTGTGCCTATAGTCAATGAAAATGACACGGTTGCTACCGAGGAGTTTCACTTTGGGGACAATGATACGCTCTCTGCACAAGTCGCCCATTTAATCAAAGCCGATTGGCTCATTTTGTTGACCGATCAGGAGGGGCTGCTCACTTCCGATCCCCGACTAAATCCGGAAGCAAAATTGATTGAAACTATTGAGCACATTGACGAAACTATGCTCGGTTTTGCTCAAGATTCCTCTCATCCCAATAGCCTAGGAAAAGGAGGCATGGCCTCAAAAGTTAAAGCAGCTCGTTTTGCTACCGAAAGCGGAATAAACGCTGTGATTGCATCTTCGAGAAGGCCAAATGTGCTTCTCGATGTAATCGAGGGAAAAAAAATTGGAACCCTGTTTCAAAGTAAATTAAAATCTTCATGAAAGCAGCAAAAGAAGCTAAAAAAGCCTCCTATGCCATTCGATTGGCCTCCTCTGACGAGAAAATCAAGGCCCTTGAAAAGATTGCGGCCAGCTTAAATAGGAACCGCGATAAAATTTTGCATGCAAATCACATCGATTTGAAAAAAGCGAAAAATCTTCCTTCCTATTTACTCGATAGGCTCAGTTTAGAAAATTCTTTAGATGATATGATTGAGAGTGTTTCTCAGATTGCCAGACTTCCCGATCCTGTTGGGGAGGTCATAGAGAAAAAAACACTTCCCAACGGCCTGCAACTTCAAAAAAAACGCATCCCTATTGGGGTATTGGGGGTCATTTATGAAGCTCGCCCCAATGTGACCACAGACATTGCAGCCCTTGCGCTTAAATCGAGCAACTCGGCCGTCCTGAGAGGAGGAAAAGAGACATTCCATACAAATAAAGCTCTAATTGATGCGATTCAAGAAGGTTTAGCCGAATCTTCCCTTCCTAAAGAGGCTATTCAATGGGTTAAAAGCACCGCTCGTTCGGAGGTAAAAAAACTCATTCGGCAAGAAAAGTATATCGACATGATTATTCCCCGAGGAGGGGAGGAGCTGCACCGATTTTGCCGCCAATACAGCACCATCCCCGTGATAGCGGGAGGAATCGGCATCTGCCATCTTTTTGTGGATGCCGGGGCAGCTGTTGAAGAGAGCATCAACGTGATTGTAAATGCAAAAACAGATCGTCCTTCGGTCTGCAATGCACTAGATACCCTATTAGTTCACAGGGAGATAGCCCCCTTGCTGCTCCCCCCTTTAATAGAGCAGCTACAAAAGAAAAAGGTCTCTTTGCGCCTCGACACTAAAACATGGGCTCTTGTGCAACCAATTGAGATGAACGCATTTCAAAGAGCATCTGATAAAGATTGGCAAACGGAATGGCTAAGCCTAGTTTTAGGCATTAAGATCGTATCTTCTCTTCAAGAGGCTATTGCGCATATTCACAAGTATAGCAGCAGCCATAGTGATGGAATTTTGACAAATAGCGCTGAGCATGCTAAGGAGTTTATAAAAGCTATTGACTCTGCCACAGTCTATGTCAACGCCTCAACCCGATTCACAGATGGGGGTCAATTTGGTTTAGGGGCAGAAGTAGCAGTAAGCACGCAAAAACTGCATGCTAGGGGTCCTATGGGACTCAAAGAGCTCACCACTTACAAATGGATTGTTGAAGGGAATTATCATATTAGGGGAAAGGGATGAGTATTCGGATTATTGGTTGCGGAGCTATGGGCTCCGCTATTGCCCAAGCTCTTGCCAAAAGCGGCACGCAGGTATCGGTTTACGACCTCAATCATACAAGGGCTAAAACAGTTTCGGAAACGATCGAAAGCCCTCTTCCTAAAGCCCCTTTAGAAGGAGTGACCTCTGATGACCATATCCTTTTAGCTGTAAAACCCAAAGATCTGGAAGCAACTGCCAACCAGCTTAAAGAATTCAATGGGCAACTGGTTATCAGCATTCTGACAGGTGTCTCTACAGAGGAGATCAAAGCTGTTTTTCCCAAGTGTCAAGTATTGCGTATGATGCCTAATTTAGCTGTGCGCTATAGGAAAGGGACAATCGCTTTGGCCCAGAATCCCGATTTACCCTCTCTTCTTAAGCAAGAGATCGAAAAGCTCTTTTCTCCATTGGGATCGCTTCATTGGATAGACGAAGAGCATTTCGATGCGATTACAGCCTTGACCGGTTCCGGACCCGCTTTTGTTTGTACCATTCTCGAATCGATGATCGACTCAGCCATCGCAATGGGGCTTCCCTTTGATATAAGCTATGATTTAATAAAAGAAATGATTGGAGGAACCCTTAAAACTTTACAAGAGTCAAACAAATTGCCGGGAGAATTAAAATGGCAATGCGCCTCGCCCAAAGGGACTACCATTTATGGACTCCGCACTTTTGAAGAAAAGGGGGTTCGCAGCGGGGTGATCGAAACCTTTCTTTCAGCCTACAAAAGAGCTCAAGAGCTATAGCTGAATACTTCACACAATAAATGTAAAATAGTATCGAAACAGTCCTGAAGCTGACTTCCAACTCCTCGATAGATAGCTAAAATACGATAAAGCGAAGGAGCCGGCTGCCATAAAACAGGGTGCAAGCCAAATTTTTGAGCTAGAAAGTCGGGCAAAAAACCGACCTCATCGGTCGCCTCGCAAATTTGCCCAATTAAAGACCAGCTAGGAATTCTAGATTTAACCGGGAGCGCATATCCTCGCACTTGCAGCCAGGTTTGCTGTAAAAAGAGCACTTCCATTTGGTCCTCCGGCAACAACACCGGCTTAAGCGGCACATCTTTTTTGCGGCAATAGAGTTGAAAATGCCCTTTTCCTACCTCTGCAGCGATCACACCTTTCCAAGGGTAATTATCTAAGACAAGAGCCATATCCGCTTCGGTTGCTAAAATGGCAGCATAAGCCTGATCGGGCCTCATATGTTTAAAATCAATTTTTTTAAGAGATAGAAGAGAAGGGACGGCAATTTGGGCAATGGCATGGGTTGTAACCAGTCTAATTGGAGATTCATCGCCCGAAACAATCAAATCGCGAATTTGTTTAATAATCCCCTCAATTTTGGGCAGGAGCAGCTGCCCCTCTCTTGTCAGTCTAAATTGACGCCTCTCATGCGTACAAAGCTCTTGTCTAAAAGCTGTCTCAACTCGTTGAATCGCAGCGCTTGCGGCACTCTGGCTCAGATGGTGAGCTTGAGCGGCTCTGCCCAAGTTTTTCATGTGAGCGGCTGAAATAAAGATTTCCAAATCAGCGAGACGAATATTTCTAAGAGAATTTTCAATCCTTTGCAGAACATTTTCCTCAAATAACTGATCTGGATACGAGTCTTCCATAAAGCATATCCTCATTTCAAATCGATATTTTCGATTTATTAAATCCATATTATCGACAATACAAATAAAATCAAATTAAATACCCTGTTTTACAAAAATGGAGAAAACATATGAATAAAACAGGCGGTTTATTGCAATTTTTTCAATGGTTATGTCGATTCAATTTCGGAGAGTTCGAAAGAGAAGAGTTTAAAAAATTTCTAAGAATGGGATTGATTTTTGCATTAATAATCGGCGTCTATTGGACTTTGCGCCCACTGAAAGATGCGATCTTTATACAGCTTGTAGGCAAATTCCAGCTTCCTCTTGCAAAAACCATTTCAGTCTTGGCTCTTCTCCCCCTCGTTATGTTCTACACCAAGCTCCTTGAAAAAACCTCTCGCGAAAAGATGCTCCTTATTCTTCCCCTCTTCTATGGAACTGCTATTCTTTGTTTTAGCTTACTGATGAGCTTTATTCAGGATTCTGCAGCAAAGCTAGCTAGCGACTCTGCACTCTATTCGGCAGGACTTAAATCTCTAGGTTATTTTTGGTATTTATTCGTTGAAAGTTTTGGGTCTCTTGTTGTGGCCCTTTTTTGGGCATTTGCAGCAGATACAACTGAGCCGGAGCATGCAAAACGGGGATTTCCTTTAGTGGTAGCCATTGGACAAATGGGAGGGATTCTCTTCCCTTACAGCATAGGAGGCTTGCCTCATCGACTTCACTGCTCGACAGATTCTCTTTCCATGTTATGCTTGGGCCTTCTGACTCTTTTTCTTATCCCGCTTGTCCGCTATTTTTTGAGAAAAACTCCAAAGCACCTACTCACCTCCTTTCAAGGGAAGCAAGAAGCACTTAAGCAAGAGTCGGGATTTTTAGAAGGCTTAAAACTGCTTTTGAAAAACCGCTACCTTCTATGTATTTTTGGAGCCAATTTCATTTATGAAGTCGTTGTCACTCTATTTGACTTTAACTTCAAAATTGCTGCAGGATCCGCCTACTCGGGAGTTGCCTTAAGCAACTACTTGAGCATTTATGGATCGAGTGTAAATATTGTCTCTTTATTGTGCCTGCTTTTAGGAATCAGCAATATCACCCGATATTTAGGGATTGGAATTTCACTTGCAACAATGCCCATTGTTGTGGGGCTCGCCGTTTTCGGGTTCTTAAGCTTAGATACTCTTACCTTTTTGTTTATTCTAATGGTCGGTTCAAAAG
>JBAPRV010000077.1:0-16436 GCA_049281295.1 Chlamydiales bacterium
AAAATGATGTGTTAGACGGTGTCAATTTAGGAAGTTATTTCTAGGAAATGGTATTATTCCAAATGCTGTAAAAAGTCTATCATAAGCCGCACTCCAAAGCCGACAGCATTCTTAGGCCAATATCCAAGTTCTTTGCTCTCAAAGGCAGTTCCTGCAATGTCAACATGAGCCCAAGGCACCTTATTGACAAATTCCTCAAGAAAAAGGGCTGCTGTGATGGCCCCGGCCTCACGTCCCCCCACGTTTTTAATATCGGCAACATCGGATTTTAGGAGGTCTCGATAGGGAGCAAAAAGGGGCATCTGCCAGAGCGGCTCAGCACTTCGTTGACTTGCATCCAGCAGTTGATGGGCTAGGTTGTTGTCGTTGCAAAAAAATCCGGATATTTGCTCTCCAAGAGCAACGACCATAGATCCTGTTAGGGTAGCAAAGTCAATAATTCTGGTGGGTTTCAATTGCTTCTCGCAATAGGAAATAGCATCTGCTAAAGTTAACCGTCCTTCAGCATCAGTGTTTCCAACTTCCACAGAAATCCCTCCATAGCCCTTATAGACGTCGCCGGGTTTGTAACTATTCCCATCTATAGAATTTTCTGTAGCGGCAACTATTGCTGTCACGTTATGCTTTAGATTCAGCGCTGCAGCGGATGCTACAGCAGCAAGAACAGCAGCTGCGCCTGACATGTCGGCGCGCATGGTTTCCATAAAACCTGTTGGTTTCAGATTCAACCCTCCTGTATCAAAAGTAACCCCTTTGCCTATCAAAACGGTATGATCTTTAGAACGGGGATACCCTTCATATTTAAGGATAATGAAAGCTGGCTCATTGGGCGATCCTCGAGAAACGGCTAAAAGTAGGCCCATTTTTTCCTGCTCTATTCGTTTCTTATTAAAAACAGTCGCTTTCAAACTAGGAAATTTAGCAGCTAATTTACGCGCTGTTTCAGCTAGATAATGGGGCGTTACAATGTCGGCATTTCCGTTAATCAGATCACGAGCTAAGTGAACACCTTCTGCGATAAGAGTGGCCTCTTTTATGACGGACAACATTTTTGGTAAAATGCCCACCACGGTGATCTGGCTTAATAAAACAGTCTCTTCGGGCAGAGAAGCGAGAGATTCCCACCGATAATTGGTTAACAATATCCCCTCAGCCATCCCTTTCAAATACTCTTCAACTGTGACATGCGTCAACTGGGCAATGTTAGGCAAAACAATGTTGATTTTCTTAAGCCCTTTTTTTTGACACTCCTTTGCCACATTTGAATAGCTTTGTCTAAGCCCATTCACCGTTAAATGCTCTTCTCGGCCCAGCCCCAAGAGCAAACATCTTTTCTCTTTTCCTCTTTTGGGATACGCAAAAGCGACTTCTCCCTCTCTTCCCGTAAAATCTCCGGCGTCTATAAGTGGTTTAACTGCTGAATCTAAAGTCCCTAATGAGGCTGCTTCTTTAGGTTTTTTCTGCTTTTCCCAAAAAGGCAGCACTATTAACTCTGCTTCTTTTCGCTTGGTCAACTGCGGGATAGCTGAAAATATCATGGTAATGAACCTATTCGGTAATGATTTAGGCGATATAGAGAACTAAAAAGGGAGATCATCTCCATCAAACTCGTTACTGTTCTCTTCTACACCGGCTCCCACTGTTGCAAACGGCTCGTCGCTGCTGCCAGAAGCTGCTGCAAATGGACTTTCTGCCGGTTTGTCTCGGTCGGGACGCCCAAAGGGGCTGAATTTGATAATTTCAGCGTTTAAAGTAAGCGAAACTTGCTGGGTTCCATCTTTTGAAGTATAAGCTTGAGGAGCACTCATCTCACCTACTACAATCACCCCTGTCCCTTTTTTGAGATAGGGGAGCATTTTGTCAAATCTATCTCCCCATATATTGACGCGCCACCAAATCGTTTCATCGCGCCCTCCTTGGCGAACCCGAGCAGCTACACGTAAACTAATGACTCGCTTTCCTGTTGCAGTAAATCGCTCTTCTGCATCGGCTCCTAAAAAACCTGCAATTTCTACCAAGTTCATGACATATATCTCCTTATTATGCGCGAATTCCACCACCGGGTTGAGGTGGAGGCTGATGTGGAGGTGGTTTAGGCATAGTATCGACTGACGGCTCGCGCCCTTCACAGATATCACGACAAACTGTTCTCCACTTTTCAACAGTATCTACATAGAGTGGCGCAAAAGAGCGTAAAAGAGAAGCCACCGCATAAGCCATATCGATGACGCAATGCATTAAAATCAACTCTTCCTTGACAGCTACTCCTACTCCTCCTCCTGCCATTTGGCCTCCGAGCATAGAGCCCTCAAGGAGTTTTTCGTACAGTTTCATGCGAGTTTTTGTATCGCTTGGCAATCCGTCAAGAAGAGGCGAATAGACATAAAGACGATCTGAATTTTGCTCATACGTTAGGTGCATTGAAAATTCATCATCAATTCCAAGGATACATGTATTATTTTCATCAAATACAAGACCCTCGAGCCCCAGTTCTTTTCCAAATTCCTTTAAATTTTCTTTGGCGTTTTCCATTGACATAAGCAACCCTTCCTTCTAGAAGAAATCATAAATTTGAAGCCTGTTATAGCACACTCGTTTTTTTTCTAACATGTTTTTATTGCCTTTTCAGGCTTAAAATGCTAAGAAATCTTTAAAACGCCGCTTTCTCTTAACTCCCTGATGCATGTGGAAAAAAACATATAAGATTTCTCGAGGTTTCCCCTATCCTTTTGGAGCTACTCTTTCCTCCAATGGAATCAATTTCGCCCTTTTTTCAAAGCATGCGTCGGCTGTCTCTCTTTGCCTGATTAAACCTGATGAGAACATCCCTTTTTGTGAAATCCCACTTAACCCTAAAACTCACAAAACGGGTGATGTGTGGCATATATTTGTATATGAACTTCCCTCTATCGCACAATATGGCTATAGGGTAGACGGCCCCTATGACCCTTTCAAAGGCCACTATTTTGACAATCGAATCGTTCTTCTGGACCCATATGCCAAGGAAGTGAGCAAAAAACAATCTTCCAAGATCCATTGTGGAACTGTTTCTCCTCCAAAAGAGTTTGATTGGGAAGAAGATGCACATCCAAATATCCCATTGAAAGAGCTTATTCTCTATGAGATGCATGTCAGCGGTTTTACTCTAGACCCTTCAAGCGGCGTTGAAGAGCGAGGCACCTTTTATGGGATAATCGACAAAATTCCATATTTAAAATCTTTAGGAGTTAATGCAGTTGAGTTGATGCCTATTCATGAGTTCAATGAAGAGGATAATGTGCACTTCGACCCAACTACAAAAGAGCGGCTGGTCAATTATTGGGGCTACTCCACCATCAATTTCTTTTCTCCAATGAGTCGATATGGACGAAAGAATAAAAATGTCATTCAAGAATTTAAAACCCTTGTTAAAGAGCTCCATGCAAATGGAATAGAGGTTATCCTAGATGTCGTTTACAATCACACGGCCGAGGGGAATGAAGAGGGGTCTGTTCTTTCGTTCAAGGGCTTGGAAAATTCTGTCTATTATCTTTTAGGTCCAAACGGAGAGTACTATAACTTTTCCGGATGTGGCAATACACTTAACTGCAATGCTCCGGTAGTGAGGGAGCTGATTCGCGATTCTCTTCGCTACTGGGTGACTGAGATGCATGTGGACGGGTTTCGTTTTGATCTAGCTTCTATTTTAGTCCGTTCTCATGATGGAATCCCCCTTTCCAATCCCCCTTTGATCGAGGCCATTACTCTAGATCCCATTTTAGCTAATACGAAGCTGATCGCCGAAGCATGGGATGCAGGAGGGCTTTATCAAGTGGGAACTTTTCCTGCAATGGGGGTGTGGGCTGAGTGGAATGGTAAATATAGAGATTCCATCCGCCGGTTCTTAAAAGGAACAGACGGCGAAGCGGGCAGTTTTGCAACTCGAATATGTGGCTCTGAAGATCTATATGGGAAGGGGCGATTCCCCTATCACAGCATCAATTTTATCACCGCTCATGATGGGTTTACTCTAGCCGACCTGGTCAGCTACAATGAGAAACATAACGAAAATAACGGAGAAGGCAATAGAGACGGCTCTTCTGATAATGAGAGTTGGAATTGCGGCATAGAGGGAGTGACCGATAACTCTGAAATCCTTGCCTTGCGAGAAAGGCAAATGAAAAATTTCCACTTAACTTTGATGATCTCCCAAGGAGTGCCAATGATCTCGATGGGTGATGAGTACGGGCATACAAAATTTGGAAACAACAACAGCTGGGGGCACAATTCCCGCCTCAATTGGTTTCAGTGGGATAGCTTAGAAAAAAGCCAAACCTTTTTCCGTTTTTATAAAATGATGATTGCTTTTAGAAAAGCGCACCCCATTTTGAAACGTGGGACTTTTTTAAAAGAAAACGATATCACTTGGCATGGTGTGCAACCTAACCATCCCAACTGGAACTCTGATAGCCGCTTTATTGCCTGTACCCTTCCGGACAAGATAAATGGGTATACCCTTTATATTGCATTTAATGCTGGCTACAGGAAAACAACCGCCCTCCTCCCTCAGCTAAATAACCCTTGGCGGCAAATCGTCTATACACCACTCCCCTCTCCTCATGATATCGTAGAGGAGCAAAAAGCAAAATCTATAAAAGCGAAGACCTACACCTTAGCTCCCCATTCAGCTTTAATTCTTAAGTCTATTGATAGAGTCGATTAGCTGCAGAGCACAAGCTATTTGAGAACAGCAACCTCATCAGTACCGATGGTGATGCCCAATCTAGTGTTCGGAAAGGATTTTTGTAGGATGGTTTTTGCATTCCAATTTTTTTTGGCAAACTCTTCTGCTTGGATCGCCGATAACGAGACATGTTGAGCCACTTTTCCATCTTTCGTCGATTCCATCACCATAAAACGGGTTGCTTCAACCGCTTTATCTGCCTCATTAGGATGTCTTGTCACGGCATAACCATAATACTTGGATTCTGCTACCGTGGTATCCCATGGGCGAGGCGTCACTCTTCCGGACATGACCAAAGAATAGGCTTCCGTTCTTGCGGCAATCGCCAAGGCAGCCATAGCCTCTTTAGCAAGTGGGCTACCAAATTCCAAAGCGAGAGTCGATTTGATAAAATCTTCAATCAACACCTCATTCACAACGGTTATCTGGTTATCATGGACGTGATAAACAGAGACCCCTCCTTTATATTGAATACCATTCACATAAATCGAAGTTTTAGAATCCTTGGGCAATACGCTGATCTGATAGACATCAGGAAATTCCTCTCCCCATCTGAGCCCCTTTTGCAAAGCATGCACCACAAACCGCTTGCCCATTGATCCTTGACTCAATACGGAGCCCGTATCTTTGCGAATGACTCGATAGCCTCCCTTTACCTCTAAAAGCACCGATCCTACGTCTTTGGCGAGCAGCACCTTAATTTTGGGTCCTTCGGGAATAGAGACGTTTTGATGAGAGGATTTGCTTATTTTTGCCTCTAAAAGAGGAGCAGCTCCTACACTGCATAATAGGCTCAAGGCAATAATGGCTCGTATTTTCATTTTTTTCCTTTTATTGGCTCACCTTATTCTCACACAGAAAATAAGGTTCTCTTGAATTCAAGGCAACTTAAAACTCATCTTGCCCAAAAAATATCGCTAAAATAATGAAGTCGATGTTTTTTTCTTTCCTAAATGCTGATAGGCTAAATCGGTAGCCATCCGTCCCCTTGGAGTTCTTTTGAGAAAACCTTGCAAGATCAAAAAGGGCTCATAGACCTCTTCGAGGGTCTGCTTCTCCTCCCCTATCGCTACTGCCAGCGTATTGAGGCCCACTGGACCTCCTTTGTAATAATCTATAATGAGGGATAATATTTTCTTATCCATCTCATCGAGCCCTCGGTGATCAATAGCCAAAAGCGTTAACGCTTTTTCGACCACGTCTCTATCAATGCGCCCCTCCGTTCGCATTTGAGCATAGTCGCGCACCCACCGTAGTAAATTATTGGCAATACGAGGAGTTCCTCGAGCTCGTTTAGCAATTTCAGCGACTGCCTGCCGACCGATGTCGAGTTTTAAAAGAGTCCCCGTTCGAGTCAAGATTTTTGCCAGCACCTCCGGAGTGTAATAATCGAGACGGCAACTAAAGGGGAAACGGGAGCGCATTGGAGGGGTAATCAGACCGGAGCGGGTTGTGGCTCCAACGAGGGTAAAATGATTGAGTTTTACTTGAACAGAACGCGCATTAGGACCGCTATCGATCATTAAATCAAGCACAAAGTCTTCCATGGCGGGATAGAGATATTCCTCAACCACTCTATTTAGACGATGAATCTCATCAATGAAGAGGATATCTCCCCTTTGGAGATTGGTGAGCAGTCCTGCAAGATCTCCCGGTTTTTCAAGCATGGGGCCCGAAGTTACAATCAAAGCGCCTTCCATGGATTTGGCAATAATATTGGCCAAGGTGGTCTTTCCCAGCCCCGGGGGTCCGGAGAGTAGACAGTGGCCTAAAGCCTCCCCCCGTTTTTTGGCGGCTCCTATGAAAACCTCTAAACGCTCACGTACTTCGTCTTGTCCGTAGAAATCGCCTAAGGACTGGGGTCGCAGCGGAACCTCGAACTGAAAATCCTGCTCGGCTAAATTAGACTCAATAAAGTGCTTATCTTCCACTCACATCAATGTAGCAAAAAAAGAAATCGTGAGCTATATGTATTTAGGATGAGTATTAAAGAAGATAAGTGGATTCAACAAATGGCGATCGGAAAAAAGATGATCGAGCCATTTGTCGAAAAACAAATCCGATATTCGGAAGAGGGGGAAAAGTGTGTCAGCTATGGCCTTTCGAGCTATGGCTATGATATTCGTGTCTCCGAAGAATTCAAGGTATTTACGAACGTTTACAACTCAACGGTCGATCCGAAAAAATTCACTGAAGATGCCTTTGTGGATATCCACGGCAAGACTTGCCTGATTCCTCCCAACTCTTTTGCATTAGCCCGCAGCGTTGAATACTTTCGCATTCCTCGAAATATTTTGACTCTCTGTCTTGGAAAATCTACCTATGCCCGGTGCGGAATTATCGTGAATGTGACTCCTTTTGAACCTGAATGGGAGGGGCACGTTACTATTGAGATATCCAATACAACCCCTCTCCCTGCTAAAATTTATGCCAACGAAGGGATTGCTCAGGTTATTTTCTTTGAAGCAGCCCACGAGTGTGCTATTTCATATGCCGAGCGAGGGGGGAAATATCAACAACAAATAGGGATCACTGTTCCGATTGTGTGAAAAAAAATACTAAGCACTCTCTGCTTTTTGAAGAGCTGGTAGTCAAGTCATGGTGGGCAGTTGTTTTTTTTCTCCTCTGTTCTCTAGCCTACGACCAAGCCATAAAACGACGTAATAGAGAAGAGAATCAACTCAGGAATAAATTTGAAAGTTTGCAACAAAAAAAAATAGAGGGCTTAGCTCAACAAGAGGAGCTGAAGCGTCAAATCGCCAGTCAAAATGATGAGAGTTGGATTGAATTAACTTTGATGCGCCGTTTGGGGCTTGTCCCCGAGGGACAAACAAAGGTTCATTTTATTCCCCAGTGAAATAATATAGTCGATTTAATTTGAAATGAGACAGATTGCGCACAAGATTTTTGTGAGCAGCAAAGCGTGGAAAACGAAGCTGATACCATTTCCGAGAAATAAATTCCTAAAGTGGCGCTGTAAAACACAACAGATTTGGACAAGCGTTTCGAAGCGCATGTTTTTAAACATGTGCGAGAAACGACTGCCAAAAAATGATGTGTTAGACAGTGTCAATTTAGGAAGTTATTTCTCGGAAATGGTATGACTTCAGTTAAGTCAGCGAGTTTGAACGCACAGCTGCTCATAAAAAGATGTGGATCAATCTGTCTCATTTCAAATTGAATCGACTATACTTGCCGCCGCGCGCTCTATCTCTTCTTTAGTGGTAAAACGGCTCAAAGAAAAACGAATAGAGGCCCTGGCGATCTCCATCGAAAGCCCCATGTTCAATAAAACCCTGGAGGGCTCCATCCCTCCCGAAGAACAGGCTGAGCCATGACTTGCGGCTATCCCTTCAAGATCGAGGTGTCTCAGCAGAGTCTCTCCATCCATACCCAAAAAGGCTATGTTTGTCGTATTGCATAGGCGAGGTTGGTCGGCTCCATGAATGATCAGGTTGGGAAGATTTGAGATAAGGATTTTCTCAAAATGGTCCCTGAGAGTTTTCATCCGTGTCATGGCCTCAGGCAACTCTTGTTCGATAAGCTCAATGGCCTTGGCAAACCCCACAATGCCTGCCAAATTCTCGGTGCCTCCCCGCATCCCGAATTGCTGCGGCCCTCCCACAATAAAAGGGTGGAGCTTGTGGGGCTTTTTGACAATGAGAAGCCCAATGCCTGTTGGAGCATGTATTTTATGTCCGCTGAAACAAAGCACTGACATCCCTTCGGTAAGAGAGAATTTCTCCTTTCCCAATAGAGCAACTCCATCTATAACCAAAGGAATGCGAGCTGCATGCGCGAGAGTTGCAACCGCTTCAATGTCACTCATTATCCCCGTTTCATTATTAGCTGCCATCAACACAATCATTGAGGTATTGGGGCGTATCGCTTTCTCTATTTGCTCCACCCCAATAGCTCCCTTTCCCGGCTCTGGGTCAAGATAGGTAACCGTACAGCCGGTGAATTTCACGGCCTCCATCACTGCAACATGTTCAAGCGAAGAGGTGATGAGATGGCTCCCTTTTGGAACGGAGCGGATAGCCATATTTAGTGCTTCTGTGGCTCCCGATGTAAAAATCAATTCATCGGGGCGGACTGAGAAAAAAGAGGCGATATCTTGTCTGGCTCGCGCCAGTATGGCTCTTGCTCTCTGCCCATACTTATGAATGCTGGATGCGTTTCCAATGGTGCTACTATAAATAGGCTCCATAGCTGCAAGCACACGTGGATCTAAGGAAGTGGTTGCATTGTTATCGAGGTAAATCATTCACTACATCAACGAGAATCAAGGTTATATTATCTCCCCCACCCTGATTATTGGCTGCATTGATGAGCTGTTGACCCTTTGCTTTTAAAGAGTCATTCGTTGCAAGAGTCTCTGCAATCTCTTTGTCCGATACGTAATTCGTTAATCCATCAGAGCAGAGCATGAATAAATCATGAGGTTCGACAATAATAGAATTAAGAGTGGGCTCTACCACCGGATGAGTGCCTATGGCACGTGTTAAAACGTGTTTGTAGGGAAATGTCTGGGCATCCTCTGCTTTCATCGCCTCCATTTCCACCAATTCCGAAACTAAAGAGTGGTCTTCTGTGAGGCGATTGAGCTTTGAGCCCCGTTGAAGGTAAATCCGGCTGTCGCCTACATGGGCCAGGATAGCATAAAATTTAAAAAAATGCAGCGCACAAAGGGTGGTTCCCATTCCTTTTAAAGAGGGGTCTGCTTGACTTTCTTGAAAGATGTGATGATTCATCTTCTGCACCGCTTCTCGAAAAAAAGTCAATCCTAACTCTAAAGTGGTCTCCTTCGAAGGATCCCATTCGCGAATCAGTTGGGAAAGAAAATCAACAGCCTCTTTTGCAGCGATCTCTCCGGAGGCGTGCCCTCCCATTCCATCAGCTAATAGGAAAACTCCTATCTCAGGAAAAGCAGCCCATATATCTTCATTTTGTTCTCGGACAAGACCGACATCACTCATGCCAATATAATCAAACTGAAACGCTACATCGAGCATAAAAAATCCTTTATTATTCTGACAATTATACCCATTTTTTTCGAACAATGCCATTAGATTTTTTTTGGAGAGAAAGATTGCTGTAAACAGAGGGATTTGCTATCTTCCGGGGCACAAATATTTCCTGACATTTGATAGTGAAATTTTATCTTTGAGACGACCATGAAAAAATTCCTTTCTACCTTCCTCACCCTCCTCACTTGCCATGCGGTCCAGGCGCTCCCGGTAGGAAACCCTTCTGAAGCTAGCTTGCTCTATGACGGATTATTTTTGGAAGGGTACTGCCCCGACCCTTGCGACCCCTGCCTCAAATGGTACGAAGCGATCAGTTTTCGTTTCGGGTTCTATGGGGATTATGTTTTTAATAAACACATGGAAGTTTCTAGTGGTTTGAAACCAGATATTGAATGTACGGAAATGTTCACAAACGCCGGTTATTTGGCAGGCAATCTCTGGGACCGCTTCGATCTTTTTATCACACTAGGAGCCTCTTCATTTTTTATATCTACTAACACTTCCTCCTTTTCCATCGACATTGACCCTCCCGGCGGCCGTCTACACTTGGCAACAGATTCCAGCTTCTCATGGAGTGTGGGCCTTAGAGGAACAATTTTTGAATTTGGCTGCACTTCCTTAGGGGCTGAAGCTCAATATTTCCGCACAAGTCCCTGTGTTAAAAGGGTTACTGAAAACGCAAGTCAAAGTGCCTACCTCAACGATACCTTTATGAGATATCACGAATGGCAGGTAGGTCTTGGAATCTCCCATCGAATCAACCTTCTGGTTCCCTACGTAGCGGTGAAATGGTCTGGTTCTCGAGTTAATTTTGACGACGATTTTGTAACAGGTCCAAACTTTACTCCCTTCAATTTAGAAAATCTGAGAAGCAAAAATATTTGGGGTTTTGCTACCGGTGTTTCACTGGTTGATTGTGAAAAAGCAAGCATCACAGTTGAAGGACGGTGGGGAAATGAAAAAGCGGTGTATGTGAATGGTCAAATCCGTTTCTAAGATCTAAGAGGCTGTGGATTGAACCACAATAAACAAAACACTCAGCCCATTGAAGGTCATATGAAGGGCTAGAGGAGCCCAAAGACATTGCTCACGCTCATAGATAAAGCCTAAAAAAAGGGAAAGGGCAAAAAGAGAGAGAATCAGCTGGAAATTACCCGCCCCCTGGCTTGGGGCAAAATGGACAAGAGCAAAGAGAAATGCGGTGAGCAGAATAGCCCATCCTCTTTTTAGATAACGCTTCAGAAAGGATTGAAGAAAACCACGGAAAAGAAGCTCTTCCATAAAGGGAACCAGCACCACCACGAAAAAAACCATGCTAACGAAAAGAGCAGGACGATGCAGTGTTTTTTTGAGCTGTTCAACGGCGACCTGCTCTACTTCGATTTTTCCCCATACATATTCCGAGATCAAGCCTGCAATTAATTGAACGAGCAGCACAACGGGATAGCTGACCAGATAGGCTAGAAGACCCATTGCTAAGCCTTTAAAAAAGCGCTTTGCACTTCGCTGTTTTTCTCCCCAAAAAATAACCCGACTTACTTTGCTATTGATTAAGCTGCAATAGATTATGAGAGCGATAAAAATACATGCAAGAGAGAGAAGTTGAAGCCACCCTTTTAATAAAACACCAAGCACCTGCTTTTGGGTTAGAAGTAAAAAGAGCTGGCTTAGGAAAAGCCCTAATATAAGATAAACCAAAAAAGCGCCGAAAGCATGAAAAAAAGTGACCGGATGAAAGCGTGTAGGAGGGGGAAGGCGGAAAAATCCCCCTCGCTTAGCGATTGCGTAAACGATTAGGGCCAATAAAATAACAACAAAAAAAGCCCCGGCTGTGTGCCCTTCCTCAATTAACTCCACGATGAGTTAGCGCGCCGCCTCAATATAGCTTTCCATTCTGGCAACCATCTCGCCCATAAGACGGTTATGGACAAGCCCCATCGGCGAGCGTTGAAATGACTCCGTTCCCCATTTCGTTTTTGAATAATCGGTGTTGAGATAGGGTTGTGAGATAGGAAGGCTTTGAGTTAAAATTTCCTGAAGGACAACGCGGGGTATATCGTGACGCACATCAACTACACGCACTCTCATGGAGACAGAGAGAGAAGAGCTCCCTTCATGAGGAAAAGGGGTGGGATTTACGTTAGGGGTGAGGCTCTGATCGATTAATTCAGCTACAACCACAAATTCCGTGGCTCCAAGATCTTTGGTCATCTCAACAGGAAGCGTGTTTAAATCGGCTACAGCGTACTTCTCCGACAAATCAAGAGTCCCTTCTTGACGAAGCAGATAGACTTTTGGAGAGCTATAAACTCGTTTTCGAATCTCCTCGGTAAATTCTCGAGAAAGATCCCAGACAAGCTCAGAGGTTTGGGTCCTGTCAAGAACCGGCAGAACGGTGACGATCGCTTTTTGCCTTCCCGAACTTTCATATAGAGTCGTATCGTGTCGATAGGGCAAGCAACCTGATGCGCCTATCACAATAATTCCCAATAAAAGCAAAATCAACCGTCTCATATTTTCTCCTGTCCTATTTACAAAAAAGAGCTGCGCCTGTATCGAATTGAAGAGTCGCAACACTCAATTCAACGTAAAACGTGCATTATAAATTTATACCCTATTCAAAACAACTATAGAGATGGGCCAAATTTCAGCAATCGTTTATCCAAGCGCTTTTCAAGTTACTGAACTCATTGATAACATGGGTTTTGATTCTAAAGGTAATTATTTTCGTTATAAAAACCTAGAATTGGGTGGATGGGATGTCTCTGCTTTTAACAATGAGAGAAAAACGATTTGGGCCTTTGTTGAGGGTCAAATTTATAATGCCTCTATTTTACGCGAAGAGCTAAAAAAACTCGGATTTAATTTTACTCAAGATACCCAGAGCGAGCTTATCACTCACGCGTATGAAGCCTGGAAGGAAAATTTTTTAGCTCGCTTAAATGGCCCCTTTGCCCTCGCCATTTTCGATGAGGAGCAGGAAATCTTACTCATGGCTCGGGATCGAATTGGGCAGAAATCTCTTTACTGGACCACTCACGGTGAATATTGGCTTGTTTCAACCGACATAAAAAGTCTGTTAGCATCAGGAATCGTTCCTCAAACCCCGTCAACGGATGCCCTGGCCTCTTATCTCTATTTTGGATTTATTCCCCAGGATCTCTCCTCTATCCAAGGGATTAATAAAATTCTTCCCGGCCACTATTTGAAGGTGGGGTTAAAGCGGCAAACTTTGATAGGACAGTATTGGTCTTTAAGCAAACAGTTTGAACTAAAAAAGACTTTTGCTTCAGAAGAGATTTATCATCAGTTTGGAGAGCTTCTAGAAGAGAGCATTCGTGTTTCACTGCCGAAAGAGGAGCTTGTAGGTTCCTTTTTGCTAGGTGATTTAGGCTCATCTTCCCTCCCCTGGTTTTTACAAAGAGAAGCTAGCTCTCCAAATCAAGTTCATGCATATGCCTCTTATTTAGAAAGAGAAAAAACCCCAGAGCTAACACAATCGCAAGAAATTGCAAATAATTTATCCCTTCCCCACCAATTTGCACCCATTCAGATAGAGGAGGTTTTTCAAAAACTCCCGGCTATGGTTTGGCATCTCGACGAACCGATAGCGGACCTCAATTTGGTTCGAACCTGGAAATTAGCCGAACTCGCCTCAAAAGAGTGCGGCTTTGTCTATACCGCTTTAGGATGGGACGAAATGCTTGCCGGGAGCGCCCGTTATTTCAAAGCAACCGAAGAGAAAAGACCCCCTTTTGCCCATTTTCTTGCACACCTCCCCTATCCCTATCTTCGACATCTTGTTTTTCCTCTGCTTAATCTATTGAGATCTGAATATAAATATCGAATTATACGCAATATTGACATCAACCGAGAACAGGTCGCCTATCTTGCACAAACGGCTCTGTTTAAAGGAAGAAACCGCAAAAAAGTTTCGCCATTTTTACACCGTTTTTTTGATCCTGAGGCATTTACTCAACGCTTTCACCGTCTCACAGCGCTTTCGGGTAAAATCAACCCCTCTCTTTACTATGACGCCAAAACCTACCTTCCTGACTCGCTTCTTCTCCAATATGAGCGCCTGCTACAGCCGCATGGGGTGAAAATGGTCGCCCCCTATTTAGATGCAAATCTGGTCGACTTTTTAGCCACTATTCCTGAAGAGATTAAATTTGAAGGAGAGATGGCAGGCTCATTGCTGAAGCATTGCATGAAAAGGCTTTTTTATATCTCTCCTCCCTATTTAGAGGGGCAGCCTTCCTTTGCAGAGATATGGAAAGACAAGCTAGAGTTTCGCCCCATTTTTGTCGAGCTTACGAGAGGTCGTTTAGTTGAAGAGGAATTTATTTCAAAAAAATGGATTCGGCATAAGCTAAGCTATCCTTTTCTGACAACAAAGACCTTTGAACAACTCTGGGCTATTTTAGTGCTGGAGGTATGGTTTCGCCTTTACATCAACCGTCCCATGGACATAACTTTAAGCAAACTCTCTCTCCAAGAGCTGCTCGAGAGTTGAAGAAAATTGAAAAACGCCGGAGAGTGACTCGAAGCGAAAGGATTGATCCTTAAGGCTGCTATCTTCCGATCCTGACCTGGTTCGGAGTCCTTTTCCCCAAGGTCCCCGGCTAGAAAACTTCTATTTTAAATCAAAATGGCTCTTTTTAGCAAACACAGATATTTTTTCGCAAAAATGCGAAATAATTTACTCACCTTACGCAAAAAATGCCGTGAAAGAGGTGAGCAAAGGGGGCAAAATACAAGTATCGAGAGGAAGCCCAACTTAGTTGGGAGACGAGCAATGGTTAAATAGATTGCCTTCTGCAGCCAGCCTATTCTGGCATTTTTTGCGTAAAGCGAGTAATTTATAGTTCATTTGAAAAATCTAACGATGAAACGACAGTTAACCGCAACCACTTATATCCTCGATAAAAATCGAGTTCTTTTAATCTATCATAAAAAGCTAAAAAAATGGCTCCCTCCTGGAGGGCACTTAGAGTCTCATGAACTCCCCTCTGAAGGAGCGATTCGAGAAGCTAAGGAAGAGACCGGTTTAGATATCGAACTGATCCCCCAAGAAAATGTCTGGATCAATATGCGTCCAAACGGCGGCAGCATCGAACGCCCCTACCTTTGTTTGCTCGAACATATCCCCGAAATAAAAGGAGAGGCTGCTCATCAACACATCGATCTGATCTATGTTGGAAAACCGGTTGGGGGAGAGGTGAAACACAACAAACATGAAACCGAAGACATTCGATGGTTTTCTCTAAAGATGTTGAGTCAGCTTGAAAAAGAAGTTGAAATCTACGAGGAAACCTATCTTATCCTTGAACACCTTTTGAGCAATAGACATGCTCCATCTGATCGAGAGTGTAAGTGAGGGTAAAGCGATCTTTGACAAGTGCTTTGGCTCGATTTCCAAATTTTTGACAGAGCTCGGGCAAGTGCATCAGTCGTCTTACAGCCTGAGCCACTGCTTTTGGGTCTTTTGCAGGGACTTGAAATCCTGTTTGATTCTCTATACAAATTTCTTTCAGCCCCCCTATTGAGGTGGTTACAAGAGGTTTTTTAAACCATGCTGCTTGCAAGCTAGCTTGACTCACCCCCTCATGCGCCCAGCTTAACAGCAAAAAGATATCCATCGCAGCAAGGGCTGTATAAGGAGGAGAAAGATGACCGGTAAAGTAGACATGGTCTTGCAACCCCAGTTTCCTGTGTTGACTGATGAAATAGTTTTCGCTCACTCCCGATCCAACCACTAGCCACTTTAAATCCTTCACCTCTTTTAACAAATAGGCTGCATGCAAAAGATCGTTTACCCCTTTCCATCCACGCAGGACACATAAAGTACCCGCTAAACAATCCCCCGGGGAAATCCCCAGTTTTTCCCTAAATCTTTTTACCTCTTCAGGATTATAAGAAAGCTTCTCTGTGTCTACACCGGTGGGAATAGAGCAGCACCGATTATCAGGTAAACGAGCTTGCATTTGAATCACATCTTTTGCCTCTTCGCACGTAGTGACCACATGATCCGCTAACCAGTTGTAGAGAAGATAGCTATTGAGACCCTTACGGACAGGGGTTGAAAGATGCCGTGTACGCACGACACGACACCCACTAATCTTTCCAGCCAGCCCCCCCAACCAAGCATCCAGAGAAGAGTGTGTATTAACAACCTCAATGCTTAGCTTGCGAATCATCCTTAAAAGTTGAAAGAGAATGGATACGCTATTTGATTTTCTAAATGGAATTTCATAAACCTGAAAACCTGCTTCACGAGCCGGCTGAACCAATCCTCCTCCTTTTTGAACGGCAAGTATAACTTGATGGCCACGAGCTCGCATTCCCTCGGACTCACGAAGTATTCTAAGCTCCTGCCCTCCCCATCCCGGAGAGGCTTCTATGTGTAACAATCTCATGTTATAGGGGTTTAATTTTTATTCGAACACAAAGTTCCATGCAAAAAGACGAAGATGGATTTTATCATTTAAAATTTAATCTACTAAAATTTCAACTCTGCCAAAATCTTCCGGTGCCCGGCTGAAAAAGGGAGCCTATCAAGTTCTTTTCTCTCTTTCCATAAATGCCCTTCTCCCGGTTTTAGAGCAACCAACAGATGAGGCCGTAAAAAAGCTCGATATCGGGTAAAGGTGTGCTTTTGCTCCGGAAGGAGCTGTTTATAG
>JBAPRV010000078.1:0-8345 GCA_049281295.1 Chlamydiales bacterium
CTCAAGCACACCACCGTCCTTATAACACCCCAGGAAAAGTATTAAAAAAGAATGACCTATCATCTGAAGATATAATGGGTTATAACAATGAAAATATGAACATTTTTAGGAGAAATAAACATGTGGAAATCCTCTGAAGATTTTTTCTCAAAACCAAAAATTTCATTTAATTTTCAATATCATGAATTACAAGTAAAAATAGAAACACAGCGACTCTATATTTGTTCATACCAAGACAATGATTTTGAAAATTGTGTGTCATTATATGGAAACAAGGAAATTACGAAATATTTTGATCACGGCAAGGCTCGTTCCAGAGTTGAAGTAGAGAACCTAATTAGTGAAAGAGGAAAAACATATTTTATTAAAGGACAACCTTTTGGTTTATTTTCTGTTTTCTCTAAATACAGTATGAATTTTATGGGACAGGTAGACCTAGTTCCTACAAATGAGCTAGGCACTGTAGAGATCGGTTGTATTTTACATAAACAATACCAAGATCAAAATTTTGGAACTGAATCTGTTATTGCTTTGGCTGTACACTATGTTGATGAGTTAAACTTCAGAAACATCAAGTTTAATGGAAAGGCAATATGTAAAGTAATGGGCACGGTTCACCCTAAAAACGTGCCCTCGAATAAAATACTAAAAAAATTAGGCATGACTTTTGATAAATACGAAGAACGTTTTGGAAATCCGCGTTTATGGTATTCATATGTACCTAAATCAGCTTATGTTGAAAATCAAAAAATAGCACGATGATGAATCAAAAATTAAACAATCATATTTGGCAAGCTGAAGAGTATCATCGCCATTCATCGGTACAGTTTAATGCTGCAGCAGAGCTTTTTAAATACCTTCGATTAGAAGGAAATGAGCGCATCATAGATATTGGTTGTGGAGACGGAAAAATAACTGCAACTATAGCAAATAGTGTGAAAACCGGTTCTGTTCTGGGCATAGATATTTCCCCAGAAATGATTAAATTTGCACAAAAAACATTCCCATCTGATCAATATTCGAATTTATATTTTTTACTACAAGATGCCCACAATATGGAATATAAAGAAGAATTTGATATTGCATTTTCTTCTTTTGCAATACAATGGTTTACTAACAAGAATGCTTTTTTCAAAAAAATACACCTAAGTTTAAAACAATCAGGTTACTTAGCTTTAACTATACCTCTTGGTATCTCTTCAGGATTAGAAGAATCGATTTGCAAAACAATATCTAAGCCGAAATGGCTTCCTTATTTTTGTAAACATCCCAAAATCTGGAATTTTACCAATGAGAGCGAATATAAACAATTACTTGTAACACATCAATTTGAAGCAATCCGATTTGAGGCTATCAATCAATTGCATGTCTTTCCCTCGAGAGAAAAATTTGAAAAATATGTCTTACAATGGTTTCCATATTCTCGCTTTTTACCAAGAATTCTCCAACACGAGTTCTTTAAACAAGTTATTGATAAATATTTTGAAATAGAGCTGGTTTGTAATAAGGGAGAAGTGCATTTTCAATTTCCAAGGCTTGATATTATAGCCACTAAAATCGTTTTTTAATAAAAAAATAAGAGACTAAAGATACTAAAGCACATAACAGTATATACCAAACAAAAGCAGTATTATTTCGCATAACTTGCAGCAAAAATAATGATATTGCTGGAGTAAACCCTCCTATTAAGCCGTCGGCCAAATTAACTGCTAAACCAACTCCTGTAAATCGAATAGCTGTAGGGAAAAGGTGAGCTAAGAGATAAGGAAGCAAAGCAGATATACAGGTAACGGGAATTATATATACTAAACCGATTATCAATATTAAGATTAAATTTTTATGCAATATAGCAATTGAGAGGGGAAGCAATAATATTATTATCAAAATTGTAGATAAAATAAAAATTAGCTTGTTGTTGAACTTATCGCCTACTTTCCCGAAAAATGGGAGAAAGACTGTTGTCAAGATGAGGATAGATAAAGAAACGATCGCATTTCCATAAAAGCTTAATCCAATAGATTCATCAAAAAAAGTGGGAACATAAGTGGCAATTAAGTAAAACGTTGATGCATTTACCACTCCAAACGCTGTTCCCAATGCAATTCTCTTTTTGTGATTAATTATGAGCTCTAAAGTAGTTTCAGTATCCAACTTATGTTTTTTTTTCAATTTTTCGAACAAAGGAGTTTCATGCAATGTGCGTCTCAAATAAATTCCAAATAATCCAAAAAGCCCTCCTGACCAAAATGAGATTCTCCATCCCCAAGACATTAAAAATTTTTCCGACATAAATTGAGTTATTATAACGGAAATTACTACTCCTAAAATTGCCCCTATTTGATTGCCAACACCAGTCCAGCTAGTAATAAACCTTTTATTATGAGTGTGAGTATTTTCATATAAAAAACAAATTGTCCCAGGCACTTCCCCTGCAGCAGGAATTCCTTGTATTATCCGTAGTAAGACAAGAAAAAAAGGTGCATACCATCCCCACTGCGCATAGGTAGGAAGACAGCCCATCAAAAAAGTGGGTACAGTCATAATTAAAATAGACGCCACAAATGCATTTTTTCTCCCTATCAAATCTCCCATTCGACCAAAAATAATTGCCCCTACAGGACGAAAAATTAATCCAATACCAAAAATTAAGAATGCACTTATCCAGTTGGATAGAGTTTTAGAAAACTGAAAAAAAAGAATTGATAATTGAGGAACCAAATATGCGAATGAATAAATTTCATACCATTCTAAAATATTTCCAAATGTAACAGCTAGAATTACATGTACTTGTTCTTTATCTAAAAGAGTTTTTGCCAATCAACTACCCTCGTACCAGGCTATTTCAGCTAATATACCGTTATTTAAATTTGTTGCTATTTTATTTTGCTTTCTTGGTTATATAGTCATATGCTTTTCTCAATTTATTTTTTTTAATAATCTACAAGAATCAATTCTTTGATTTAGAAAAAGCTGAAAAATCTGAAATTCTTCTTGATATCTTAACTCAAAAGGTTGGAAAAAGTTTTCCTAGCACTCTTACGCTATCTTTAACAGACCTTGGCATACCGTCCTTATTGTTGTATTTTTCACACTGAGTCAAACTTAAACATACCAATACTCGAGATCAAGCTAAAATTTCTTTGTCTTTATTTAGAAGGCCTAAGTTACTAATCTGCGGGACCTGAGAGAAAAGCAGGAGGAGAATGCTCAATATATTCTTCTCTTTCCAAATCACGCATATAAAAAGTAAACAAAGATACCGCTGGACAGGGTAAGAGGAACAAAAATAACGGTCAGTTAAGAAAAAAAGTATTGTGCTTAGATAATTTCATTTCATCTCTTCTACAATAAGATTACTTGATGCAGTTTTACCAAAATATGCAAAAGCAAAATCTACGCACCCCGCATAATTTATTGTATATCCCTGTAAATCAGGATGATGCGAGAAAGTGACTTTGCGGTTGATCACAGGTATAATCGGGTTTTCATCCAGAAGAATAGCCTCTGCTTCTCCTAAAGCAGCTTTTCTAGCCTCTAAAGAATTAGTGTTTTGTGCTATATCTAACTTTTCTTGGTAACCGCTATGAACCCATTGTGAATGATTGGCTGGAGAGTTCGGGGCAATGCGACCTAATGGTTCGGTCGGATCATTATAATAAGGAGTTATGTAACAGCCTCCAATGTGAAAAGTCCCTCTTTGTAGATGGCTATAAAAGACATTCCACTCGTCCCCCTGTAGCTTAATTGACAATCCAAATGTGTCTTCCCAGATCTCTTTTAGATATTCGGCTAGCTGTTTCAAAGGTATTTGATCGAAATAACTGATAGTCAATTCTGGAATGTTGGAAAGGGTCAAATCAAGTTGCTCTAGTCCCTCTCTAAAAAGTTGCTTACAATCTTGAGAATTTTTTTGTGGAGGAAAAGGGAGCGACGACAACGAATGATGAAGAGGTCCTTTGAGAGGATCAGCTATAATAAAGATGTGTTCTGCTATTTGTTCTTGGTTAATAGACAAAGCTAACGCTTTTCGAATTGAAGGGGATTGAAGGATCGAATGCTGGGTGTTTAGAAAGATCCAAAAAGGACGAATCGTATCTCTTTGCTGTAGATGATATTTTTTTTGGAAATCTGGAAGAGCCTCGTTCGGGATGGTGGAAAGATGGTCTCCGATCCAATCAAGCTCTTTTTTTTCGAAAAGTTGTAAAGCTGTGCTGCTGTCTCTTACCATTGATATGTGAATGGCTTTTAGCCGTCTTCTTTCATTATTCCAAAAGTTTGGATTGGCTTTTAAGAGTAAATAATCGCTTTTTTTCCAGGTATCAACTAGGAAGGGCCCATTAAAAATGGTTGGCTCTTTTTCTACTTCTTTCGGATGAATAGGTGAGAAAATCGGCTGAGACAGAAGCTCTAAAAAATAAGGTGCAGGGTGCTGCAATTCGATAAAAAGAGTATATGAGTCTAGGGCCTTGATTCCGACTTGATCTAAGTCCAAGGTCCCTTTTTTTGCCTCTTCGGCATTTTTGATAACATACAGAAGCTCTGCCCTAGGGCAATCAGATGCTGGATGCAAAGACCATTTCCATGCTTTTTCATAATCAAAAGCTGTAACCTCTGTCCCATCAGACCAACTACTCGGCCGTAATTTGAAGGTATACTTCTTTTTGCAAGGAGAAACAATTACCTGATCTGCTCCTACTAGTTCTATTTTCTGATTTTGATTGAGACGGGTAAGTCCCTCATACACTAGCTTTCCTACCGTGTAACCTCTCATGGGTCCTTGTAAATGAAAAGGATGTAAGGAAGGAAGATCTCCAAGTTGCAAATTGAGAGAAAGTGTTTGTGTTTTCACCTTATCTTCTATTTTGTTTTTCTTATGCTGACAAGAAGATAACATGATTAAGAATAAATAAATACAGAGGGTTGCATTTTTTATGAGTGTCTTCATGAGCTATTCCTTATGATAGGCATAGGAGAGATCTACTCCCCCATGTCACCCGACATAAATGGACATGACGGGTAAAAAAAGGATGCTAATCATCCTCTGGCTAATGCAGACAACAACGCCATAAAAAGAAACATAATCCTCCAATTTTTTTGACATTGTTTGTCATTTAATCCTCTACATAGGCCCATCTAAAATCTACGCATCCATTGTGATCGAATACATAGCCCTTCAATCTAGGATTGTGTACATAAAGTGCATTAGAGTTACAAATCGGGATAAAAGGCATCTGTTCAAACAGAAGTTCTTCTGCTTCACGTAAATAGCGGATGCGTTGCTCAGGCTGTTTCTTTGCAAGATCGAGTTTTTCTTGATAAATGGGATGCTCCCATTGGGGAAAATTAGCTGCTTTTATTGATGCAAATCGTTCCAAAAACTCACTGGGGTCTGGGTAAAGAGCTGACGACACACACATCCCCATTTGGAATGTTCCTTTTTCTAAATGGCTACGTAAAATATTCCATTCAGTGCCTTCTAATTTTATTTCGATTCCAAGCGTCTTTTTCCATCTCTCTTTTAGATATTCAGCCAGTGGTTTGCAGCAAGCAGCATTGGGGTAATTTAAAGTCAAAAACGGGAATATCTCTCTAGCAGATTTTATTTCTTGGAGCCCTTCTTCAAAGAGCTTTTTTGCCTGCGCAATATCGTTATCGGAAAATAGGTTTGGAGAAAGAGAAAAAGAGGAAGGCAATGGTTGATAGAGAGGAGAGCTACCAGGATCGATGTGCTTAGAAATTAGAGACCGATCTATTGATAGACTTAAAGCTTGACGTATTTTAGAAGAGGCAAGAAAAGGTTGTGATGTATTTATGTAAATCCCAAGAAAACGAGCTACAGGTTGGTTTTGTAACTCTCCTTTCTCTTGAAGCTGAAAGATCGTTTCAGAAGAAAGTTTACAGAAAGGACTGCCAATCCAATCGATTTTTTGCTTTTCATACATTAGAAGTGTCGTGAGTGGATCATCTACCATCTGAATTTCAATCTCACTAAGAGATACCTTACTAGAATCCCAGAAAAAAGGATTCGCCTTTAACACGAGAAGACTGTTTCTCTTCCATTTATGTACCTTAAAGGGACCATTGAATCGAGTAGGCTCTGTTCCATTTCGTATAACAGGAGCAAATAAGGGCGATGCTATGAGTTTTAGAAAATATGGTGTGGGGAAAGTAAGCTCAACCGATAATGTTTTTTCATCTAATGCTTTTACCCCTACCTCATTTAAGGAAAGGATTCCTTTTTTTGCTTTCTCAGCCTCTTTTATTACATAAAAGAGATCTGCGCGTGTGCAATCCGACAAGGGAGCGATAGCTTGTTTCCATGCTTTTTCATATTGAAAAGCAGTAACAACGCTACCATCAGACCATTTATGGTCGCGCAATATGAAGGTGTATTGAGTTTTAGAAGGAGAAATTTTAACAGACTCAGCTCCAGCAAGCTCAGCTTCTCCTTCCGAATTAATACGCGTCAATCCTTCGAATAACGCTTTTCCAAGGACTCTCCCACGCATATGTCCTTCTAAAAGATGTGGATGCAAGGTTGGGACATCCCCATCCTGAAAATTTAAAGAAAGCATTTGAGTCCCTTTGTTAGATAATTGCTGACAACTTATTAAAAAAAGCAAAAGAAAGAGTACAATTGTCCATGTTTTTTTAGGTAGTATTTTCATCTTTAACTCTCCAAATAGGCCCATCTAAAATCTACACATCCATTGTGATCGAACACATAGCCCTTCAATTTCTGGTTATGTACATATAGCGCATTAGAGTTGCAAATTGGGATAAAAGGCATCTGTTCGAATAAAAGTTCTTCAGCTTCACGTAAGTATCGTGTACGTTGCTCAGATAGCTTCATTGCAAGCCTGAGTTTTTCTTGATAAATGGGATGCTCCCATTGGGGAAAATTAGCTGTTTTTATTGATGCAAATCGTTCCAAAAACTCACTGGGATCTGGATAAAGAGCTGATAAAACGCACATTCCCAGTTGGAATGTTCCTTTTTCTAAATGGCTACGTAAAATATTCCATTCAGTTCCTTTTAATTGTATTTCGATTCCAAATATCTTTTCCCATGTCTCTTTCAGATATTCAGCGAGCGGTTTGCACCCAGTAACGTTGGGATAGCTTAAAATCAGTGGAGGGAATCTCTCTCTAGCAGATTTTATTTCTTTAAGCCCTTTCTCAAATAGTTTTTTTGCCTGCGCAATATCGTTATCGGAAAATAGGTTTGGAGAAAGAGAAAGAGAGGAAGGCAATGGTTGGTAGAGAGGAGAGCTACCAGGATCGATGTGCTTAGAAATTAGAGATCGATCTATCGACAGACTTAAAGCTTGACGTATTTTAGATGAAGTAAGAAAAGGACGTGATGTGTTTATGTAAATCCCAAGAATACGAGCTACTGACCGCTTTTGTAACTCGCCTTTCTCTTGCAGTTGAAAAACCATTTCAGCAGTCAATTTACAAAAAGGACTACCAATCCAGTCGATCTCTCCTCGTTGAAAAAGAGTATAGGATTGTTTTACATCAGGAAGCCATTCAATTAGTATGCGTTTAAAAAAGATATGGTTGTAATCCCAATAATAAGGATTGCTTTCAAGTAATATACCTTGATTGGATTGTTTTTCGATTAGATAGGGACCATTAAACCATTGTGGCTCCTTAGCCCTACTCAGCATCGGAAAAAGCATCGGCTGCGCTAATTTGTGCAAAAAAAAAGGATCAGGCCACTCAAGTTGAATTTCTAATGTTTCAGTATCATGAGCACGAAAGCCTACCTCTTCAAGGCTACAGCGCCCCTCTTTATATTTTTGAACGTTTTAGATCATAAAAAGAAATTCTGAACCGCTTGAAAAATGAAGATTTTTCAATATTGAACGCCAACTATTTATAAAGTGAAAAGCCGTCACTTTTTCTCCATTTGACCAATGATGGGAACGCAGTCTGAACAGATAAGTAAGCCCATCTTGAGAACGTTGCATCTTTTCTGCAGCTGCAAGTTGAGGTACTCCATTGGCATCTATGCGTGTAATCCCTTCGAATAAAAGCTTGCTCAACACTCGACAGCGCATATCTCCAAATGCATAGTGGGGGTTTAAAGAAAGCGGTTCCCCTTCTTGAAAGGTCAGCCGTAAGGTAGAGTGTTTTCGGTGAGATTGAAGTGGATATTTGAGTAGAGATTCTAGTTGGGATAGATAGATATTTTTTCTGTCTAAGACACTTAAATAGTGAAAGTCCGAGCAGGAGAATTGAGCATAAGCAATATTATCCTCTCCCCACTCTTTTATTTTTTTGATCAGAGGGAGTAAAGTCACTAGGTTAGCCGCTTTTACAACCAAGACACCCTCTTCA
>JBAPRV010000079.1:0-15047 GCA_049281295.1 Chlamydiales bacterium
AACGTCCTACAACTTACCTCTCTTCCAAACGAAATTGGACAGCTACAGAACCTAAGAACATTAGAGCTTTCTAATAATCAACTTACCTCTCTTCCAAACGAAATTGGACAGCTACAGAACCTAAGAACATTAGAGCTTTCTAATAATCAACTTACCTCTCTTCCAAACGAAATTGGACTGCTAGAGAATTTAACAAGGTTAGATCTTTCTAGTAATCGGCTCACCTTTATTCCAGGCGAAATTATGACTTTAACCCCTATCTGCCAAATTTCTTATTTAAATAATCCCTTGATACTAGAACCTCAAGTGCGACAGGTAATTACTGAGAATGAGGCTCGCCTTTTACAATTTTTTCGTCAACTCTGTCAAAATGCTCAAATAGAAAACCCTATAGTCTTAAATCACTTAAGAGAAAATGCAGATGAATTACATACTTGGTTATCTCGTCTAGATAATATGGCAGACTATATGAATGATGCAACCAAGACTAATCTAGCAAAATTTATTTATCAAATGGTCAAAAAAGCTGAAGAAGAAAGCGCCTTTAGGGAAACCTTTTTCTCGTGTATCGAAGAAGCTGCAATAACTTGCGGGGATCGTATGGCCCTTTCTGTAATTAGATTGGGGATAAATTATGATATAGATATTGCCAAAAAAGAAAATAACTTACCTCATCTTGCTTATCTTATAGGACATGGATCCTGGGCTTTAAATCAATTGGAACAAATTGCAAAGAATAAAGTAGACTCCCTGCAGCGCCTTGTGGATGAGGTGGATGAGATTGAAGTCTATCTGGCTTATCCCATTAAATTAAAAGAAAAGCTAAAACTTCCTATTCGGACTGAAAATATGCTTTTTTTCAATATGAGTCACCTAACAGATGATGATTTAGGAAGAGCGGCTGAAATTATTTTGCCCGCACTGTCTGACATAGATGAATATTCTAAGATGTTGGCCGATGATCAAGTATGGCTAGATGCTCTTAAAACCTCTAGACCTGATGACTACAATCGGATAGAACAAGAAAGAGAAGAGGCAGCTGATCAGTTAGAACAAGAATATAAAGAGGAAACTAATCAGTTAGAACAAGAAAATGAAGAGGCAGCTAATCGGTCAGAACAAGAAAGAATGGAAGCATATAATGAAGCATATAAAAGGATTAATAATGCTCATAAAGAGGACCTTAAAGAGCTGACAAAAAGAGAAATACTATCTTTTGAGCAACGCCTCCCTTTCTTGCAGTAAGTGACAGCGAACAGCAAAAATATGCCATTCATGATCTTGATTTGGACGGCATAATCAATGGCCCGTATTAGAGACATCTTTGCTTCCTTTTTCGGTCGCATACATCATTTCCCACATACGGCGGAAATTAGGACAGATTTTTAGAAGCTCTTGCTTTGTCCCTTCAGCTATCTTTTCTCCCCCTTCCATGTAAATGATCTTGTCAGCATGTTCAATGGTTGAAAAACGGTGAGCTATGATAATTTGAGTCAGCTTGCCGTGAAGCTCGCAGATCGCTTCTTTGATTTTCCCTTCACTCACCGCATCTAAAGAAGAGGTCGCCTCGTCCATCACGAGTATAGGGGCTTGCTTCACCAAAGCTCGGGCAATCGCTAGACGTTGTTGTTGACCTCCTGAAAGGTTTTTCCCCGAATCTTCCAATTTGAAGTCATATTGACTGGGAAGGCGCAAAATAAATTCTTCTGCATGGGCGCTTCTGGCAGCGGATTGGACCTCCTCGTCTGAATAACGACGACCAAATGCAATATTCTCTCGAATAGTGTCTAAAAAAAGAAATGGTTTTTGGGGAACAAAGGCAATGCTTTCTCGAAGAGAGTGTTGGGTATAGCTATTTATAGGCTTGTCATCTATTAAAATCTCTCCTTTTTGGATATTGTAAAGGCGGGGAAGCAGTTTAACTAAAGTTGATTTCCCCGATCCTGTAGGCCCTACAATGGCCACAGTCTCTCCTCTTTTGATCGTAAAGCTAAGATTTTTCAGAACCCATTCCTCTTGATATCGGAAAGAGACATTGTTAAAGACAATGGCTTTTTTAAAATCGCTCATGGGTATGGCGTTGGGCTCGTCTTTAACCGGAAAGGTCTTGTCGAGCACTTCGTACATCCTCTCTGCAGCAGCTATCCCTCTAAAGACATGGATGTTTTCCTCGGAAAATTTCTTGATCGGCTCGTAGAAAACATAAAGAAGTCCACAAAAAACAAGGAGCTCTGAAGGCCCTAAGTGAAAAAAATAGAGTCCTAACAAAATGACCGCTGCAAAAAAAAGGGAGGAAACAGTGTGCATGATCGGTCTGGAGGCAAGGCTGTAACGGGCGCTTCTCTCTTCAAGACGGGCCATTTTGTTGTTGCGCTCTTTGTATTTTTGCAGCGAAAAGGCCTCTCTTGCAAATACTTTTACAGTCAATATGCCGCGTAAAAAATCGAGAAGGACCGAAGATATCCCCTCTTGATTGCGTTGGAGCTGTTTAGCGATCTGTTTGATTTTTTTAGCAATGAAGATAACCGGAAATATAATAAGGGGAAATCCTACAAAAATCACGAGTGAGAGCTTCCAGGAAATATATAAACAGACAATCAGAGTGGAAATAACCGCAAATGGAGTTTGTATGTAATTGATCATTAGAGAGGTAATGGCGCTTGCAATCACCCCCGCATCTCCTGATACTCGAGTGGAGAGGCTCCCGATATCGTATTGATGATAGAAAGTCATCGGCAGCGACTGAATGTGCTCAAAGTATCTCTGACGTAAATCTCGGCTTACTCTAATTCCGACTAATTGAGTGACATAGCGATGGATAAATAGGGAAATTGCCTTAAAAAGAGCTACAAACACTAAAAAAAAGGCCAGACGAGTTAGGTTGGTGGCTACCTGAAAGTGCTTTTCCAAAAAGGCTATCACCTTTTGAACTAAGCTTATTCCTCCATGCGCTTCAATGTAGGCATTCGCCTCTTTCCGTGTTATCTTTCCATCTTCACTCTGAACAATCTCGTCCCATTTTTTTTCCACATCTGAGAGAGAAATCGATTCACGAGATTGCAGCTTTCCCTCTTTCTCCTGACCAAAGAGAAGAAAAAATTCGGGCCCTGTTTTCGCTATAACTCCCAAAGACATCATTTCCAATTGAGAAGCGATTGTGAGGGAAAACATCGCAAAAATAGTGATTATAAGAAGGGCATAGTGCTTACGATTGAGGATGGCCGCTTTGAACAGCAGTTTCATATCTTCCCATTTTCCGTAGTTTTTGATACCGCCTTTCGAAGAGAACTTCCGGTGGATAGGTCTTCAAAAGGTTCCATTGTTCTATGATATATTGCTTTACATTCTGATAATTTTGCTCGGGATCGTGGTGAGATCCTCCTAAAGGCTCTTTTATAATAGCATCTATCACTTCAAGTTCTAAAAGATCTTCAGCTTGCATTTTCAGCATTTCAGCTGCTTGGCTGTTTTTACTCGCATCTTTCCATAAAATGGAAGCACACCCTTCAGGAGATATCACCGAATAATAGGCATGCTCAAGCATGCCAATGCTATCTCCTATTCCCATTCCAAGCGCTCCGCCTGAACACCCCTCTCCAATGACCACAACTATTAAAGGGGTGGCTAAATGGGCAAGCTCGCGTAAATTATGTGCTATGGCCCACCCCTGCCCACGCTCTTCTGCGGTGAGACCAGGATAGGCGCCCGGCGTGTCGAGTAAGAAAAGAACAGGGAGATGAAATTTTTCCGCCAGCCGAGCTAAACGAAGCGCTTTGCGGAAACCCTCGGGATGAAGCATTCCAAAGTTGCGATGTAGGCGGCTTTCAGTATCATTACCTTTCTCCTGGCCTACTACCATAAACTTATTTCCTGCAATCTTGGCAAACCCCCCAATCACCGCGCTATCATCGCCAAAAGTGCGATCTCCAAATAATTCAATAAATTCATCGCACATGTGCTGCACGTAATCAATAGAACGAGGACGGTTCGGATGACGGCAAATTTGCACCCGCTCCCATGCAGAGAGAGATGAGTAGACCTTTTTTTTCAATTTGTTGAGTTTGTTTTCAAGTTTTTGCAACTCCTCAACAGAAAACAAAGGATTTATTTGATTTTTATCTTTAAACTGTTGAATAGTTTTTTCATATTCAACAATCTCTCTTTCGTGAGGTAAAATTTCCATAACTAAATAAAGTAATTTATTTCCTATAAAAAATCAAGCTTTACTACTTGATTTTTCTCTCTAATAAAGAGAAAATGTTCCGGTGTTATGTATCAAAAACCTCCATTTTTCTTACGGTTCTAAAAAAATTTTAAAAGGGCTTACTTTTTCCCTAGAGAAAGGGGAAATTGCTGTTCTTATCGGCCTTTCCGGGTCAGGAAAAACCACTCTTTTTCGATTAATCAACGGCTTAATTCAGCCCGAGCAGGGTAAGATTGTTTTTGAAAACAGTGAAAATAAAATTACCTATATGCGTCAGGAAGACCTACTGCTGCCTTGGAGAACGGCTCTTTCTAACCTCCTTCTATTCACGGAACTTGGTAAAAGAAAAAGAGATGCTGGAGTTATCGAAGAGGCGTATGTTCTTTTTAAACGAATGGGGCTGGAGGGTTACGAAGAGGCCTACCCTTCCCAACTTTCAGAAGGGATGCGACAACGGCTTTCGCTGGCTCGCGCTCTTTTGCAAAACCACCCTTTTATACTCCTTGATGAGCCTTTTGCTTCTCTCGATGTGATTATCCGTGAAGAGTTATATGACCTCTTGCGTGAAATTAGAGTGGACACGCAAAAAACGATGATGATGGTCACCCACGATTTTAGAGATGCCATGGCTCTGGGAGATCGTATTCTTGTCCTGTCTCAAGGAGAGATCGCCGCAGATTATCTTCTTACTGCTCAGATTAAGGAAGATCCTGTGGCTGTGAGCAAGCTTATTCAACAGATTCGGGCCCTGCTTTCCGGGAGAGCCACTCCTTAACTCTTTCAACGTAGTCCGGGTGTGCGTATAAGCAAAGCGACTGCCCTTCGCGCGGTATTCCCTGCAAAAAAGATGAGACGTCGAAAGAAGAGATGACCTTCTTGCTTTCTAACAAGACAGGAAACTGCCGTTGGGGAGTTTTTTGAGGGGTGTCATCTATAAAAATCCATTTATTAAAATGATTTTGCAACTCACTAAGGATGGAGTCGTTAGGTTTTTGGTTTAGGGGAACGTTTTGAAAGGTCTTTTTTATCTTCAATAGCCCTTGGGCGTCATAATCTCCTTTTTTTGCTTCACTAAACAGAGCGGAGAGTACCGTCAAGTCTGTCTGTTCAAGATAGATTTCTACATCATCGGGTATTCCATCAGAATAGAGACGGCACATAAAACGATTCATATGATTTGAATAGACGCGTGATTTTGGATGTTGGTAAACTCTGGCATACATCATATAACGAGTCGTCCAAAGCGATTCCACAGATTGAATCCCGCTCTGGGTGATTCCCAATGCTAATTTTCCATCATAGGGTAAAATGCGTAGGCTATCGACCAATTGATGGTAATCAAAACGGCCCATTTCTACTCCTGCATGATGTGCATCACGAAGCAAATAATCAATGCGATCAGCCCCGAAATTATCCTCTGTAATAATTTGAGAAAGAACCCGCTCCCAGGGAGAAAGGGTGAATTCTTTTTTAAATTTTTTAAGCTCTCTTTCATTAACCGATAGTTTAATAATATCGTTTTGAGCCTCTTCTCCTATCTCCCTCCAAATCGCTGAGAGCTCCTCGGATTGAATCAATTTGATAGTCATCTGCTCATGCCCTCCATGAGGGAGAAGCGCTTTCTCGGCTGTGTGAGAAAAGGGAAGATGGCCAAGATCGTGGCAAAGAGCAGCCAAACGGAGAATGAGACGCCAATAATCGATTTTTTCCTTGGGCACACAACATGATTCAAGAAAGTTGTAGGGATCAATTAAAGTGTTATAGATGCGAGTCACAAGTTCCATGACTCCTAAAGAGTGCTCAAAGCGGCTGTGAGTAGCCCCTGGATAGACTAAATAGACTGTTCCTACCTGATGAATATAGCGAAGGCGTTGAAAAGGGCGGGAATCGATTACCCGTTGGATAATCTCATCATACCGAATAAAGCCATGAACCGGATCACAAATCTTATAAGGATAAGACATTTACTAAATTTCCTTTTTAATGCTATCATAATTTCCTATATATGAGTAGTCACTAAGACTACTATTTATGAGCATTTTAATTCTGGCATAAAAAAAGGCATTGGCCGGTCTTTCAACTCTCACTTTCTGTTTTCTGCTACCCGAAGTGATCATGGAGCCCTGTTTGTGCCTCGATCGATCGGGTATTAATGTTATTGCCGATATTGTCGACCCTGACCTTTTGCCAAGTATTCAGGCCATAGCTATAAGTTTTCCTTTCGGCATTAAAGGATATAGAGCTTATAAGGGAGTAAAACACAAGGAACCAATAGAGACCTCTGCATAACTTGGGAAATGCCGAAAAATGAACTCTTTCCGGTTAGATTTGAAAATTTCCATTTTTCGCATTATCAATGAGATAAGAGGAAAATGGAAACTTTCAAAGATAGCTGGAAAGAGCTATTTTGCGGCGTTTCCCAAGTTATGCAGGGGTCTCCAATAGATAGCCGATGATATGAGAGGAAAAAGAAAGCATTTTTTTGTTTCGGGGACCATTCGCGTTCATCCCCGTGGATTCGGTTTTTTACAGCATCAAGAACGGGAGCGATTCCCGGAGGATATCTTTATCCCTAAGCATGCTATTCAAGGGGCAGTGGATGGAGATTTTGTCGAAATAGTTATAAGTCCTTTTTTTATCTCAAAAAAAAAACCTGAAGGCCAGGTCAACAAAATTCTGCGAAGAGGGCGCTCTCACGTTGCAGGCACTATTTTAATGCAGAGTCGCAAGGAGGGGATTCATGCCCATGTCCCTCTGCTTGGAGAAGGCCAGCTAATGGAAATCGTTCCAAACAAAAAGCAGCCTCTTCAAGTCGGCGACCGAATTATTATTCATGTCCTTGACTGGGGAGAGAGCTTGGGAGAGATGGCCTATTATATCGGTCCAATTTCTGATCCATTTTGGGATGTCCCCGCGGCTATAGAAGAATATGGCCTTGATGATGCTTTCGCTCAAAAGGTTATCGATGAGGCTAAAGCCTTTGGTAAACAGGTGAATGCGAAAGATGTTTCAAACAGAGAGGATTTGCGCCAGCTCGACTGTATTACAATCGATCCCGAAACTGCCAAAGATTTTGACGATGCTCTCTCTCTTTCCCGGGACCCGCGGGGCAATTTCCATCTGGGAGTGCATATAGCCGATGTTTCTCACTATATACAAGAGGGATCGATGCTAGACAAAGAGGCAAGAAAAAGATGTAATTCAGTCTATTTTCCAGGCCATGTTCTTCCTATGCTTCCTCATGCTCTCTCGAGTCATCTCTGCAGCTTAAAACCTAATGTCAATCGACTCGCCGTCTCTGTTTTGATGACTTTAGACAAGAAGGGTGCTGTGAAAGAATATCGTATTGTGCGAAGCGTTATTAAAAGCAAAATGCGATTCACCTATCAAGAAGCGAAAGCCATTCTCGACCGGAAGCAAAAAAGCAAATATGCAAAGCTGCTTTTTTTAATGGTCGATTTATGCCGCTGTTTAAAGCAACAACGGTATGAACGAGGCAGTATTGAATTCTCCCTACCGGATGTCTCAATTAAACTCACAGAGAAAGGGCGTCCCAAAAGTATTGATATTGTAGAATACGACATCACTCATCAACTTGTTGAAGAGTTCATGTTAAAAGCCAACGAGATCATCGCCGCCCATCTGAGCCAACAGAAAAAACCTCTCACCTATCGGGTCCATGAAGAGCCTAAACCTGAAGCGATAAGTGATTTTGCTGCTTTGGCGAATACTCTCGGGTTTCAAATTCCCAATCAACCGAGCACAGAACAATTGCAACAGCTGTTCGACGAAGCGCGCGAAAGCCCCTTTGGGCAATTTTTAGCGACCGCCTTTATCCGGAGTATGAAATTAGCCTCCTACTCTACCCAAAACGTGGGGCATTATGGACTGGGCTTGGAGCACTATACTCACTTCACAAGCCCTATTCGTCGATATGTCGATCTTATAGTTCATCGACTCCTCTTTAACGAGGTTGACCCCAAAGTAAATCTCGAGCAAGTGGCCCTTGAATGCTCAGAAAAAGAACGTCTTAGTGCCAGAGCATCCCAGGCCGTCACCCTATTAAAAAAATTACGCCTTCTTCAAGCCATGCATAAAAAAGATCCTCATCATAGCTACCGAGCTGTGGTCACCTCAGTTAAATCTTTTGGATTCGCTTTTGAGCTCACTGATTTTTTATATGAAGGATTTCTTCCCCTTTCTGAGATAGGGGGAATCGGGGCTTTTGTATTTGATAAAAAACGTTTTCGGCTTACAAACCGGCGATCCCATCAACATTTTCACACAGGAAGCGTGATTGAGGTCATGCTCGATTGTATTGATTTGATAACCCAAAAAACAAGCTGGACCCTCTCCACTCCTCCACCCAAAACAAAGAGGAAACAATGAAGCTCGAGCTCGATTTTTACCTGCGTAATGATGTAATATCAATTAGCCGCGAACTTATCGGAAACTATCTTTTTACCTCTATTGGAGGAGAAGTAACCGGAGGGAGAATATTAGAAACTGAAGCTTATCGAGGACCTGATGACCGCGCCTCGCATGCCTACAACAACCGGCGCACAAAACGGACTGAAGTGATGTTTCATAAAGGAGGAATCTGCTACGTTTATCTTTGTTACGGCATCCACAACTTGCTCAACATCGTGACAAATCAAAAAGATATTCCTCATGCCATATTGATTCGAGCCATTGAACCTTGCGATGGAATCCCAACAATGCTAAAGAGACGAAAAAAAACAAAAATAGACAAAACAGTGGCAAGCGGACCCGGCAGTGTAGCACAAGCTCTTGGGGTTAGCCGAAAATTGAACGGGGTCTCATTGCTTCAAAACACTATTTGGATTGAAAAGGGAACGCCCCTCTCAAACATTCAAGCAACCTCCCGAATTGGGGTCGATT
The DNA here is from genome assembly GCA_049281295.1 of Chlamydiales bacterium. Classification (GTDB taxonomy): domain Bacteria; phylum Chlamydiota; class Chlamydiia; order Chlamydiales; family JAAKFR01; genus JBAPRV01. Next base: position 9,107 of record JBAPRV010000079.1, read on the forward strand.
ATGCCGGAGAGGATGCCCTACTACCTTGGAGATTTTACGCAGGATGAAAAAATATTTCCTCACAGGTCTGGTCATATTGCTTCCTCTGGCTGTCACTATTGCCATTGTAGTCTTTATTATCAACCTTCTCACTCTGCCCTTTCTTGACATCATAAAACAATTTTTAGAAGCAGAACCCTGGTATCCCAAGTACCGTGCCCTCATCCATGTGCTTTTACAGATCGTCGTTCTATTTGCTCTTTTTTTCTTTACCGTACTCCTTGGGTTTCTAGCCAGAGCCGTCGTGTTTAAGTCTCTTTTGTCTCTCTATGAATACATTCTTCACCGCATTCCCATCATCAAAACAGTCTATAAAGCGACACAACAGGTGATAAAAGCCATTTTTGGTTCAACCTCGCGCACTTTTAAACAAGTTGTGATGGTCCCTTTTCCAACCGACGGCGCCTATTGTATCGGGCTGGTCAGCGGTCCCGCCCCTGAATTATGCGAGAAAACCATCACCCAACCACTTGTATCCGTTTTTGTCCCAACCACCCCTAACCCAACTTCCGGCTATCTGATGATGTACCAAAAGGAAAAAGTGATTTATCTCGACATGAAAATCGAGGATGCCTTCAAGTATATTATCTCTTGTGGAGTGATTGCAGCGCGTGAAGAGGGTATTGTAGGAGAGATAGCTCCTTAAACCTTGATTGCCGGCAATCGGCTTGGATTTACTGCGGCGTGATGCGCACCTTTTCAATACTTCTTTCAGTGGAGCTTAAGATCTCTAAAACAAAATCTTCATGATAGAGGCGGTGTCCCATTTTGGGAATGGATCCCACCTTATGGAAAACATATCCTCCAATTGTATCGTAATCTCCCTCTTGAGGGATTTGAATGCCAAAAGCATCTTCGGCATCATGAATCGTCATCCGTGCATCTACAATCCAACCCTCTCCCCCCGGCTGGGTGGTATAGAGCATTTCTTCTTCAAAATCATACTCATCTTCAATTTCGCCCACGATCTCTTCAAGAATATCTTCCAAGGTGACGACTCCCTCTGTTCCCCCATATTCGTCAATGACAATCGCCATATGTATTTGTTTAGCCCGAAGCTCCTGGAGAAGGTGAGACACTTTTTTAGTTTCCGGGGTATAAAATACGCTTTTCGAAATCGTTTCGATAGGAGCGTCGAGAATGGCAGACTCTTTTTTCCCCTCATCGCAGTCCATGTAGAGCTCTATAATGTCTTTAAACATTAAGACACCCACAATATTATCGATTGTTTCTCGATAAATAGGTATACGGCTGTATCCCTCTTCCGAAAGCTCTCGGGCAGCTTTTCGAATAGGGGTTTCGGCCGGGAGGCTAAAAAGCTCGGCCCGAGGCACCATGACCTCTCGAACAATGCGCTCCTTAAACTTAAGGACCGACTCTATTAGTTTCTTGTCCGATACATTGAGCTTTTCTTTGACAGAGACAGATCTAAGAATTTGAAGGATAGCGTCTTTCATCTCTTCTAATGACTCCTTTCCTTCTTCTTTTTCAAGAGAGCGGGTGGCAAAGCTAGCCAGTTTCAAAAAAAGAAAGGTAATAGGAAGAGAGAGAAAAAGGAAAAAAGAGGCATATTGAGCCGAAAAAGCGAGAGCCCTTTCAGGGTTTTTTATGGCCCATAGACGGGGAAAAAAGTCTCCTAACATCAAAACAAGAAAGAGAAGAACAATTAATATGATAATTGCCGCCGTTAAAGTTAAAGCATTGAAAAACAGAAAGCCCACGATAATAAGAGCCACAAATCCCAGACGGGCCAGATTTTCCCCCAAAGTCGATGACAAAATTAACAGCTCAAAATTTTGCTTCTCAAAAAGATTATGATGGATAGGGTAATAAAAGAATTGGCGCGGATGCTTTCTTAAAATCTCAATAGAATGACTCTCGCCAAGGCGAGTTAATGAATGTGTAACCGTAGCAAGAAAGAAAACCCATATCAGAAGAAAAAGGGAAAGAAAGAAAAAAATTATGACCAATTCTTATCCCTTCAACAGTACTTTTTCTCGTAGTAAATGATGCATATGTCGATTCTCGGCAGCGCGCATTTTCTTTTGATCACTTTCTTCAATATCGTCGTATCCAAGAAGATGTAATAAACCATGGACCAGATAGAGAGTCGTCTCACGATAAATGTCCTCATTGACCTCTTCTCCCCGTTTCAAAATATAATCAATCGCTGTTTTAGGACAAATAAATACCTCGCCGAGAATGTGATATCCCAGCCCTTGACGTTGATCTATTGGGAAGGAGATGCAATCCGTGGGGGAAGGGTCATCAAAAAATTCTTTATGAAGCTCCGAAATCTCTTCTGTTGAAACAAAATAGATAGCCAACTCGTCCGTCGATCTTTTTTCAAGAGAAAGAACCTCTTTGACAATGGGCTTTACTCCCCTTTTAGAAATAAAAAGATCCTTTTGCTGGTTGAAAACAAAAACTTTCATACCCCGGGAGTATGCATCGACTCATGTCTGTTTGTCAAGTAGAGACAGTAGGGGTTTTCGGCAGGCCGGTGACTCGTTTATTTTTATCCTTACTCCATCGGCCTAATTTCTTAAGCACCTCAATCCGCTCGAATCTCTTCAAAACGTTTCGTTTCTGGCCGCCTTTTGTAGATTTCCCATAGCTTCGATGACGAGACATAGAGTGTATCCTATATTAGATTATTTAATCTTTGCGATATACGTAGATCCCTCTTCAGACAGGGCATTTTCCAAAGGTTTATAACCCAATGGAAGATTATCCTTTTTGGGTCCTGTTTTAGGAGAAGGTCTTTTATTTTTCCTAGGCGAAATTGCCCGCCTTTCAGCTTTTTTTCCAACTCGAGTCATTGTTTTTTCCTTTGAAAGGAGGCAATTATGCTTTTTCAGGGAAAAATTTGCAACCCTTATAGCAAGATAAGTTCAAAATTTTACCCACCGGACAAAAGGTGAGTTTCTAATCAATTGAATTCAAAATAACTGATTGACATATTTTACCCGAATAAATTTGAAATTTAAAGTTTTCTAAAATAAACTGTAAGAGACCTCTGCATAACTTAGAAAATGTCGAAAAATGGGAATTTTCAAAGATCGCTCGAAAGAGCTATTTAGCGGCGTTTTCTAAGTTATGCAGGGTCTCTGTAAAGTCAGATTGAGGATTTGAACTTGTGACTTTTTGGATTGCAATTTTTAGCTTTCTGTTTGGGCTTTTGAGCTTTTATGTTCTATTCAAAATAAAATTAGGTGGTTTTGAAAGATTATCGCGTGAGATTCTCCATAAATCCGAGATGCAGACAAAGACTCAATCCTTGGAGTTAGAGCTATCTCTAAAAGAGGAAAAAATCGAGCACGAACGGTATCTCGCCCAGCTCACCCGCAAAACGGAAGAGAAGCTCTCCAAAGAGAAAGAGTGCCTTGAGAAAAAAGAAGATGAGTTCGACAAAAAATGGGCCCTTGTAGAAAAAAAATTATCAGAAATTGAACAAACCTCCCAGAGATTAAGCCTTGAGCAAACAGCTTTTAAAAATAAACAGGCTGCCTTTCGCTCTCAACTGGAAAAGCTTTCAAAGCTCACTACCGATGAGGCAAAAAACCTTCTTCTTGAGAACGTAGCAAATGAGCAGCAGGCAGCTATCGGAGACCTCATCACTAGAATGAAAAATGAGGGGGAAAAAGAGGCCATCCGCCTTTTAACCAGAGCGATTAACCGCCTCTGTGTTAAAACAGTGTCTCAAGTTGCTGTAACAAGTGTTTCTCTTCCCAATAAGGAGATGAAACGAAGAATTATTGGTCGTGAAGGGCGCAATATCCGTGCTTTAGAACAAGCTATTGGTGTGAATTTCGTGATCGACGACACTCCCAATTCGGTTGTGATATCGGGCTACGACCCTATCCGAAAAGAAATTGCCAAGCAGGTCCTGCATGAGCTTATAAAAGATGGAAGGATTCATCCCACTCGAATAGAGAATGTCACTTTCGAAGTACAAGAGAATTTCAATCAACAGATCAAAGATTTTGGAGAGAGAGCCGCAGCTCAAGCAAAGGTCTTTACCCTCCATCCCGAGCTGATCTTGCTGCTCGGCAAGCTCCATTTTCACTATAGCCTCGGCCAAAACCTTTTGGATCATTCACTGGAGGTAAGCTTTCTGATGGAAATTTTAGCCTCTGAACTTGGCTTAGACAGTGAACTTGCCAAGCGCATTGGTCTTTTACACGACATAGGACAGGCTCTTTCTCATCAGACAAAAGGATCTCATGCATTAATTGGCTCAGAGATTGCATTAAAATATAGAGAAAAAGAAGAGATTGCCAACGGCATTGGCTGCCACCATGATGAAATCCCCCCTATAACAATAGAGGCATGCCTATGCAGTACGGCAGACAAAATTTCGGCAGAAAGGCCGGGCGCCAGAAACGAAGCGCTTGAGCAATACATCAAACGATCTCATAAGCTGGAGAGACTAGCCTGTCAGTATGAGGGAGTGGAGAAGGCCTACGCTTTTCATGCAGGGCGCGAAATTCGCGTGATCGTTAAACCCGATTTTTTTGATGATGCATCCATGGCTTGTTTAGGCAGGAATTTAGCAAAAAAAATTGAGAAAGAATTGAGCTACCCAGGTAAGATTAAAATAACTGTTATTCGTGAGAAAAGAGCAATTGAATATGCAAATTAGGATATGGCATGGAATTTTTTGAAGAAAAAAAAGGGCAGGCAACCATTTTTTCCCTTAAAGGACGGCTAGATAGTTCCACTTCTCCCGATTTAGAACATGCCATTCTCCAGTCTATTGAGAAAGGGAGCAAAGAGGTCGTGCTCGATCTCTCTTCACTCGACTATATCTCAAGCGCCGGCATCCGCGTCCTCGTTCATTGCCTCAAAAAAATAGAGAAGAAGCATGGCCATTTTTTTCTAGCTTCAATCCCAAAATCTATTGAAGATGTGCTTTATAAAACCGGATTTTTACCCTATTTCAAAGTTTTCGAGAAAAAAGCCCAAGCATTAAAAGCTCTTTCCAAATGAGACCTCTGCATAGCTTAGGAGGTGTCGGAAAAAGTTATTTAGCGGCATTTCCTAAGTTATGCAGGGGTCTCAAATAGAAGAATTGTGAAAAAACGAAATTATCGATATGATTGGCTTCCTATTATACATAGCCATTTTTAAAGCATGCGGCGATCCATTTGTTATAGCGAACCTCAAATAGCACGAGCTGGAGAAATTTCAACTTGGAAATTTCACTTTTCTACCTCAACTTCCCTTCCTAAGGGAACCCGCCTTAAATTCGATCTTCAAAGTCAAGGCAGGGCTATAGATTGGGAGATCCCCTCTGTAGACCAAAATGAAAAGGGAAACGTCATTTATGCCCTGCTGGAGAACGGCACCCTTCTTCAAGCCGAAGAAATTGAGACATCTGACCGAATCGTGCCGCAGTATGAATTTACCCTTCCCTCTTCGGTAAAATCCGGAGGGAAAATCACTATTGCGATCGGAGCTTTGCCACAGAGCGATTTAGCCGATGCAGAGGGAGGCAATGAGTGCCAACTTGTCATCCAAAGACGACGTTCCTTCAATCTCTATATCGATCCCAAAGGGAAAGGGAATTATGAAGAGCCTGAAATATTTTCTATGGACATACGAGGGAACCGACTGCATACCATTAAAATTCTCTCTCCCTCTTTTGTAGCCAAAAATAAGCGATTTGATATCATGGTCCGATTTGAGGATGAGTTTGGCAACCTTACCAATTATGCCGCTGAAGACACCCTCATAGATCTCTCCTATGAACATCTTCGAGAGAATTTGGATTGGAAATTATTTGTCCCTGAAACTGGGTTTGTCATTTTACCCAATCTTTATTTTAACGAAGCCGGAACCTACAGAATTCAGCTGAAGAATTTGAAAACAGGGGAGATGTTTACCTCCTCACCTATCA
>JBAPRV010000080.1:0-9995 GCA_049281295.1 Chlamydiales bacterium
TGTGTCAACGCTTTCAAAGCGAGCTTGTGAAAATGGAAATTGCCAAGTTTTTGCATGCAAAAAAAAGGCAATTTAGGCCTTATATCCCGCCCATGAATGGCCGGGTTTTACGGCCTAGATGGATAAATCGCACCTGCAAGGGGTAAGACAACCGCTAATGCTATCAAAGTGGTACGCATCGGCAAAGAGACACTCTCTTCTGAGATTGTGCGTAATAAGGTACTAATACTACTAGTATTATTAAAAACATTTTGATTATTCATATTAAATATTCTACCGAGAAATATGTTTTTTTCTAGGAATAAAGATTTTGAAGTGTCAAAGCGACATTTAAAATTTTTATTTACAAAATATCCTCACATACCCGGGGCGACGTAAGGATTAGTTATATCAAGCCTATTTCGTTGTTATTTTTAAGTGATTGTGTAATAATCACTTAAGAAAAATATGGTTTTAGACAAGGATAAACTATGCTTATAAAAAATGTAGGAAATACAAGCCGGGAAGAGATAGTTCACGCTGCTTATTCGATTTTAAAGGAACAAGGTTATCTGGAAATCGGAATCAATCGTAAAATCACAGTAATAGATCTCTCTCAAGAAAGAATTTTTACTGAAAGCCTCAGGCAGAGATGTGTCCAAAATGCAGCAAAAAAGGTAGATGACGCTGCGGACTATTTCTTTTGCGTAAATGGTACAGCTTACTGTTTTGACGAAGATGAACTTGATTGTATTAAAGCGGAGATAGAAGACAACTTTCCCCTTTCAAATACTAAAGTTAGAGAGGCAGTTGTAGATAGAGACTCAGAAACCATACTAATGCCTGTATCCCTAAACATTGAAGTCGAAAATGAAGGAGTGCACAGGTCTCTTGCGATCATGGATAGCGAGCTTGTTTTGTTTACTCACCTTATCTAAGATAGTCTGATAACAAATTGAGAAAACCCAAATAGATCGTGAAATTCCCTGAGTTATGCAGAGATCTCTAGGAAATTTTCCTTCTCATTAAGGGAAAAAAATTTGTACTTATATTCCCCATTTTGTATCTTCGTAAAGATTTCATAAACGTCGAAGAGTACCCAATGACTATCCGCAATCTATCTAATACAACTGCCGAAGAAATGGTTCAGGCTGCCTGCAATGCATTTGAAGAAAAAGGCATGCTGCAATTCCATGTCAATTGTAATGCTGCATCGATCTTCCTTACCCCTGGAGTCAGAATTACTCGTGCATTCAGATGTATATCACTAGTTCTCCTTGATAAGGATCAGCGAAACATCCTTTTGACAAGCGCAGCAAAGAAAGTGGATGACGCGGCAACCTTCTTCTTTCATGGCTTAGACCGAAATACTTACTGTATTGATAAAAATATAAGGGATCGTTTTATGAACATTACAAAAGAAAAATATCCCAATACAGCAATGACACGCCAGTTTGCATTAGTAGATATAGAAACAGAGACTGAGCTCATGTCTATTGATACAGCTGAGGAGTATGTACAGCTGGAAGGAGAAGAATTTCCTTTGACAGTTCGGGTAAGCACATTTGTTGCTCAACGCAATCCCAACCCCGATTTTATCTTCTATGGAAATAGTATAATGAAAGAGATACCCTTGTTGGTTCTTAAAAAATTAACCATGGCCGATATGAAAAACGAGATGCAGCACATTTTCATTTTCATTCCTTTGATAAGACGCTTTATTAGCTGTCCGGCTCATTAGGAAAATACCTAATCCCCCTACCCTTCTCATGGTGATAGGCATGTTTGGTTCGGGATGTAAAATCGATTCAAGAGGGTTAAAAGCAACTCCTCTATCTCGCAAGGTCACCTTAAAAGTGTCCGGCTGTTTTTCACACTGTATCACTACTGTCCCCTCTTCTCCCGAATACGCATAGGAAATAATATTAACAACAGCTTCTTCACAAGCCAGTTCAATTTTATAAATTGTTTTATGGTCAATTCCAAAGCTTTCCGCTTGCTGGCGCACATAGGTTATGATGTCTACTAAAAAATCTAGGTGGGCTGGGAATTCCATATTTTAAAATAATATTACCAACTGTGATCGACATAATCTACAATCTTTTCAGCTAATAATATATACAAAGGAGGATAGGCCGCGTCTTTTGCCAAGTTATTCATTTGAAGCTGGCCCAATGCAAAGTCATGAAAATTAACGTTACTCAAGTCGGGTTCAAAATCATAATCAATCCATGAAGTGATCTTCATTGGACCCATCAGGCACCCCCCTGTGCACTGATCAATCAATGAGACCTCTGCAGTTAATGTCAAACGCCCTTCATTCGAAACAACGATATTATCCTCGCCGGGGATTGTGGAATAATCAAAGCCAATGTTTCTCTCGATCGGCTCAAAAAGACATACCTTTAAAAGCAGCTGTGCTCCTTGTGAGCTGTAGGTCAATGCTGTCCGTGTTGTTATGGTTCGAATCAAAGCATTGGTTAACAATCCCTTCTCATCCCCTTGAACATAAGGAATGCAGATAGTCGAATAGCAGTTGCTAAGATTGCCTTGGCCGAATCGATACCCACATGAGGTAAGAAAAAGAAAAAGAAGCAGGTAAATCTTCACTTTTTTCAAAGTTATGCATATGTCTCTATAATGGAACGTCTTCAGATAAATCTGATCCTAGTTGACTCAATCGGTTTCGACTTTTTTCAGCTGCTTCGGAAGCCGGATATTTTTGAATCGCATCCTGATAATAAATAGCTGAAGCAGAATGTTTCTTCTTTCGTTCATAGAAACGGCCAACATCATAGAGACATTGTCCATAAACTTCTTTCATCTGCATCAAATTTTTTTCCGCCTCTTCCAACCGTTCTTCGCTTGGAAAACCTTTTCGAAATCGTTGCAAGTTGAGCTGCGCCAAAGCAATTTGATCGGGATTTTGCGCCTCCAAATGACTTTTTTCTAAATATATATTAGAAATTTCTAAAAAAGCCTCTGCTGCTAAAGTGTGTTTAGGGAACTGGCGTGTGATTATTTGCAATGATTCTATACTTTTGTCATATTCGCGCCTCTTTCGATGAAACGCTGCTTTGCTATAAAGGGCTTTAGCTGCAATCTCCCGTCCTGGCAAAGAGGCAATCACTTCATCAAGAATCTCTAAAACGCTCTCGCCGGCAGGCAGCCACTTTGGAAAATACTCCGATCTAAAAAGGTGTTTTTTCCTTCCTTGTTGATAATAGTCAGCAATGTAGTACTTAAATTCAAAAACTTTTTCAAAATGCTTCAATTTACCGCTTAAGGATAAATATTTCGAAAACTGCCGATTTGCTAGATCAAAATCTCCCTGGAAATAGTAACAGACTCCGGAGTAAAACACGGCATCAGAATAAAAAGGAGATTCTTGGAAATGATAGTTGATTATCATAAAGTGGATGAGAGCTTCATCCCACATGTTTTTATAAAGGAGCTGATACCCTTGATCATAATGTTCCTGAACCGACTGGGTCGGGGAATATTTCTCTGGGGACCATTTCCCGCTTACATGGCTATAGCTCGCAAATAGCGAACTGCTGCATAAACAGATAAAAAATAATAATAGTCTCATGATAGGATTTATCATACTTTGAGATAAACGTTCCTGTCAACGCACGAAATGTCTATGATAAATTATTTAGTAACTGGCGGATGTGGATTCATTGGGGCTCACCTCGTTCGTGCTCTTTTAAATGAAGGATATGGCGTAAAGGTTCTGGATAACCTTTCAAGCGGCCAGAAAGAGTCTATTCCTAATGAAACGGAACTGATTGTAGGCTCTGTTACCGATCGAGAGAAAGTTAAAGAGGCCTTAGAAGGTGTTGACGGATGCTTCCATCTAGCAGCCGTTGCTTCGGTTGAGAAAACGATTCAAAATTGGACAGATAGCCATTCAATCAATGTGGGCGGCATGGTTCGAATATTGGAAACGATAGCAGAGTCAAAAAAACAGATCCCCTTTATCTATGCCTCCTCTGCTGCCGTTTATGGAAATGGTCTCAACCTGCCTATAAAAGAAGAACACCCCCTGCAGCCAATCTCTCCCTATGGGATCGACAAGATGGGATGCGAATATCATGCTAAAGCGGCATGGTCTCTTCATCATATACCCAATATCGGATTCAGACTTTTCAATGTTTACGGCCCTACTTTTAACACTCATCCGGATGTTATCACCCTTTTTGCCCAAAAAATTTCTAAAGGAAAAAAAATTTTTATTATGGGAAATGGAGAGCAAACACGCGATTTCGTTTACGTTGCAGATGTTGTGAAAATCATGATGCATGCTATGCAACAGCTCTTTCAAGGAGCTGAGATTTACAATGTCTGTTCGGGAAAAGAGACCTCTATTCTTCTTATTTCGAATCTTTTAGGTAAAATAGCCGGCATTGAAGTGATCCGCGAATATCTACCGGCAAAAAAAGGAGAAATTCTTCATTCCGTGGGCGATCCTTTTAAGCTTTTACATTTTCTTAAATTAAAAACCGAAACCTCAATTGAAAAAGGATTATATCAAATTATGAAAGAAATAGATCATCGCGCTATAATGAAATAATGCGATTGATTATCTATTTAATCCTCCTCTCTGCTTTGGGCATGGGCGGGTGGTATTTTATGGACAGTTTTCCTCAAGCGGGGGCGTTTGTTCAAAAGAAGCTCGACACAAGAGAATTCCATACTCTTGAAATTCGCTACACCGCAGAAGAGATTATGGCAGCCCACAAACAAGAGCTTCTCAAGCGTAAGGGTTACAACTACCTAGAACCTAAATTGATGTTTTATCCCTACCTTCTTATGGATGTAAAATATAGCAAAAGCGGATTTCTAACAGGTGAAGGGATCCTTTTATGGAGTTTAACAGATGGCGAAATGGTCATCGACACAACCTCATGGGAGCAAACCCATGGCTATGAGGATTGCCTTCTCACAAAGGTAGATAAAAATGATATCAAAATCCTAAAAACTATTATCGAAGTTGGCGGAGCAATCGATCGGGAAAGGCTCTATCAAAAATTCAAAGTAGATCATGACATCCTAGATGACTGGATAGAGAGCTGTAAAAGCAAAAAACTCATTGTCATGAGCGGCAATCAATTTCGCCTCCATTTTGAAAACCCCCGCCTTGAAATCCGTCCTGTGACCCACCTGCACCAAGCCATTGTCACCCAGCCGGCTAAATACTCGCTAAGGATGAAAAAACGCTATACACCCTCTCAAATCATGAAACTTTCTCAAATTATTTTTGGCAATGATTTTGCCATTAGAAAAACTCAAGAGGTATTTTTACCTGTCTACATCATTGCAATTCAAAACCCCGATGGATCTTTGCTCACAACCCATTGGAACGCCCTCAATGGTAAACCTCTCACTAATTTTGTTCACTAAACTCATCTAGAAAAAATTTGAAACCGACGAATTCGCTCTTTTCAAGAGTTATTTTCCCAAAGAAATAAAATCATCTTAAAAAATTATTGTTTTATTGCTATTATAGATTTGCATTTACTTATTTTTATGGAAGTTATTTTTTTATTTATTCAAGACCATGTGCAATATGCGCACTGGATGGTATTTGGGCTATTAATGCTCGCCGGGCTCAATTTCCCCATCAGTGAAGATCTTCTTATCATCGTTTGTGGAGTATTTTCCAGCACTGTAGCCCCCCAAATCAGCTGGAAACTCTTTATTTTTTTATTTTTAGGGGCTTATCTCTCCGACTGGATGGTCTATTGGATAGGACGAGTTTGGGGATCGCGTCTTTGGCGTGTAAAGTGGTTTGCAAAACTTTTCCATCCCAAAAGATTGAAGCAGATAGAGCATTATTATAAAAGATTTGGCCTGCGCACCCTTCTTGTAGGTCGGTTTATCCCCTTTGGCGTACGTAACTGCCTGTTTGCGACCGCCGGAATGGGAAAAATGCCTTTCGGGAAATTTTTATTGGGCGATGGTGTAGCCTGCTTGCTCTCCAACACCACACTCTTTACCCTCTCCTACTTTTGTGGAAAAAATTTCACCTACCTCATGAAATATATACACATGGCCATATTTTCATTATTTCTCGTCGCCTTAATCATATTTATCTGCTATAAGAGAAGTAAATCTTCAATAGAAAAGGAAATCGACTGATTTTTTCATGCTCAATCTCTCTAATGTATTGTCGCTTTCCCGAGCGGGGTTTGCTCTTGTCTTTCTCCAAGACAATCCATTGATCCGATTAGCCGCGATTGGATTGGCGATGCTGAGTGATTTTCTCGACGGTTATCTTGCACGCCGCCAACGCACCACATCCCATTTCGGAGCCATTCTAGATCCTATTATGGACAAATTTTTCGTTTTTTTTGTAGGAGGCGTTTTCTATCTAGAAGGGAAGCTTTCCACATGGCAGCTTGGGACTCTTCTGTCTCGTGATATTTCGCTCTGCCTGTTCGGCATTTATCTCTGGATCGTTAAAGGATGGAAAGGCTATGAGTGCAAGGCCATTTGGTGGGGGAAAATTACCACGGTGGCTCAATTTATTGTTTTAACCGGCCTTACTATCAATATCCATTTCCCGGTCTTTGTTTACCTTCTCTTCGTCCTGATGGCCGCCTTTGCATTTCTAGAGCTGCTCTTAAACTATGGCCGCAACTATTCTGCCTGACTTCAAAAATTTATTTTATTTACCTCTTTACTCAGAAAAAAAAGGATGGCAGTAATGAGTGTTTCGTTTATAATGTTATTTCTCTATATGAGATAGAGAGAACCTAGTACAAGATGTCACTTCAATTTTTTTTTTCTTCAATAACCGTTCTATATCTCCATGAGCTTTTTGCATAGCAATAATGTTAGCTTAATCGAGTTAAATAGTCATGTCGCGAGATAAGGCAGCTTTTTCTCCCTGGCGCGCTTATTTATGGCCCATTCATGCCCATGAATTTCGCAAGTTTCTTCCCTTGCTTCTCATGGCATTCTTCATCGGATTTAACTACAACATTTTGAGAAACATGAAAGACACTCTGCTCGTTACAGCAGAGTCATCCGGCGCTGAGGTTCTTCCCTTTATCAAAGTCTGGGGAATTGTGCCGGGAGCTTTTTTAATGACACTGGTTTACAGTCGATTAAACAATCGACTGAAGCGCGATAGGCTTTTCTATTGCATGATCAGCATTTTCCTTGTCTTTTTCACCCTTTTTACTTTTGTGGTTTACCCTATTCGCGACCACCTTCATCCGCATGAAACAGCCGATTTTCTCCAGGGTTATCTACCAAGTGGGTTTAAGGGATTCATTGCCATGTTCCGTTACTGGACATTCAGCAGTTTTTACATCATGTCGGAGCTTTGGAGTTCTACTATTCTTTCCATGTTATTTTGGGGGTTTGCCAACGAGGTGACCCGATTAGGCGAGGCCAAACGGTTTTATGGATTTATAGCCGTGGGCATGAATTTTGCCAGCATTACCTCAGGTCAAGTTTCGGTTTTACTCTCAGGGGGCTACTTTCGTTCCCAAACCGCACTTACGGACAACCAGTGGAATCAATCCATCATCCTTCTAACAGTCGTCGTTCTACTTTGCGGCATCGCAATTATGGCCATCTACCGTTATTTGACACAAAAAACTGCATTCCAAGAGGGAATTTTTAATGAGTCAAAAGGGGCAAAGAGCTCTAGTAAAATCAAGATGTCGATGCGGGAAAACTTTAGCTACCTTGTACGTTCTAAATATATGCTTTCCATCGCATTTGTTGTTTTGGCCTATAACATTGTGATTTGTTTGGTAGAAGTGATTTGGAAAGATCAGGTGCGCCAGCTTCATCCCAACCCGAATGACTTCAATGCGTACATGAGTCAAGTCACCACAATTATAGGCATTATTTCACTCTGTATTTCCCTGCTAGTTACAGGGCAAGTGATCCGCAAATTCGGTTGGACCTTTGCGGCTTTAGCAACCCCTATCATTCTGGCAGTCACCAGTGTAGCCTTTTTCTTTTTCTTTTTTGGGAAAGATCATCTAGCGGGAGCATTAGCTGCTGTGGGAACCACGCCGTTGGCGCTTGTTGTATTTTGCGGATCATTACAAAACTGTTTTTGTCGGGCTGCAAAATTCACTCTTTTTGACTCGACAAAAGAGATTGCATTCATTCCTCTCAGCCGAGAGAGCATGCTGAAAGGGAAAGCGGCTATCGACGGTGTCGGATCTCGTCTTGGAAAATCGGGAGGATCCCTAATTCACCAGGGATTGTTAATGGCTTTTTCAACCATTTCAGCGAGTGCACACATTGTCTCTATTATTTTGTTTGTTGTGGTTGGATTTTGGATAGCCATAATCCTCTCCTTGGGGAAACAGTTCAAACAATTAACTGCGGCAAAGCCAAAGCCTTCCCCTATTGTAGAAGAATCCATAAAAGCCCCTGTTTTAGAGACAGCCATCGAATAGAGCAAGCAAAGATCAGGCTTTGTCTATTATAGTCGATTCAATTTGAAATGAGACAGATTGGGCACAAGATTTTTGGCTGAAACAAAGTGTGGAGAACGAGGCGACTTTGTAAAGTCGGTGAGTTCGAACGCAAAGTTCCATACAAAAAGATGGGGATGGATTTTATCGTTTAATACCACTTCCGAGAAATAACTTCCTAAAGTGGTGCTGTAAAACACAACAGTTTTGGACAAGCGTTTCGAAGCGCATGTTTTTAAACATGTGCGAGAAACGACTGTCCAAAAATGATGTGTTAGACGGTGTCAATTTAGGAAGTTATTTCTCGGAAGTGGTATAAAATTTAATCCACTATAAGACTAAATATTCAGTAGCTGCTAATAGCCGTCTCTTCTTCTTTAAAACGATACCCAACCCCTCTCACCGTCTCAATCCAATGAAAGTTAGGTCCAAGCTTTTTACGAAGGGATGCAATGTGTACATCGATATTTCGATCCATAATAAAAGCATCATCATTTTGTACATCATCTAAAAGCTGATTGCGAGTTAAGACCTTGCCCCGGTTAGCTAAAAACCGTCGCAAAATCCCAAATTCAGACAACGTGACGGGAATATATTTATCATTCTTTCTTAATAGATAACGATCCACTTCAAGGGTAAATTCCCCAAAAGTTAGAGTTTTCATGACTTTTTGAGCCTCCCGCCCTCGTCGCAACACGGCTTTAAGACGAGAAAAAAGAATTTTAGGAGAAAAAGGCTTTCCTACATAATCATCAGCGCCAAGCTCAAGTCCAAGCACCACGTCTAATTCCTCGGTTTTCGCAGAAATAAGAATAATCGGAACGCTTTTTAGCTCGGGGCTATGCTTCATTTTCCGGACAATATCGAGGCCATTTTGCCCAGGCAGCATAATATCGATGATCGCTGCATCCGGTCTTTCCCGCTCAATAGCCATATACCCATTAATTCCGTCCGTCTCCACATGTAACTTATATCCAGCTATATCGGCTTGCAGCTTAATGATAGCTGCTATATCTTCTTCGTCTTCAACTAATATGATATTCTTCTTTTGAGTCATTCTAAAACTCCCCTATTTTTGGATTTTTAGCCACCTCAATGAATGGTTAAACTTCAAATCTTGGCGGTGCAGGAAAATTGTGTCAAGAAAAACACTTCTACATATGCTCTTTATATTAACATAAATTTTTTATAAATCTATTTTTTTGCACTTTCTCGTTAAACGATAGAGGTAAACTGAGACTTATTTTTCTTAACGATTCCTTTTTGTTTAATAAGTTCACAATATTTTAATTTACTTCTATCGGGAGTTAAGAGTAACATATCCACCGATTGTCATAAGATGACCTCGGAACTTTTTAAAAGTGAATGGAAAATGACAAAACGACTTACTCTGATCATCTCCCTGCTTTTGATCGGGGCAGGTATTGCATACTTTTTTTTCAAGCCCTCGGCAAAGATTCGCACCCAGGAAGCATTGAATCAATTATCAATGGGAAATTTTTCTGCTGCAGAAGCTGCCCTGAGCGAAATTTCAAAAAAACCAACCCCTCTTCCCCTACCTTTCTA
>JBAPRV010000081.1:0-4365 GCA_049281295.1 Chlamydiales bacterium
TTTTTCAGACAAAAACTCTATATAAAATCTTTACATTAAATTTGAATATTTTTTACTATGCTAGGCCTTGTGAACACCAGGCAAGTTGATTGTGAGGAGTAAATACAAATAATTCTCAAAAAAGTGCATCAAATGCTTAACAAGTATTCAAGAGGCTACTCTTAATAATGAGGCCAAAAGAAAGAACCTATTTTAATGTGGAGATTACTCACAGCAAGAGAACACTGGTCTTTAATGCTAGCAAACAAGGCATTGATGCCTTTCTTCACACCCATGGGAGAGAACTTCCTCCCAAAGAGATAGACCTCAAGCCGACCAGCCGACTTCAACGTTGTTGGGAATCTAGGAAGTTGAGCGAGAATCCTGAGCCCCTTCCTACAGATCCTACCTGCTATATGTCACAGTTTGCGGAAGGCGGTATTAACCTTCTTGCTCACACATTGCAGTTCAAATTAATTGAGCAAAACCAGCAAGAGAGGATCTTCTATGCCTATCTAGACAATGAAACCCCGGTTATTGTAGTCAATGCAGAAGGGTGGCGGCTATTTCTTCGCATCTTAATGACTTTAAGAGATAAAAGAGATTGGTTTTACGTGACGCGACCAAATGGACAAACTTGGGAGCACCTCCCCTTTCAACTTAGTGAACCTCCGATTAATAAGAACGTTTTCCTAGCTATTGAATGCATACGATTAGAGCCGGAGCAAGAAATAAAGCTGCGGGCCTCGTTTGACTTAGAGAATCCAAAGTCTAATGTCCCAAACTACTTTTGCCTGCAACAGTATATTGGAGGAAACAGCACTGGCCTTTTACTGTTTTCAGATTGGATGGAAGATTTTGCAGAATGTAGTTCTCCAACTAAGGATATTCAACATCCCTCAAAAAACTCTTGGATTCGTTTACGCCGAGTCGGGAAGGACTCTAAGGAGCCACTTATCTCATTTGAAAGTATGCAAGATGGCAGCTCAGACATTTATATCTATGGAAATCAAACAGGATTTCGCGAACTTGCATATATCACCGAAATCTATGCTTTCTCTACAGATCACGATTGCTTTCTAGAAAAACCTCCTGGACAAAGGTTTAAGGGAGACACTACTGAGGGTATTTTAGGCCCTAAGGGCTCTCGTTCCTTAAATAGCTGGGAAGTTGTTGGAGGGTGCATTTTCTCGGATAAATATAATCCTGAGTTAAGAGATTGGGATGGAATAAAAAATTTTGTAAATCAAAGAATCATTAAAAATGACAACAATTGAAGATAATTATTCTTCCTCCATTAAGCGTCCTGAGATTTTTCCGCTAACAACTAAAAGCATTGACTGCAACGGTCTTGCTATACGCATCTGGTCCGGACCCGGATCACGACTCATTGCTACACTTATACGACCTGATGGAACCATTCGTTCAATCTCTCCGATGCAAATCTGCAATGCTCTAAATCCAGATGAAGATCCCGTCACACTCCATAACCGCATCTTATTAGCACCAGACACAGTTTCTTGGGATTTTGTATACCTAGCGAATGGCATACTTCAGATATGGCCTAAGTTAAAAGCAGCCGGCTGGCGTGATGCCCTTCCTAAAGCAAGTGGCAGCGTATCAGGTTTAGCAAGGCTTGCCAGAGGCCGAAGTCAGGAACAGATATGTGAATGGTTTTATACTAATGGATATAAGGCCAGTTCTTCTAAAGAAGGCACTAAAGTTGAAATTCATTTGCCCAGAGGTGGGCATGCTGGAACCTATAACATTCATGAGCATGAGACTATACGAAATCTTCTTAGGCAAGGAGGATACATAAAAAATGTGCATTATGAACCTTCGACAGAAGCCGAGATCCAAGATAGGCAAATAGGACGAGGCATTGTTTTTCAACATCCAAAGGACAAAAATCAGAATACGTTCAATGTTGACTTTTCTCGTGTATTTCGTAATGGCCAATGGGATCGTGAGCAAGAAGGTGGATATCACATTGATGTAAAAGGCCCCCATTTAAAAAAAGCAAGTGAAAAAGTTAAAGTCAGTACACAGGAAACTTATCTTGTCAATCGTGAAGCGCGCCAGTCTGGTCAGAACATTCGCTATACGATTCGCACATCAGCTTTTGTAGCAGCGATGCTAGGACATTCGCTATTTGGTGCAACACCTGCTGCAAAGCAATTTCATCAGACCCTTCAGCAAACAAAACTAACAGAATCCTACAATGCTAATCATTCTCAGAATCCCATTCCGGCAAAAGGAGGAACGGGAGGAACAATTGGGGGTGTTGCTTGTAGCCAGGAATACATAGAGGGTCTCTTCGATAATTCCGAAGCTCTTTTTGAACAGGATCATTACTTTTGTGTCCCTCTGCATACTAAGGGAAAGCCTCCATTTACAGAAGGGGAACTACGTCAAGTTTTACGCGAGCTTGCCATAGGTATTTATGCTCATAGCACCGTCCCTTTTTTCAGCTTGCATTTTAGACAAAAAAGCGCGGATCTTTTCCCTGTCATTCATCCTGTTTACGAAAACACTCTTGTGGGACGTGTGATTAGCATGCTCGACTATTTCATGAAGGGCTACCTCAATGGTGTGATTTTTACTTCCTCTTTTAACGATCAATGGTACCAAGATCCTAGTTGGGAAAGAAAATCGTCTTCAGCATGGCAAGCTCTCGTTAATCTTGAAAGATATTGTCAGGAAAACCTTGAGGGTGCAGACCGACAGTACAGATCTTTAAGAGAGGTGGTTGAAGAACAACTTGCCGAAAAGTTAAAAGACCTTGATCTGCCGGCAACACTCTCCAATTTCGAAGGATTTAAAAACTCTTTCCGCATTATCGCCAAGCAAAAAAGCTTTAAAAAAACAGGCAATGTTTTCGAAATTGACGCTGACTTTGATGTGTTTTATACGATAGAACCCTCTCCAGAATATAAAAAAGAAATGGATCTCTATTTGCACAAACATGGACAGGTCCCACCTTCCCATCAGATACTAGATGATACGTATAAATTTTTTGCAAAAAGAATTCATGATCATATGGTTAAGCTACCATTCTGTCGTGATTATTTTTCCATGCTAGGAGTCATCAACTTTTTTTCGAGCTATTTTTCTACTCTGAAAGCACATCGCAAGATTCCAATCTTACCTTTAGCCACAAAAGTCAGGATGCGAGGAAGTCCTCCTCTTTTTCCTCATCTACCGCTCAATTATACTGGAAAAGAGCCTCTTCGCAACAATCCGCGTGAAATCATCGAGCGGCTTTTAAATGCACATCGCGAAGAGATGACGCACTACTTTTCAAAAACCTTTGATGAGTTAATGAGAGGAAGAAGCATTGAAGACTCTAAAAGATTAAGGCCGCAAGAGACAGAGCGTCTGCTACAGATGATTACAGGTGAGGTAGAAGGTAACGGATTAAAACATGCCAGTGCACCCTTTAAACGTGTTCTCCAACAACAGATACAACAACAATTCAGAGGCTCTGGCAGACCCCTTGCAGAGCAACTTTTCAACCGAATTTCCGAAGCATTAGCTGGAGTCGTTAGGCAATACAATGCAGTTCCCAGGGATCGTCGTGCATCAAAACAAGATGTGCTTAGTGGTTTTTTTAATATATTCAAAGACAGTGCATTGAATAGAGTCATAGATTGTACTGAGTCTATTCCTTATAAAATCATGTGCCTGCAATCTGAGCTTCCCTCCCAAGTTGTGAACAAAAATGCCCGCATTGTCGGAGGATGCGGAATGCAACTTCAAGAGCAAGCTGTTCAATCTTCGAAAGAGGCTCTTTTCTTACTGCAACGGAACTGGAAGGCATTGCAGGAGCTTGAACCGGAATCGTGGATGCCTGTGCAGATGAGAAATGGACAAAAGAGTGTTGTGTTTCGCTTGCTTCACGAAGATGTTCCCCCCTGGATCACAGATGATTATGCATGGATGGAGACCTCTCTTCTTAACCCGGGTGAAGATGAAAATGGGAATATGACAGAAGCAAGGTTACACATTCAAAAGGCGATGGATGCAAGAGATCATGAGGAATTTGTGAGACTGATCGAAGGGGTGCCTGCTAACGACTTGAGCAACATGCGCAACCAACAGGGTGCTTCCCTGTTATGTCGTGCAGCAACAATGCAAGATTCATTTTATACTAGGACACTGCTGGGAAAGGGACTCTCTCCCCATTCTGAAGATTTTCATGGATATCGAGCGATCCATTATGCCGCTATGAGCGGCTGCGTTCACAATTTACATCTCTTCATAGAGGCAGATCCATCAAGCGTTAATGCACGAAGCAAAAATGGTTCCACGCCGCTCATTGTCGCCATCCAGAACAGTCAAATTGAGGTCATGACCGTTTTGCTTAACGCAGGCTCTGCACCCTCC
>JBAPRV010000082.1:0-24397 GCA_049281295.1 Chlamydiales bacterium
TGTGTCAACGCTTTCAAAGCGAGCTTGTGAAAATGGAAATTGCCAAGTTTTTGCATGCAAAAAAAAGGCAATTTAGGCCTTATATCCCGCCCATGAATAGCCGGGTTTTACGGCCTAGATGGATAAAATAAAGCACATGGAAGAGCTCATGGTAAAAACAAAAGAAGCGCCTCTCTCAAAACATGAACCTTTGACTATAAACGCTTTGAAGGATCCCAAGAGCAGCCATAGTCACAAAAATTGATGAACCGCCGTAGGAGATCAACGGAAGTGGAACCCCGGTGACAGGGAAAAAACGGCACATCATCCCGATGTTGAGAATAATGTGAATGGCAAGGTAGATGGTAATTCCTGCCGACAGCATCCTTCCAAAGTGATCTTTGGCCACTATGGTGACTTGAAATCCAAAGTAGATCAAAGAATAAAATAAAATAAGCATCACAACCAACCCAAGAAAACCGAACTCTTCTCCAAAGGCAGGGAACACCGAATCTGTATAGCCATAGGGAAGCCAGCCCCTTCCTGTAAATTCACTATTTCTCCACCCACGCCCTGTTACGCCTCCTAAACCGATCGCAGTACAAGAGGCCCACTGGTGGTGATTGTGAGGATTTAACCGTTCATACTGGTACTCTTTTAAAAACTTGGTCGCATAAGGATACATCTGCTCATGAGAAAAGACTTCTAGAAAGATCAGCAAAATAAACAGAAGACAGAGCGAAGCTATCACCAATATACAACGAACCATTCGGGGATGTATATTTCCTAAATAAAACATAATCAGAGTAATAGGACATAAAACAAAGGCTGTGCCCAAATCGGGCTGTTTTAGGATCAACAAAAAAGGAACGATGGCAATAAGAGATCCAAAAAGAGCTGTTGTCCATCTAGAAGATTTGGAGCGGGTTTTTTCGAGAAACCAGCTAAGAGCAATCACCACAATGAGCTTGGCATACTCGGAAGGTTGAATACTGGCTCCAATAATCGGGATTTTAAACCACCTGTGAACGCTTTGAATAGAGGGGGTTAAAAAAAGTCCTATAAGACTGATCAACATCACCCCATAGAGAATCCATGCCCATTCTCGGATTTTATTGTAGTCCATGCCGGCGAAAAGGAGAAAAACTCCCCATCCTATAAAAAATCGACGGAGCTGACTCACCACTTTAGGTGTAAAGAAACTATTTTCATGCAGGGAGATACAGGTGGGGTCAGTTGAAGAGATCACGAGAAGGCTGATCGTCATCAAAGAGAGGATAACTACGATGATCCGCCAATCGATCCGATGAAGAGAGTGATGATTCCACATGAAAATTAACCGGCTATCAATTAAACTATGTGTACTATTTATGGAAATTATTCATTATCATTTTAAATGTTTGGACTCAACTAATGATTGGGCCAAACAGAGGATAAAATCCTTTGACCGTGATAAAATAACCCTAGTCACAGCCAATTGCCAAAAAAAAGGGCGAGGGCAGTACGGCCGAACATGGTTTTCTCCCGACGGGATAAATATTTACGGAAGTTTCTGTTTTTTCACAAAAACCGATGCTTTCCCTACGCTTTCTTTCACTCACCTATTGGCTAATACGATAGCCGGTATCTTGCGAGCATATGGAGTCAATTCCCACCTCAAATGGCCAAATGATCTTATTGTAAATCAAAAAAAAATTGCAGGCATTTTGTGTGAAACAACTCCTTTTTCTACAATTTCCGGCGTGGTCCTTGGATTAGGACTCAATATAAATATGTCCGAGTCGGATCTGAAACAGATCGATCAACCAGCCACTTCGCTCTACATGGAAACAAATAAAAAATGGGACTTTACCCAAGTGCTTTCCGATTTAAAAAAACATTTTTCCATTCAGCTCGCTCAGTTTCTAAAAATGCAATTCATCCATGTTCGGGACCACAACTAGTTCTGAGTGCACCTTTGCTTGCAAAATTTGCTGAATTGTGGAAAGTGTTGCCCCTACCGCTGAAAAACAAGAAGTACATGTCCCCTGATAAGAGATTAAAAGCTCTTTGTTATCGACAAGCTCCAGCACTTGAACCCCTCCTTCATCCAGCTCTATGTATGGGCGTACTTCTTCGCTCAGCACATTTTCGATCACCTCTATTTTTTTCTCATAAGAGAGCTCCAACCAACCTGGATAGCCTCCTTTCTCTTCATATGCGGGTATCGGTGATTGGTACGTTTGAGATAAGGGAATATCCGTACATTTCTCTGCCGCATCGTCTATCGCATCTAAAACAAGGTTTAAACAGCTAATCGTCTCTTCGGAGAAGGCAGGCTCGTCCGGCCTGTCTCGAAGCTGTCTATCGATGAGCTCTGCCGTCACCCTTTTTGCCTGCTCATAACTCTTTCCGACCAAAATAGTGCAGGCCGCTTCTGCAGCGGCTATTAAAGCAGAAATCCCGAAGATCTGAAATTTAGCATCTACAATCATCCCATCCGCTTCATCGACCAGCCAATAGAGCTTAACTGCATTTCCCTCAAGGACCTCTCCTCCCTGACCTGCCACTGAACGCATGGCGCGCTCGTTTTGGGAAAATCGACCCAGAGAGCGAGGGTTTTCAATAGCTTCCATCATTTTTTTACCATAGCGATCCCAAACCTCAATGGGAACAAGGTCTTCAATACTCATGCAAAAGCCCCTCCGAATAATTTTTCAATTTAATCACCTCTTCGTTGATGATTGCCGCTCCCCTTTCTATCTCTTTTTCGGTTGTATCTTGCGAAAAAGCAAAACTTAGCCCGCTGTGGCAAAAGGGTGCTTCAATTCCGCTTGCCTTGAGAATATGCCTTATTTGCTGAAAATGCCCTCCTCCGGCAGTTGCAAACACTCCTCTAACATTGAGCCGGTAGAGAAGGGTTTCGCTCACAACAGGCGGAAATATCATAGCCGTAATGTTAGGAAGTCTTTCACTCTGCTTAAAAAGAGCTGTGCCCTCTCCGACTAATGTTTCAAATCGGTTCCTGAGCCGCGCCCCTTCAATAGCTAGCGCATCCGATGAAGCTAGAATCTCTTTGCAAGCTTGGGCAAGACCTATTAGCCCGGCCCCATCGATAGATCCACCGAGCATCCCCCCTTGCTCTTCTCCCCCCATAATCATTGGGCTGATCTCTATTCCGCTTCGTATAAAAAGCCCCCCCGTTCTTCTAGGAGCATGCAGCTCTTCACCATTAAAGGTAAGTATATCAGCCCCGCTTGACTCTAGAGTGTATCCCTCTTTTCCCAACACATGAGTCGCCTCTACATGGAACAAAATCCCCCGATCGCGGCAGAGCTCAGCGATTTCATAAACTGGCTGCACCACTCCTGTTAATCCGTTGGCCCAAGATAAAGAGAGCATGGCCGTTCGAGGAGTAATCGCATCAGCTATCGAACCCAGAGTAACTCGTCCCTCTTTTTCAGCTTGAGCCATTTCATAGACACACCCCATCTCTTGCAAGCGACCCATGGCCATAATGGCCGGAGCCTCATCTACATTGGAAGTTATGAAATGGTTTTTACCCGTTTTGCGGGCAATATCAAGATAGGCGGCAAAGACCGCGTGATTGACCGCCTCAGCTCCCGATGAGGTGAAAATAAAATGATTCTCCGCCTTGGCACCCACCAGGTCATAGATAGCTTGATAGGCCTCTTTTAAAATAGAGGGTGCTATTTTTCGCACCCCCAAAAACGGGATCATCTTTTCTAAAACTGTTTTAGAAGCGGCAGCAGAAACATGGCTGTCAAAATGGATTTTTTTCATCGATCACGCTGCTTTACAATATTCCCCTGCTGCAGTTCATAGTAGAGGGGTTTGCCGGTGGGAATTTCGAGATGCAATACCTCATCTTTGCTCAAATCATCAAGCTCCATCACAATCGAGCGAAGAGAGTTCCCATGAGCAGAAATCAAAACATTTTTTCCTTCTTTCAGCTTAGGAACGATCTCATTGTCAAAAAAGGGAAGGGTCCGCTCGGCGGTCATTTTAAGACTCTCTCCATGAGGAGGAGCAACAGCATAGCTTCGTCGCCAGATTTTAACCTGTTCCTCCCCAAATTTCTCTCGCATTTTTTGCTTATTCCTCCCCTGAAGCTCCCCGTACATCCGTTCATTGAGCTGCCAGGCTCTGATGACCGGTATCAAGTCGTCCTCCGATTCGGGGTCGTAACACTTTGCCCATTCTTCAAGCTTCCCCTCCCCGGGATGGAGAATGACCGGTACTTTCCCTGTCCCTGCCCGATTTTGAGACATTACCAACATGGCTGTCATAATCCCTCGGATCAAAGTTGAGGTATAAATTAAATCGAAAGAGAGGTCTGCCAGCTCTTTGCCGGCCGCTATCGCCTCTTCATTTCCTTTTTGATTCAAAGGGATATCAATCCACCCGGTGAATATGCCCCTGTGATTCCATTCTGATTGCCCATGGCGTAACAAAATAAGTTGACCCATCATTCACTCTCAATTGTTAGGAAAATTATTAGATTGAACAAAATCAATAAATAAATTATACAATTAACTTATCCTTAAAGAAAAAGAATGTCAACTATTCCTCTGCGATAATAAATTTTAGAGGGATTGCTACATGCGTCCATGCTGGTAAAATGAAAAAAAGACTTAGTAAAACATTAGCCCAAGCAGGTTTGGCCTCTCGAAGAGCTTGTGAAAAAATGATTTTCGAGGGACGTGTCACCATTAATGGAAAGGTCGTTTATCTGCCCCAAACAGAGGTTGACCCTCAAAAATGTTGCATCAAAGTTAACGGGAAGCTCATCCGAGAAAAAGAACCCAAACTATATTTTTTACTAAATAAGCCAAAAGGATACCTTTGCACCTCTTTGAGACGAAAAGGGGGAGCCAGGGTGGTTCTTGATCTCTTTTCCCATCTCCCTTACCGCCTTTTCACTGTAGGACGCCTAGATCAAGATACACAAGGACTTATTTTGGTGACCAATGATGGGGCCTTCGCGAATCGAGTGATTCACCCTTCCTACCAAATTTCCAAAGAGTATTTGGCAAAAACCGATCAGGAAATCACCCTTGATCATCTGAAGAAACTCTCTAGCGGTATATTTTTGCACGGTCAGCTCATCAAGCCGGCTTCGGTTAAAAAAGTAAGGCGTGGAACCGTTAAGATTACGGTTAAAGAAGGGAAAAAACATGAAGTGCGTCTTATGCTTCAAAATGCAGAATTAACAATTCGCGAGCTTTGCCGAATTCGAATCGGTCCTATTACTTTGGGTTCACTGCCGGAAGGCGCATGGAGACCGTTAACTGTAAATGAGATAAAAAATTTTCTCGCATAACTTCTTCCTCCTTTATCTCTCTCTTTGTTAATGTCTAGTTGCGAATTATTAAATAAATTTTTATAGTCCGATTTAAGATGAAGTTTTTAGCGGGAGCCTAACTCCTGTTAATCCCCCATTTTAAGAAGGAGTGAATCAAAAATGAAAAAACGTGATCTCGCCACCTTGGCTTTATTAGGTATAAGCGCCGGACTTGTCGTTCCGGGTTGTAGTCAAAACAATAAAAATAATGGCAACAATAACAGCCATAATCAAAACAACCACTATAATAATAACGGGAATAATAATGGGAATAATAATGGGAAGAATAATGCCCTAAATTCCCTAAAGCAAATGACCTCCGAAATGAAGGCTTTTTACTCATCACTTTCTGCGGAAGCTCAAAAGAAATTCATGGAACTCGATGCAGAACATAGAAAAGCTGCCATGGAGATGTCACAAAATGGTTGTAAAGCAAACAATAGCTGTGAACACTCAAATAATTCAATGAACAATAACGGTGGATCCTCCTCTAAAGATCCCAATAGAGCTGTTGAGATCCAGTACAAAAATCAAATGAAACAGCGTCAAAACATGAACAACGGTTATTAAGGCTAAAGGTGTATGCCATACAAGGCATGCACCTGATTCTGATTACTCGATGATCAAATTATCCGAACTTCCCAACCTTGGAATTGGCATTGGCTTAAGACCCTTCCACTACGAAGAAATTTTTTCTCAAGAGCCGGACATCGATTGGTTTGAGATTATCAGCGAAAATTTTATGGTGCAAGGAGGCAAGCCTCTTGAAAATCTGGAGCGCATTTTAGATCGCTATCCAGTCGTTCAACATGGAGTCAACTTAGCCATTGGAAGCCCAGATCCCCTTGATTGGGATTATCTAAAAAAACTAAAGGCTCTCGCCAGCCGAACTAAAACCCCATGGATTTCCGACCATCTCTCTTGGGGCCGTCTTGCAGGAGCCCATTTCCATGACCTGCTCCCTCTCCCTTATACCTCAAAAGTAATCGATTATGTGGCCGAAAGAGCTCGAATTGTTCAGGATTTTTTGGAAATTCCATTTGCTCTTGAAAACCTCTCTTCCTATGTCTCATTCCAAGAAGATGAAATGCCAGAGTGGGAGTTTTACGCCTCGATAGTTGAAAAAGCTGATATTTTTATGATGCTCGATGTCAACAATATCTATGTCTCGAGCCGCAATCACCATTTCGACCCAAAGGAGTATATTCGAAATATCCCTATGGAGCGAGTGCTTCAAATCCATATGGCCGGGCACTCCGATTATGGAGATTATGTGCTCGATACCCATGATCATCCCGTACGGGATGAAGTGTGGCAGCTGTATGCAGAAGTTTATCCACAAACTAAAGGAGTCTCAACGCTTCTGGAGTGGGATGATCATTTTGTAAGCTTTGAAGAGACATGGAATGAGGCTTTACGTGCCAAAGCTTTTCAGCATAAACTGGAACTTTCTAAAACATGAGCGTTCCGACAAAGCTACTGAAAATGCAAAAGTGGTTTGCTGCAACGATCACACAGCCACTTCAGCCAGATAACACTCTTCAGGCAGCTCAAGAAGAGGCCGCAAGATATATCGCGCCAAGCCCAACACTTCAGCCCCATCAACGAATCGAGATTTATCACCAACAATACTGGTGGCGTCTTTTAAAAGTATTGCATGAGAACTTTCCAACCGTGACCCGCCTGTTTGGCTATCTCCCTTTTAACGAACAAATTGCCATTCCATATCTCCTAAAGCACCCTCCCAAACAGTGGGCCTTATGCGAACTTGGCCAAGATCTGCCCGATTGGATTGAGAAAAACTACAAAGGTGATGACAAAAGACTCGTTCGCTCTTTCGCCCAAATCGATGCAGCGGCTCAAAAAGCCTTTTGGGTAGGGAATTTGCCATCCATGCATTTTGAGCCCCTTGAAAATGATCAAAGACTCACCACCCCCATCCGCTTGCAACCCCATGTCCATCTTTTTGAACTTAAAGGAGATTTGTTTTCCTTTCGAGAGGTGTTTTTACAAGAAGAAGTGAATTACTGGAATGACCACCCCTTTCCAAAGATGGAGTATGGAAAGTTCTATTTTGCGCTCTATCGAAATCCTAAAAACATAGTGACCTGGAAAAAAATAGACTACGGCGCATACCGATTGCTCCATTATTTGAAAAAAGAATTGACCTTAGCTAAGGCATGCGTAAAAATAGAGGAAGAGGGAGGAAAAGCCTATGAGGAAGCTCAAGAACTCCTCTCACTCTGGTTATTTGATTGGACTAAGCTTAAATGGTTTGCTAAATGGGTTGGGTGCTTCTCGCCATAGTCTTGATTCTAGCCATACTAGTCGGCTGGGCAATTGGTATGTTCAATCGACTCGTTCGTTTGCGCAATCAAGTGAACAATAGTTGGAGCCAAATTGATGTTCAATTGCAAAGACGCTATGACTTAATTCCCAATTTAGTTGAAACGGTAAAAGGGTATATGCAGTATGAAAAAAGCACCCTCGAGGCCGTGATCGAAGCTCGAAATCGAGCACAGTCGGCTCGTGAGCTATTAGAAAAAAAAGGAGGACCCACAGCGAAAGGAGCCTCTCTCGAGGAGTTAATCGGAGCCGAGACCTCTCTCTCCGGAGCTTTAGGCAAAATTTTTGCTCTTGCTGAACGATATCCTGAACTTCGTGCTGTAGAAACCATGCAAAGACTGCAAGAACAATTGGCCTCAACAGAGAATAAAGTCGCTTTTGCAAGACAAGCCTACAATGATACTGCTATGCTTTACAATATGACCCAGCAGCAGTTTCCAACCTTATTAGTAGCTTCCCTTTTCGGCCACCACCCTTCTGATCTCTACGAGGTCACAGAAGAAAAGGCTCGAAAAGGAATTAAGGTACAGTTCTAATACGATGGCGATGAACTTTTGGGAGGCTCAACGACGAGCCCGAATACGTACAGGGTTTTACATAACTATCTTTATTCTATTTGCCCTTTTGATCGCTTTTTTAATTGAAGTCGCTCTTCGGTATCTGGCGAAAACCGGAGAGACTCCTCCTCTCCCTTATATGGGTGTGTTGTTTTTTGTAATGACGGTGTTGATAGCTTTTTTTTACTATCTTACCTTCAAGACCCGTGGGGGGAAGTATGTAGCCCAATCTCTTGGAGCAAAACCTGTTTCGCGTACAACCGGGCAGTATGAGGAACAACAATTTTTGAACATTGTTGAAGAGATGGCCGTTGCAAGCAGTCAGCCTATGCCCGATGTTTTTGTTTTAGAGTCAAAAGAGATTAATGCTTTTGCAGCAGGGATACATGCTGACAATGCCGCTATCACAGTGACTCGAGGCGCTCTTCGGCTTTTAAACAGAGAAGAGCTGCAAGGGGTTATCGCCCATGAATTCGGCCATATTTACAATGCTGATATGAAAATCAATATGCGCCTTGCAGCGATGGTCATGGGCTTTATGTTTATCCTCTTTCTAGGCATACGAATTCTTGAAGGGACTATTCTATTTGGCGGAAGGAGTGGACGACGCAATCCCGTCGCTCTTGTCGCGTTAGTCTTTTTAGCCGCCGGAGCCATTACTTGGCTGGTAGGTGCCATCCTCCGTTCTATGGTAAGCCGGCAAAGAGAGTATTTAGCCGATGCCTCGGCAGTGCAATTCACCCGTAATCCCCGAGGAATTGCCAATGCCCTGCGAAAAATAGGGGGCATGAAACAGGTGCATGATATGCCTAAAAGTGGAATGGCCTATAGCCATCTCTACTTTGAGAACCACTCATTCTGGGCCTCTCTTTTTGCTACCCACCCTTCTCTAGAGAAGCGAATCGCCGCTATCGAAGGGAATAAAACGCCTTAATATTAAGTTAATACTAGTATTATATAATCATATTTCAAAAAAACAACTAATTATATAATATAATGTCTTCTTTATTTATCTCCGGCTCAGATAGAGCACAAAATTCAGCAATTTCTCCAAAAAAGTCAAGCGACCCCGAAAATGGTAAATCAGTCATTGAGGCTGCTTTAAAATCCCTTCCCTTGTCACCCGAAGAAAAAGAGCTATTGGATTCTTATGAAAAGGAATTTAGAGCAAGATTCACCCAGAAAGAGAAAAATGAGAGAGCTAAGATCAGAGAATACATCTATGGGGGACGCCGGCCCCTAGTAGAGAGTGAAAACTTAGCAAGAGTGGGAGATTTTAAAGATTTTATATTGGCTAGCCGTGAACCTCTCCGAGCAGTCAACTATCAAAAAGCTGCCGAGAGCGGGCCAATTGTGGCTCGAAAAGAGAGCTTTCAGTTCTCACCTAACAACTTTAGTGGAGTCTGTCTAGGAGCGGTTATTTCATTTTTTGAGGAAGCCCACAGGTTAAATAGCGCCAGATTAGCGTCTGATAAATTCCAAGAGGGGGTGCCTCTTCAAGCACATAAATATCAAAGTATTTATGAGAATTTTGCTTTATTTTCTGAGAAAAGCCAAAAGGCGTCGGAAGTCATGCTTGAAATGTTATTCAATGAAGAAACGGAAGATAAGTTGGAGATGCTCCGTAATTATGGAGAAGAGTACATAAAAATCTATCATCAAATACAAAAATTTAGGCAGATACCTGAGGTTGACCGGGAATTAACCCATGCTTTTCTTGCAAAACTCCCTTCCAAGGACCTCCAAAACACATTTCATATAGTTTATGCAAAAGTTAAAGGAGATGAGAGAGCAGTAAAACTTATGGGACTGAAAGCAAGGGAAAGCGGGTTTTCTTTACTCTTTAATGTCGCTCATTTCAAGAAGAAAGACGAATCGTTGTATGAAGATCCCCGAGAGCTTTTAGGGCGATTACTTGAATATGATCAAGCCGGGCTTTATTTACTTACTATGCCTGTAAATGAGAGAGGTCATGTATTAGGCATTGTTATCGAAAAAGACGAAATGTTTCTTTTTGACCCAAACAATGGCGTTATTTCATTAAATAGAAAGTCTGATAAAAAAGAATTTTATGAGATCGCATGCAGAACCTTTGCAACTTACAGTACCGATCCTGTTTCAATACCAGAGAATTCTTCAGAATTGGATTGGGCTCTGAATAAATTGGCGAGTCGCTGTCATCTTTATCAACTGGAGCCAGAGGGGTAAATAACTTTAAGAAGCTTGCTGAGCTACTCTTGCAGCAGCGCGGGCTTTGATTCGATTGGCTTTATTTTTTTTGTATAGGCCCCGCTTAAAGCCTAAATCCGCTACGCTATAAACAGCGTTCAGCTTCTCTTTAGCTTGATCTTTTTCGTGGCTTTGAAGTGCCTCTTCAAAGGCACGCATGGTAGTTCTGACCTGCGATTTAAACATTTTATTGATCATTCGCTTCTTGTCATTGCGAATGTCGCGCTTTTCTGCTGTTGGTCTTTTTTTTGCTTCCTCAGCCATAGTAAATACCTACCATTTATTGACGAAGAGTATAGAATATACAAGAATACTCGTCAAAAAGAACTATTTTTTTTATACTCTCTTCCATGCATCGTAATGCTGCCTGGATTGCCTTCCTCCTTATTGTAGTCACTATATCTCTTTGGTTTGTAGTCAAAGCGGGCTCCGATCTTCTTCATTATGCCCGAATGAACATGCAAACTCCCGCAACGATAGAAAAATGGACCATTGAAGAGCTGAAAAATGGAGAATACAGGATAAATGCAATTTTTTCTTTTACATTTAAAAATAAAAATTATCAAGAAAAGGGGCAGGTAGGAGGGCGCTACCCGAATCCTTGGGCGGCAGAGCAGGCGCTTGCCCGTTTTTCTAAAAAAAATTGGATGGCATGGGTCGACCCTAAAAGCCCTTCCAAAGCCCTTTTAGAAAAAAAATTCCCTTATAAAACAGCGCTTTCCGCTTCAGTTTTATTAGGCTTAACAATCTATTTTTTCTGTCTTGGTTTCTATGTAGGAAAAGAAAATGACCACAACCTCTGAAGTAATGATCCGGGCACTTTCCAATCGAGGGGAAAAGCTCTCTGCCTGTTTTTTACCCGGCATGGGGATGAACTTTATCAGCTATAAAAAAGGGGATATAGAGGCTATCGATTTATCAACAAAAAAGCTTTTCGATGAACGGTACGCCGGGCTAGGGGCTATGATCGGCCCTCATTTCCATCATCGCAATCCAAGTGCCATCCCTCCTATAGACGATCCATCGCTTTTTCCCCACATCGCAAGAGTGCAAGGGAACGAGCCCTTTTCACACGGGATTGGAAGGTATGCTCCCTGGAAAGTTGAATCGGTGGGCTCTTCTCATATCAAAAGTGTTTTGAAAGGGGACGACACCTGGCACGGCATACCCCTTAAGGCATTAGAAGGGCAGGATTTTCTAATGGAATATGAAGCAAAGATGACCCCCCTCGGACTCGAAATTCATCTCTCTGTTAAAGGGGAAACCCAATCGGTAGTTGGCCTGCACACTTATTATGCACTAATTAATGGGAAAGGGAGAGTCCTCGCGCCTGTGCAAAGCCATTATAATGACCAGGGGATATTAAAACCGATCCCATCCACATGGAACTATGGAGAAGATCATACACTGACCTACAAACTTGAAACCGATACAGACTACGGCTTTCACCCTTTCCCCGACCTTTTGCACGGATCTATTTTACTGGAAACGGGATCCTACCAGCTTCAGGTTCAATATTGGTGTAACAATGAGGAAAATTCCTGGCAGCTTTGGCATCCAAAAGCGGCCTCTTTTGTTTGCATCGAGCCTATTGCCGCCAAAGATCCGAGAAAACCTCGTTTATCCACGAACCATTTAAAAATTCTCATTTCGATTCTTTAGCAACTTGTGATATATAGCAAAATCAGTTCAATGTTTTACACATCAATGCTGAAATTTTACAATGGATGCGTTTGTGTGATTCCCGATTGAAGCGACTATATAGAAGTTTTTGCGATGAGGAGAGATGAAATGAAGCCTGCATTGCAACCATTGGTTCACCGACTCAAAAGCTTGTTTACTTTAAAATCATCCCCCCTGATGACCCGTAACCTTGTCTATTTCCTTTTTTTAGGATGTTTGCTTTTCCCTATTCTCTTCATGGTTGTGTTTGCCCCTACAGGAGACAACAGTGAGGGATTAATTGTTGTAATACTTCTTTTGGCTCTAATCTCGGCTATAGGGGGATGGTATCTGTTGAAATTCTGGGAATCAAAGATGCAGCGCTCTGTCTCTGAATTGCTAAAAGCTAAAATGGCCCATCTTAAAGAGCTGCGTGAAATTAAAGTTTATCAAGAAGAAAGAGATTATCTAATAGCGCAGATAGAAGAGATGAGACGAGGATATGAGCATCAGATAGATCTTTTACAATCCTCAGTAGCTAAAAGTAAAACTGAAGTACATCATCTCAATCTTGAGATGGATAAAAAACTTGAAGAGATGCGCATCGCCTATCTTGAGTTTGAAGACCTTAGAAAAGAGTATCATCGACTTGAGACGGACTATCAGCAAGCCATCGAAGAGATACAAAAAGAGCTTAGACACAAAGAATCGCTCAATAAAGAATACCAGCGAACGATAACTGAGCAACGAAACATCATTGAAAAAAAGCAAGGCTATATTGTCAAGCTAGAGAGAAAAGTACAAAATCTCATCCATGAGATTCGAAGTATACTACAGCTAGAACAATCATCAACAGATGTCAAATCGCCACTTGACACCTCATTACAACAAGGAGTGGACACTTACCGTCCTTTGCCTACCTCAAAAAGCAATTTTTACGATCTTTCGCTTCAATTACAAAGATATGCAGAAAAAGCCGAAAATCTGACAGGCGCAGAACATTTGGGATATATTGGAGGCAACTCTCCTCGGTTTTTAGATATGTCATTCGATGGATATGCCATTGATCGACGTCGACTTTTAGATACTTTTGGAGAGGAAACAAACGGGATCTTATTTATTTATTCCCAGGTAGAGAAGAAATTGCTATTTGTTACACCTCATGTGAAAATCCTTTTAGGCTGGAGCGTTGAAAAATTTATGAAAGAGTTCCCTTCTCTTGTAGTCAAAGGCTTCCCTGAATGGAAAATGGCCCTTGCAAACACCCATTCCGTGAATGAGACTCAAGCTTCTCTTATTATACAGAGTAAATCTAATCGACCTGAGCACTTTGATTGCCATATGACCCGGATCACTAAAGGTCCATTTATGAATCACGTATTGGGCATTTTCTCTTCGTTCTCTCTAAAGGGTTAATGTTGCGTCTTTTCTAAAAGGAGATGATAAAAAAGGCGTACCGGGATCATCAACCAACGCCCCCATGCTATTTTATGCTTTGGGCTTTTGCCCCAAAGATGAGAAAAGGGTTGGTGGAATAGGTCCCCATGAAATGAGAGCTTCCAACATTTTCTCTCCTTAGGAATTTGGTCTGAGCCTTGCTTGAGATCTAAGTAGGATAACCTCTTGACATGAATGGAAAATCGAGCTGTGCGTTGCACCCTTTTACCCCCCTCAATAAGAGCCCATTGATCATAGATCATGCCCATCCCCAGACGGTTTATATTGGTAAAATAATGAGTGGAAGGGAGGAGGTAAAGCTCTGAGGCTGAGAGTTTAAATCTATTATAATAATGATCATGGAGAATCCAAATAACCTGATACCCTATTTGTTGGTAATCTCTATTGCGCCTTGCAATTTCATTTTTCTCAATTTGCGAGCATTGCACCTCAAAAACCAGTTTTTTGGCAGGCCAGACTACATCAGCAATCCTTCTAATTTCAGGGAACGGATGTTCCAGCCAAATTTTTTCAGGTGCAAGTTTTTTTTGAAGCGCATATTGAGTATGAATGTGTATAAGAGATTTTTTACTCAAAGAGCAGGATGGAGAAAGATCAATATGATAAAAATGGAGTTGGCGCCACATCCCGCCTCTTAGACGAACTCTGTTTTGACATTCGGGACAAATATAATTTTTATGACGAAGCGCTTCATGAACTGTAAGCAAACGACCCTTTTCGTTGAAAGCATAAATCTGCATAGTGATGTGCTATGATAGCATTAGAAAGGTAGGTAGAAAACAACGTGTAAGGTATAGTACTTGAATGGATAGCCGATTTAAATAGTTTTATGAAGGACACAAAAAAACATATCGAGGGTTCTGACGAGGAATTTCAACAAAAAATGGAAGAGCTCGTAGCCCTGGCCAAAGAGCAGGGTTATATCACCTATGAGGAGATCAATGAAATCCTGCCAATGAGCTTCGACTCTCCCGATCAGATAGATCAGGTTTTGATTTTTCTGACCGGGATGGATATTCAAGTGCTTAACCAGGCTGAAGTTGAGCGGCAAAAAGAGCGAAAAAAAGAGGCAAAAGAGCTAGAAGGGCTTGCAAAAAGGGCGGAAGGAACGCCGGATGATCCCGTCCGAATGTACCTTAAAGAGATGGGATCGGTCCCGCTGTTGACACGGGAAGAAGAGGTGGAAATCTCTAAGCGAATTGAAAAAGCCCAATTTCAAATTGAAAATATTATCCTCCGATTTCGCTACTCCAGCAAAGAAGCCATTTCCATTGCCAGCTACCT
Source organism: Chlamydiales bacterium (assembly GCA_049281295.1). Lineage (GTDB taxonomy): Bacteria > Chlamydiota > Chlamydiia > Chlamydiales > JAAKFR01 > JBAPRV01. Next base: position 14,860 of record JBAPRV010000082.1, read on the forward strand.
CATTGCCGGCAAAGACCGTTTTGACAAGATAATAGCTGAAAAAGAGGTCGAAGATAAAACAGCTTATCTAAAGCTCCTTCCCCGGCTAGCTGATCTTCTTCGCGATGAGGACGAAATCCTCGAATCTTTGCTAATCCAATTGCGCGAACCGAATTTAAAAAAAGGCGATGAAGCTAACCTCAAAGAAGAGATCGAAAAATGCCGCATCCGCTCGCAAGCCTATTTGCACCGTTTTAAATGCCGCCACAACATTATCGAAGACTTTGGAGAGGTCGTCTTTAAAGCCTACGATCGTTTTCTACAGCTTGAAAAAGATATCAATGAATTGAAAGCAAGAGCAGCTCGAAATAAATTTGCCGCTGCCAAGCTTACCTCAACCAGATACAAATTAGAAAAAAGAGAGATTGCAGCAGGGCGCTCTTTGGATGAGTTTAAAAAAGACGTCCGCATGCTGCAAAGATGGATGGATAAAAGCCAGGAAGCGAAAAGAGAAATGGTCGAATCCAACCTCCGTTTAGTTATCTCGATCGCCAAAAAATATACAAACCGAGGCCTCTCCTTTCTCGATTTGATTCAAGAGGGAAATATGGGGCTGATGAAGGCGGTCGAGAAATTCGAATACCGCCGTGGGTATAAATTCTCTACGTATGCAACCTGGTGGATTCGCCAGGCCGTCACTCGAGCCATTGCAGATCAAGCACGGACTATACGTATCCCGGTGCATATGATCGAAACAATCAATAAAGTGCTTCGTGGAGCTAAAAAACTGATGATGGAAACGGGCCGCGAACCAACCCCGGAAGAGCTGGCTAACGAGCTCGGGCTTACCCCTGAGCGGGTGCGAGAAATTTATAAAATCGCCCAACACCCCATCTCTTTGCAAGCAGAAGTGGGAGAAGGGGGAGAGAGTCAATTTGGAGACTTTTTGGAAGATACGGGCGTGGAATCTCCGGCAGAAGCAACCGGATATTCTATTCTCAAAGATAAAATGAATGAGGTTTTGGAAACCCTGTCCGAACGAGAGCGCATTGTCTTGATTCAGCGATTTGGTCTATTGGATGGGAAACCAAAAACTTTAGAAGAAGTAGGGGTAGCCTTTAATGTGACCCGTGAAAGAATCCGTCAAATCGAAGCAAAGGCATTGCGTAAAATGCGTCATCCAACTCGCTCTAAGCAGCTTAAAGCATTTCTTGATCTATTAGAAGCGGAATGAGCCGTGTTAGATCTTTTGCAGCCCGACGGCCCCATTGGCAAAAAGCTGGCCGGCTTTGAACAACGGGACGGGCAAATTAGCATGCTCAAAGACGTCCAGGCAGCCTATGAGGAAGAGAAAATCGCGCTCATTGAAGCAGGTACAGGTATTGGAAAAAGCCTGGCTTATCTTATTCCGGCTATTCAATGGTCTCTTGAGGAGAAAGAGCCTACCCTTATTGCTACCCATACCATCGCTCTTCAAGAGCAACTCATCCAAAAAGATATTCCCTTTCTCATAGAAGCTTTAGACCTTGATCTAAAAGTAGTGTTGGCAAAGGGAATGAATAATTATGTTTGTTTGCGCAAGCTTCATGAGGGAGCCGGCCAATTGCCCGACGTCCTTTTTGCCTGGGCAGAAAAAACCCAAGAGGGATCGAGCTCCTCTCTTCCCATTTCACCTTCCCCCTCGCTCTGGGAAGAAGTAAAAGCCGAAGCCGAAAGTTGCACACATGTAAAGTGTCCTTACTATAAAGCGTGCTTTTTTTTCAAAGCGCGCAAAAAAGCAGCCGATGCCCACCTTATTGTGGCAAATCATCATCTCTTTTTTGCCGACCTGGCTATCAGATATGAAACGGGTAATTATACGGAAGGATGCATTTTACCTCCTTACCGTCGACTGATTCTCGATGAGGCGCATCATATAGAGGAGGTAGCCACAGATCATTTTGCTGATAGAGTGAACTACCATGCTCTTATTCGTTGCCTAGGGCGTCTGACAGGAAAATTGACCTCATTACAAAAGAAATTGCTCAAGCTCTCCCCCGAAAAGAAATCAGATCATGCCCTTTTGGAGTTGACCCTGCCGTCCGAAAAACAACTGCTAGGAGATCTTGCGCACCAACTATTTGATACCATTGGCCATCTCCCTCATGAGGGAGAAAAGCTTCGGGTGCAAGAGAAGCATCTCCAGCTTCCCTTTTGGACAAACACCCTTCAACCCCTTGCCCAAACCTTTGTCAATCAAGGGAAAAAATTCACTCAATCCCTGCGCCTTCTAAAGGAACGCATTGAGCACTCCGAATGCGAATCGGTCCTGGTCGAAATCTCCGGCTTGACAAATCGATTAGAGAATATTTTTAATAGCCTGCACTCGTTTATTTTCTCTCCCCTTGAGCAACAGCGAGTTCGATGGATCGAGGGGAAAGCTCCCCATCTTTCGCTGGTGAATGCCGAATTGGAAATAGCAGCCCGTCTATCCGATTCTCTTTTTCAGAAAATTCCAACGATCGTGATGTGCAGTGCAACCCTTGCAGCTAATCGAAAATTTGACTTTATTCGTAAGCGATTAGGCATTGAGGAAGCGATAGAGCGGATTTATGAGAGTCCTTTTGATTTTGAAAAACAGATGATCCTTTCCGTTCCCACCGACCTCCCCAATCCAAATAGCCCTGGTTTTCAAGAAGAAATTGGAGAAAAGATTTTCGAAGCCATTGAGATAAGTCAAGGCAATGCTTTCGTGTTGTTCACTTCCTATGACATGTTGAGAGATTGTGAGAAGAGGCTTGCCGATCGCTTCCGCACTAAAAAGTATCCCTTGCTTTGCCAAGGGGAAGAGAGCCGAAGCGCTCTTCTCAGAAAATTTCGCATCACCCCTCGAGCGGTTTTATTTGGAGCCGATTCTTTTTGGGAGGGAGTGGACGTCGTAGGGGAGTCCCTTCGATGCGTCATCATTGTAAAGCTCCCCTTTAAAGTCCCTTCCGACCCTCTCTTTCAGGCCCGCTGCGAAATGATTGCAAAAAATGGAGGGGCTCCTTTTTTTGACTATTCGCTTCCTCAGGCTATTATCAAATTCAAGCAAGGTTTTGGACGTCTCATCCGCAATAAAAATGACAGAGGGTGTGTGATCTGCCTCGATTCCAGGCTGGCGAACAAAGGATATGGCAAACGATTTCTGAATAGCTTGCCTTCATGCCCTCATGTCTTTGAAACCAAAGAGAAGCTCGCCAAGAAAATAAGAGGGTTTTACAGCATAGTCGATTCAATTTGAAATGAGAGAGATTGACCCACATCTTTTTATGAGCAGCTGTGAAGCAAGAGTTATGCACAAATCTGGTCTAAAATCAGCCGAGCTGTTTTATCCGTAATGCCGCTCATGCGATATCCCGTCCATATGTTCAACTCTTTTTCTTCCCCTCTTTCACGAGCTTGTCGAACTTCTTCCTCTTCTTCTTCTAAATAGGCCCGATCTTCTGGGGATATTTCTCCTAAGGGAAGTAGAGAGTCTTTATCAACCCGTACAAGGGGATCTCCTGTTTCTGTGATTCTAACCACCCATCCTCTCCCGGTTTCACGATACCGGTCTGCTGCAAGAGTGATATAACCTTTTGCTTCTAACCATTGCAAATCGTCCTGATCAAGATATTTTGCTCCACATGAAAATTCGTTGAAGATCATTTCAGATAGAAGGTCGTGAACATAGTCTCTAAGGTGACAACATTCTTCATCTGGATTAAGAATTTCATTAAAGTCTCTTGTAACCTGGTTTAATTCTCCGCAATTTGGATAATCAGGTAAAGATTTAATCCATTTGTACTTGTTTGAAAGCTTACTACTTAATTGAGTTTGTAAGTAAATGAGGGGTATATAGATAAGTGGATTACCAAATCTTTCCTTGCATAACATATCGAATAAATAGTTTGTTCGACGAGCAGAGAGCTTATCTAATTTACTAACAATGTATTGAAGCATAGCAACTCTCTCTATTTTCCTGTATCTTATAATTTTATGACCATTGGGAAAATCATCCCCCTTTCCGTGCCACCGATTTATGTCTCTAAAACGATACTGTCTAAGAATTTGATGAAAACGTTCATCCATTACTCTCAGCGTTAATCCGTCAGGGAATAAAGCTAATTTATCGCTTTCGCTCATTGGGTCGTGGTTTTTTGCACTTTCCTCAATTAATTCTTTTAGTGATGTTTCTGTGATTGGCTTTATTTCTCTCTCTTTTAGGCGTGCGTCTCCCAGACCTGCCCACAATAATAAGCCATCTTGAAGTTCGATCGCTTTTCTTCCAATTTTCTCAACACTTGTTTCTAAGGGCTGCTCTCTTTGTTCATTTTTATGTGCTTGAAAGATGTCTGGATTTCTCGATGTAACAGCTGATGACGCATCACTCATTTGCTTTGACTCCTGTGGTTTATCAATCAGGTTATATTAATCTTGTATTAAGAATCAAGGTTAATGTAGATGTTGGGATAAGCGAGGGCTATGCACTAACTCGATCTAAAATCAGCCGAGCTGTTTTATCCGTAATGCCGCTCATGCGATATCCAATCCATATGTTCAACTCTTTTTCTTCCCCTCTTTCACGAGCTTGTCGAACTTCTTCCTCTTCTTCTTCTAAATAGGCTCGATCTTCTTGGGATATTGCCCCTAAGGGGCTTAGATTGTATGCAGAAAACTTTCCAATGAGATCCCCTGTTGCTGCTATTCTAAACATCGATCCCCTCCGAGTTGTTCGATACCGATCTGCAGCAAGAGTAATAAAACCTTTCATTTCTAAATATTTCAAATCGTCCTGAGTAAGTTGTACTGCCTTACATGAAGCTTGTTTATGAATCATTTCAAATAGAAGATCTTGAACAAAGTCTCTAAGATGGCAACGTTCTACCTTCAGATTAAGAATTTCATTAAATTCTTCTGTAATCAAGTTTATCCCTCCTAGATACTGAAATATTATGTGATCAATATCATCGTTAATGATTTTAATTAAATTATCATAAAAGGATTTAATCCATTTGTACTTGTTTGAAAGCTTGCTACTTAGTTGAGTTTGTAAATAAATGAGAGGCATATCCACGCTTGAATTACCATATGCCTCACGCCATAACGTTTCTTTTAAATAGGCTCTTCGATAAGCAGAGAACTTACTTAAATTACTAAAAATGAATTGCAATATAGCTACTCTTTTTATTTGCCTGTATCTTAAAATTCCAGGTTTATCAAAAAACTCATCCTCTGTTATATACGACTGATTTATGTCAAAAAAGCTATAAAATCTAAAAGCTGTAAAGTGAACACCCTTTATTAATGTCAGGGTTAAACCGTCAGGGAATAACGTCAATTCATTGTTTTCGTTAAATGAAAGGTGGTGTTTTGCACTTTCCTCAATCAACTCTCGTAGCGCTTTTTCTGTGATTGGTGTTACTTTTCTATCTTGCAAGCATGCATCTTCCAGGCCCGCCCATAATAGCAACCCATCTTGTATTGCGATTCCTTTTCTTCCAACCTCCTCAACTCTGCTCACAAAGGAATTCTCTATTGGTTCATTTGCAAGAGCTTGAAAACTTTCTGGATTTTTCGATGGCATAGAGGAGTATATAATACACATTTGCTTTGCTTCCTATGATTTATCAATCAGGCTATACCATTTCCGAGAAATAACTTCCTAAAGTGGCGCTGTAAAACACAACAGATTTGGACAAGCGTTTCGAAGCGCATGTTTTTAAACGTGTACGAGAAACGACTATTCAAAAATGATGTGTTAGACGGTGTCAATTTAGGCAGTTACTTCTCGGAAATGGTATTATATTAATATTGCATTAAGAATCAACGTTAATGTAAATGTTAGGGGATATAGGTTGTAAGGTGAAATGTGCCGAACGTTTCAATAGCGGCAAAAACAAGAGATAATCGATCCTTCACTTGCTTGCATAAGCAAGAGCTAGATACAAACTTGATCTAAAATCAGCCGAGCTGTTTTATCCGTAATACCCCTCATGCGATATCCAATCCATATGTTCAACTCTTTTTCTTCACCTCTTTCACGCGCTTGCCGCACTTCTTCCTCTTCTTCTTCTAAATAGGCTCGATCTTCTGAGGTTATTTCTTTCAGGGGAAGTAGAGTATGTTCGGCAACCCTTACAAGGGGATCTCCTGTTTCTGTTATTTTAACAACCCATCCCCTCCCGGTTTCACGATACCGTTCTGCTGCAAGAGTGATATAACCTTCTTTTCCTAACCGTTGCAAGTCATCCTGAGTAAGCAGTGTTCCCTCACATGAAACTTGATTGTGCATCATTTCGTATAAGAGATGGTGAACATAGTCTCTAAGGTGACAACGTTCTACGTCCGGATTAAGGATTTCATTAAATTCTTCTGTAATCAAGTTTATCCCTCCGAGATACTGAAGTATTATGTGATCAATAAATTCAAAACTCTTTTTTTCATTCTTAACAACTTCATTAGCGATTTTTATTGGATTGTCAGAAAAAGATTTAATCCATTTGTACTTACTTAAAAGCTTACTACTTAATTGAGTTTGTATATAAATGAGATGTATATTGAACATTGGATTTCCAGATCCCAGAGGTGTACGCAACATTTCTAATAAAAAGGATCCTCGATAAGTGGAGAGCTTATCAAATTTATTAAAAATGAATTGCAGCATAGCAACTCTCTCTATTTCTTTGAGTTTTATAGCTATATGAAAATCAAAATAACACATGTCTTCATTATACCACTGAATTATGTCTTCAAAATGATAATCTCTAAGAATTTGACGAAATTTTTTATCCAATAGTATCAGTGTTAACCCGTCAGGGAATAAATCCAATTCAGTGTTTTTGTTAAATGAACGGTGGTGTTTTGCACTTTCTTCAATCAATTCCTTTAGGGTTGTTTCAGTAATTGGCTTTATTTCTCTCTCTTTTAGGCGTGCATCTTCCAGGCCCGCCCATAATAATAAACCATCTTGAATTTCAATCGCTTTTCTTCCAATCGTCTCAATTCTTCCCTCTAAAGGCTCCTCTCTTTGTTCATTTACAGGAACCTGAAGATTGTCTGGCTTTTTCAATGAAACAGATGATGGTATAAGACTCATATTTTGAATTCCTATAGGGCATCAACCAGCTTATATTAATATTGAATTAAGAATCAAAAATTATCGGAGGTGTTGAGATAAAAAGGCTGCAAGGCGAAACATACTGACCGTCTCATCGGAGCCAAAAACAGCTGTAAGCTTTGCATCGGGAATGATTTCTCTTTTATCTTCAGGATTTTGGAGATTATGCTCTTTTATATAGACCCAGATTTTCTTTGTGGCTTCTCCTCTTGTCACACCCTCTTCCCCAATGACTGCTGCAAGCTCAGGCGATGGGTTGTATTTTTTTTGGCTCCCTCCTCTTCCTTTCCTCGCTTTTTTCTGATAGGGCGTTTTGGGGTGGTTGGGATACTTTTTAGAAAGTTGAGAGAGATCATTGACAATGACATCACAATCGGGATAGTTCGAGCAGGAGAAGAAGACCTTGCCAAAACGGGATCGACGAGCTCCCATTTTTCCATCGCAGCCAATGGCTGGACAGGAGGGCATCTCGCCTGTTGGAAGAGGCGTTTCTCCTTTTTTAGAGATGTTCACGATCCCTTTGCACTCAGGATACCGGATACATCCCAAAAATGGACCATATCTTCCATGGCGCAGTTTCATTTCTCCTCCACAAATAGGGCAGGGCTGATCCCAGTTGAAGTTGGGATCATAGTCCTCCTTTTTAAAAGAAAGCGCTTCGACGGAGGTTGTAAAATCACACTCCGGATAATCAGAACAGCCGTAAAAATATCGGGATTTAGACCAAATTTTTTGTAATTTTGCTTTACCACACTGAGGACAATCGATATCGGTCATAACTTTAGGGACAAAAGCCTCTTTCTCAGCTGTCTCCACAGTCGGAATAAACTGATCCCAAAAGTCGCGCACCACCGACTTCCACTCTATTTTGTTAGCAGCTATTTGCTCTAACGTATCTTCCATTTCGGCTGTAAAGCCGACATTCATGATTCTTTGAAAATTATCCTCGAGAAACTGGGCTATCACACGTCCAAGTTCGGTTGGTTTCAGACGGTACTTTTCTTTGACGGTATACTCTCTGCTTTGAATCTTATTCATAATGGAAGCATAAGTCGAGGGGCGTCCGATCCCGGATTTTTCCAGCTCTTTGACCAACAATGCTTCGGTAAACCGTGGAGGCGGCTTTGTAAATGACTGCTCTGAAGTGACTTCGACTAGATGAAGGGGAGTATCCGGCTTTAAAGGGGGAAGGATAAAATCTTTTTTCTCTTCTTCTTCATCTCTTTTCTCTTCGTAAAGGGCCAAAAACCCTTTAAACTTAATCACTGATCCTGTGGCACGGAGCATAATATTCTGATCGGTGCTAATATCCACCGATAAGGTATCGTATACGGCAGGCTCCATCTGCGAGGCAATAAAGCGTTTCCAGATAAGCTCATATAAGACATATTGATCATGTGAAAGATAAGGCCGGACATGCTCTGGGGGATGCTCTACATTTGTGGGCCGGATAGCCTCATGAGCATCCTGAGCACTGCGTTTGGTTGTGTAACTACGCGGTGAGGAGGGGAGATACTTCTTCCCATATTTCGCTTCGATATATTGTCTCGCTTTCTGAACAGCTTCCGGAGCAAGGCGTACCGAGTCGGTTCGCATATAGGTGATGAGCCCTTCAGCTCCCTCACTATCCAAATCAACTCCTTCATAGAGCGTTTGGGCAATGCTCATAGTTCTTGAAGCTGAAAAGCGAAAATGTCGGCTTGCTTCTTGTTGGAGGGTAGAGGTGATAAAAGGAGGTTCAGGGTTTCTTCTTTTCTCCTTCCTATCCACTTTGGCAACTCGATAGGAGGCTTTCTTAAGCTGCTCAAGAACCTCATCAGCTCTCTCTTTGTTATTTATAAGAGCCACCTCTTTGCCCTCAATCGGCTCTTTCTCCCATCTTTTCCCGTCAATTGAGTAGAGAGAGGCATGAAACTGCTTTGAAGGCTTTCCATCTCGGAGCACAGCTCCTAGAAGCCAATATTCGACCGGCTTGAAGTTATCGATCTCTTTTTCTCTATCTACCACCAACTTAAGAGCAACCGATTGAACTCGTCCTGCAGAGATACCTGATCGTTGTTGAATTTTACGCGCTAAAATAGGGGAGATCTTGTAACCCACAATACGGTCCAAGAGACGTCGGGCCTGCTGGGCATTCACCAATGCCATGTTGATCTTCTGCGGGTGGTTGAGGGCCTCTAAGACCGCCTCTTTCGTAATCGCATTAAATGAGGCCCTTTTGATCTTGGTTTTCGGTGGAAGCAAGCTTGCAATATGCCACGCAATCGCCTCCCCCTCCCTGTCAGGATCGGGAGAAAGATAAACTTCATCACACTCTTTCGCCGCCTTTACAAGCTTCTCTATTACCTCTTTCTTATCCGGAAGAACTTGATATTGAGGCTCTAGGTCATTTTCAACATCGATCCCAAACCCTTTTTGGGGAAGATCTCGAACATGCCC
>JBAPRV010000083.1:0-18158 GCA_049281295.1 Chlamydiales bacterium
CCGACCTTCACTGTGCCTTACATGAAGGCAATAAAGAAGCGATCAATCTGGTTTTGTCTTGCGATGCCATTGTGTCGCCGTTTATCAATGAATGCAGCGAAGAAGGAGGCACCCCTTTGACGCTAGCTTGCGAGCTTGATGACCCGGAGGTTGTGGAACGACTGATTAGATTAGGAGCCATTGTTTCTGAGAAACGTCGAGACGGGGTCGCTCCTATTGATATTGCTGTCATGCGCAATTGCCTGCCCGTTGTCGATGTTTTATTAAGATACGTCGCTCCTTCGGAACTTACGATCGAATCGGCAATAAAAAAGGGGAGTCCAGAGATTCTCGGTTTGCTAATAGAAAAGCATCCCAACCTCGTTCAATATCAAAATGCCTCCCGTGAAGGACTTCCCCTTATTGCTTTTAAACATGGCAATCTCCCTTTAGTTTTCTACTTGGCGAAACAATATCCTCAATTGTTCAGCCAACCAAATGCGGAGGGAATCACCGCTTTTCATTTTGCTATAGATCTTGGTGCCTGGGATATGGTTGATTTTCTATGGGACAAAGGAGTCAGACCCGCTGTCAATGACCTCCCCAATTTTTATGATCACCTCTTGAAAGCCGGCTTTAGTGACGAATTAGAAAAGATTTTTCATGAGGGCAATTTATCAGAAGATCAACTACAGCAGTGTCTTATGACTGCTGCACAAGCGGGAAATTATCTTGCCATCTCTCTACTGCTGCTGCCGATGGGAGCAAAATTAGAAGGGCTCAGAGGGCCTCGAGGGTGGAGAGCCGTCCACTATTTAGCCAAATCTAATGCCATCTTCCTTTTCAGGAGAGAAATGCTCAAATCGCAAGACCTATTGTCACGCTTGCCTGAAGAAGGAAATAAAACCCTTCCCTATCTGGCGGCAGAGCATGGCAGTACGAGTGTACTGTCCTTTTTGCTAAAGCGGATGCCAGCACAACACATTTCCTTAAAAGACCATTTTCACGATCGAAGCCTTTTATACCCTATCTTTGAAAGGGGCAATATGGAAGCAATCAACTTGATCGCAGAGCGATTTCCAGACTATGATCTTGTAAATGAACCTCTCGATGCACAAGGGACACTGCCGGTACACGTCGCTGCTCGAATGGGGAGAGAGGACATATTACAATGGCTAATGGAAAAGGGAGCCAATTTCGATATTCAAGACGAAAATGGACATGCTCCGCTCTATTATGCTGTCCGTCGGAGGGAGAAAAAAGATGTCGCAAAGATCTTGGAAAACCGCATCAGGATTCGACCGGAAGAACTATACGAGGCTGCTATCCAGAACGATGAAGCTATCCTCGATCAAATAATGGAGGTAGGTCCTCCCGATGAAATCCTCAACCACGGCTTATGTCTCGCGATCTTTCGCCACAATATTCAAGCAGCTCTCCGCCTTCACCAAAAAGGAGCCTCTTTCCACGCGATTACAGGCGAAGGATGGACTCCTACGTTATATGCGAGCTACTCAGGACAACAAAAGATCTTAGAAATCATCTTAGAAGAGGGGCCGATCGATCAACGATTTTTTAAAAACGACAACGCTTTGCATCTAGCTTGCAAGCAAGGGCATTCTCATTGCGTGAAGCTCTTACTGAAAGCCGGCTTCTCTCCTGATCAACCTAATCGACAAGAGAAAAGCCCTCTTGAGCTCTCAAAGAGCGGCCTGGTCCAAGAAGTGCTTAAGCAGGAAAAGGGACCGTGTCATAAACAGTTGTCGGCATTTGTTCGGGCTCTTGAAGACAAAGCATTTGATCGAGTTGCCAGCATTATTGGAAAGCTGCCTCCGTTGGAGATCGTTTCTATGGAGTCAAACGGCACACTCTTTTGGGGGCCTCCTCTCCTTGTTGCGCTTCGTTTGTGCAAAGACAAAGATATGCAATTAAACATCCTCAAACAGGCGCAAGCTTTCCCTCCAAACGTTAACCCGAAAGATCATGTAGGGGACACCCTTGCCAATCTTCTCGTTGTGGCAGGCAATTCTCCCTTTAACCATGCGCCGATTGATTTTCAAGCTCGCAATCGTTTCGGTCAAACCCTACTACATCTGGGAGCTGTTCAAGAAGATCCCGCACTTTTGAAAGAACTTCTCGAAGAAGCCCCCCTTGCTGAGATTAATGGAGAGGACCAGGATGGTCACACACCTATTTTTTATGCAATACTGAAGCAAAATGAAAAAAATATACCTATTCTCTCAAAAGCAGGGGCGAATTTAGATCATTTTGACTATCGACTATTGACTCCTCTACTCACTGCATGTCAGCAAGGCTTCTTTTCTTCAGTCAAAGAATTATTAGCTTTCGGCGCCGATCCCAATCGGCGAGGAACATCCATTTACACCTCTGCTCTTGCCATGGCAATTGCGAAGAAACAGCAAGAATTAGCCATTCACTTGCTCACTCATGGAGCAAAAGTCGATATTTTAAAGGAAAGCGGACACCCTATTCACCTGGCTGCACAAGTTGATGACCCTAAATTATTAGGATTGCTTGCCGCTAAGGGCATTCCCTTAGATCTTCAAGATGAGAAGGGTCTGCAACCTGTACACCATGCGGCTCTACATGGGGAAATGTCTGCATTAAAGGCGATTACAACACTTCAAAGAGGCCTTATCAATGCACCCGTAGAAGAGGTGACAACCAAAAGCGACCAGGACAAAGAAATTGTTGAAAAGCTGCGAGGGTCAACGCCGTTACTGTTAGCAGCTCAGGCAAATCGCCCTGAAATAGTGGAGTATCTGTTGAATCATCGAGCCAATCCTGAGGCAAGAACAGAAAACAATGAAGATGTTCTTTCATTAGCAGCACAAGGAAATGCCAGTCAGTCTGTCTTCGGGTTATTGGATCCGTTTAAAGTGTCAGCTAATCTCGACAACATTATCCCTGCCATTATTGGAGCTATCAGAAATGATAACTTGGATACGATGGCTTCTCTTTATAAAGGAAATGTTCCTATCAATGCCGACCTTTTACAAGAACGCTCCGGTCTTCATATCGCCTCATCCTCTGGGGCTTTAGCCTGCACAGCATGGTTATTACAAAGGGGAGCCAACCCTTTGCTTGAAACCCCCTTGCGACAGAATGCCTTTGCCCTAGCAGCTGAAAACTCCTCTTATGAGCAATTTCAGCTTTTGCTTGAGTACACTCAACAGGATCCCGATCATGTTAATCATCAGAGACGCACCTTGCTACATCTAGCAGCAACCAAAGGCAACTTTAAACATGTTTTATTATTGCTGCACCTCGATGTCGATATCAACTTTACCGATATTCACGGGTTAACACCTCTTCACGATGCCGCTAGGGAAGGGCATTTAGATATAGTGCGTCTCTTGCTCTCTTGCGGAGCGGATGCGACCCTGCGTACTCCGGATGGAAGATTACCCAAAGATGTGGCCAACAAACAGGAGGTGCTTGAGCTATTCAATGATTACGAACGGTTTATCGCTCAAGCAGAGAAGGGAGAAACAGAACTCCATCGAGCAGTCAAAATGGGTAATCCCTTAGCAGTCCGATTGCTTGCTGACATTTTCGATGTCAACGAGGGAGATTCACATGAAACGACTCCCCTGCATCTAGCAGTTGAAAGGGGACAAGTTGACACTGTTCTGCATTTAATGCGTGCCGGAGCAGATCCATCAGCAGAAGATAAAGAAGGCGTCTCTCCCCGTCTATTAGCAGAACGAGCAAAAGCTGATGTGAAGTATCACTTATTAGATATTTTGAACTCTTAAAACTTTTGGATGACATATGACAATTATCAACTATGAAAGAATCGGAGCGTACCAGATGCTCCAAGCAAATTCAGGAGGTTTTGACGGCAACCAGTATCCAATTATGCTTTCCGAGGGAGAAAAGCTCGCTATTGATTTTCCCCGTGTTCAACAAATCATAGCAGGAAATACCCGACGTCCATCTGAAATGGCAGGTTTACCTCAGGATGCTTTAACCCCTACAGTGTTTGCTGTTGACGACCTCTATAGGAGAGCTATGCGTGATTACCAAGACTGTTTAACAAGAAGTATATACGCCGATAGGCCCAGAGTAGAACAATTGGATCTAGAACTACGACAGAGGATTGCCCAACAACCCGATTGGGCACGGAAATATGCCTATTGGGGATTGGCTTTTTTATTAGTCGGGGCTATTCCCGGCTATTATATCGGCAGAGAGAAGAACAGGGCTCAAGAAGAGAGAAATCAACGAGATAAGATTGATGTATTAAGAGAAGGAAGTGCTAACAGGCGAACATGGTTGATTCAAGTTGATGCTATGGAAAAAGAGAGGCAACAGGCTATGAGATTAAGAATCGTGAACAGAGCTCAAGCTCTATTCGAGGATCTAGAAGAGCTGGCACGCCTTAATCAATTTAGTGTTTCGAAAAGAAATGAGCTTTCTCAATTGAATGCAGTTCACCAAGTTGTGTTTCCTAATGAATCACTGACCCTTAACGGAGTAAACATAAGCAACTATATAAATACTTGGGGAGCAAATCGATGACGTTATTATTTTCCCAACTAACAAGCAACTGGCATCATTGGAATGATCAGTTAGAACAGTTAAACACTGAAATCGTTTCTCATGCAGCAAACTGTCTTCTATTTTCTGCAAAGAGAGAAATCGATAAACATTTGACGCAAATTCAACTGACCGTTCACCTCTTAGGGATAAGTATTTTATTCCTAGCCACATTTGCCAATCCCCTTGTTACGTCGTGGATTACCTATCCGATAGGGATTGCAGGGATTGTGGCAACATCGGGCGTCACCTATCGTTTTCTTGAAAGGCATTTTCCGGAGCCACTGAAGATCTTTGTGTCTCGAATCAGTAGTTTCGCGTTTTCAAGCATTTTTGGCAGAAGCTCATGTGACGGATCTACAGAAGAAGAAATTCATATCAATACTGATGATTACAGAATGCACCCTGTCAGACGTGAAGCCCTAGAAAATTGTGAGCGATTGATAGAAGAGATAAGAGAACTAAAAAGTATGCTCAGAAATATCAGACAATTTGTATTAGCACGTCCACGGTTAAATGCCGTTTGCCAACAATATATAAGAGAACATCCAGAAGGTATCGTTCCGGTAAGGAGACCTCAGCTTGAAGGGCTAGACTATAACAAGATCTACGATCGAGAACTGATATTGGGGCTAAAAAGAATTGCCTATGCAGCCGAGCTTGAGGAAATAATGCTATTTATACAAAGGCATTCTGAAGTTTATGCCTGTTTCCGAGAACATATAGAGATTGAAAGAGCGAGAAGAGCAAGGCCAGGGAGCGAAACTTTTTTAATAGAATTTCCTTCGAACTTAGAGGAGTAAATATGTTTGCACAATTGAGGGCAGCGATGATAACGCCTATGAGAAAATTCATCGATACTATAAGAGGCTCAGAAGAAGTTTCTCTTAACACTGAGGATTACAAAATACATCCTATGAAACTTGAAGCTCAACAACACTGTGAAAGATTGCTAGAAGATATACAAGAGCTAAAAAGTACAATTTCCAAGATCAGGCAATTTATAGCAGAGCATCCACGGTTAAATGCCACTTGCGAGCGATATATAAGAGAACACCCTGAAGGTATTGTTCCGGTAAAGAAACCACAACTAGAAGGACTAGACTATAACAAGATCTATGACCGAGAGTTGATATTGGGGTTAAAGAGAAATGCTTATGCAGCCGAGCTTGAAGAAATAAAGCTATTTATACAAAGGCATGCTGAAGTTTATGCCTGTTTCAAAGAGCATCTAGAAAAATCAGAAGCAGATTGGTCAAGAAGAAAAATATTGCTTTTAGAAAACTAAATGTTTGGGGAGCAAATCGATGACGTTATTATTTTCCCAACTAACAAGCAACTGGCATCATTGGAATGATCAGTTAGAACAGTTAAACACCGGAATCGTTTCTCGTGCAGCAAACTGTCTTCCATTGCCTGCAAGGAGAGGAATCGATAAACATTTGACACAAATACAACTGACCGTTCACCTCTTAGGGATAAGTGTTTTATTCCTAGCCACATTTGTCAATCCCCTTATTACGTCGTGGATTACCTATCCGATAGGGATTGCGGGGATTGTGGCAACATCAGGCGTCACCTATCGTTTTCTTGAAAGGCATTTTCCGGAGCCGCTGAAGGTCTTTGTGTCTCGAATCAGCAGTTTCGTGTTTTCCAGCATTTTTGGTAGAAGCTCATGCGACGGATCTACAGATGAAGACATTCATATCAATACTGATGATTACAGAATGCATCCTCTCGAACGTGCAGCTCTAAACCATTGTGAACAATTGATAGAAGAGATAAGAGAACTAAAGAATATACTCAGAAATATCAGACAATTTGTAGTAGACCGTCCACGGTTAAATGCCATTTGCGAGCAATATATAAGAGAACATCCAGAAGGTATCGTTCAGGTAAGGAGACCTCAGCTTGAAGGGCTAGACTATAACAAGATCTTTGATCGACAACTGATATTGGGACTAAAAAGAGATGCTTATGCAATCGAACTTAGAGAAATAATGCTGTTTATCCAAAGGCATTCTGAAGTTTATGCCTGTTTCCGAGAACACATAGAGATTGAAAGAGCAAGAAGAGAAAGGCCAGTGAGCGAAACTTTCTTAATAGAATTTCCTTCGAACTTAGAGGAGTAAATATGTTTACACAATTAAGGACAGCGATAACAACGCCTGTCATAAAATTCATCTTATAGAGAATTAAAGGAAATATGATGGCAATTGCGCTGCTTTCTTCTTTTTCACATCCCTACTTTACAGAGAAACAACAAGCAAATATGAGCGCATGTTCGCTTCGCTTGCAGGAGTGGATCCAAGCAAGACTAATCTCTTCCAGATATCAAGATGACGTTGATAGCGGAAAACTTATCCTTAGCATCCTTCCTTACTGCAGTTTAATTGAAGAGAGGCGAAAAGAGGAATTTTTCCAAACTCTTTTACAGCAAGCAAACGAAAGCCTCTCTCCTCACTTAAAAAGACTTTATGCAATCTGCCAGCGAGGAGGTGCTAGACCGTTTTTTAGCTGCATCACAACTAGAAACCAAGATGCCTATCCTCTATCCACTCTCCTGGAAATTATCAATGACTTTCATCAAATCATCCTTGCTACTGATCAATCTCTGGAACAGTTATCCACATTCCCTTGTTACGACGAAGAAGGGAAAGAGTGCTTGATTCGGCTACGAGAACAGCCCGGTCTTTTGCAAGATGAAAATTTTTTTCTGAGAGAAACTGTACCGTCTGGAGAGGCTTCTTCACTTAATCCACCTCGAGCTCTGCGAATACATCAATTGTTGGCCCAGATGACCTCATTTTCCACAATGAAAAGCGAAGCCATACGTTATTTAAGTGCCTTATCGGCGAAACAGCGTTCTTCGATGCGTTTTTACTCCAAGGTTTTTAACAAGCTTCAGAAGGATAAGCTTGAAGAAAAGGAAAAAGTTGCGCTTATCAAACTGATTGTACTACTCACAACACGTACTGATGACTCCTTACCCCCAACCTATTCCCAAGCCGATATATCAAAAATGCTTGAAGAAGCTTACAAAACTAATGACGCATGGGGAATAGAGGTCTTATTAGCTCTTCCTCACTCTGTTGATTTCAATAATTCCTCTTTAGATACGGTGACACATTGTTTGTATCTTTTAAATGCTTTAGCTGAAAATCCTCAAGCTAACGAGTATTTAATGAATTTTTTAGAAAAAAAGGTTACATTCTCCCAGCTGCTAAACAGGTTAGAGAATATTTATCCTGAGAAATTTGCCGACGTCATGAATCTCAAGGAGGATATCCCGTTACTCATCGAGAGATTTGCAGGCAAAGATGTCAATGTATTGTTTCCTCTCTCTCAAGGGCATCTCGATAAAATCACAAAACAATATGAAATCATACAATATTGGTGTCATCAATGGCAGCATCATAACCTCGATCAGCTCACTGACATTGCTTGCACAATACGGACAAAAGCAGACCCCTTGCAGGAAGAAGAGATCTTGCAATTAGTCGTCATCTGCCGTCTTGCCATGCGGATCAAATTGAACCGTTATCTCTATCCAGCTCAAGT
Source organism: Chlamydiales bacterium (assembly GCA_049281295.1). Classification (GTDB taxonomy): domain Bacteria; phylum Chlamydiota; class Chlamydiia; order Chlamydiales; family JAAKFR01; genus JBAPRV01. The sequence continues at coordinate 8,104 of JBAPRV010000083.1, forward strand.
GCTTGCTATCTTAGGGCAATTAGGTTATGAAAAAGGAGCTTTTGCTCAGATCAAAACGGGGGAGGGAAAATCGTTAATCACCGCCGCCTTGGCATTTATTCTGGCTATGCAGAATAAACGAGTTCACATCATATCCTCTTCTCAAAATCTCGCCGTACGAGACAGAGACAAAACAAGCGGATTTTTTGAGGCCTTTGGTATCAATACTTCCCATATTTGTTCTGATCAGCCTGAGTCGGATAGATTTCAAGCAAATGTATTGTATGGGACGGCTTCCGATTTTGAATTTGCTGTAATGAGAGAAATGCTCTACTGTAGAGCTCTATTTCCTGAAAAAGCCCAGGCCATTCCTCAGGAACCCCGGTTTGATTGTCTGATTATAGATGAATTGGACAACTTAACTGTAGATACAGCCGCCAGTAGTGCCCGCTTAGGTTATCCCGCTCAAGTAAGCTATGAATGGGTCTATACCCCCATTTTACAATTTGTCAAAGAGCATATTTCAGAAGAACAACAAGATCTTCTCCCCTCTGCTCAGCTCCTTGGTAATCTCAAAGAGTTTTTGAGTAATCTTTCGGGGAGATCCATTGCTCAAATCTCCGACAAACAGTTGCAGCAATGGATACAATCCGCTTATGTGGCCCTTTTTCTGAGGAAGGAAAAGCACCACTATGTAATTGTCGACCAAAAAAATCAGGATGGTCAAATACAAAAAGCTATAGTCATTATTGATGCAGAAAATACAGGAAGGCTCATGCATGGATGTCGTTGGTCAAATGGCGTGCATGAGTTTGTCGAATTGAAACATGGCATTGCTCCTAAAGCAGAAAGCTTACTACCCATTTCTCTTTCTCATTCTCTATTTTATCCGATGCATCGCTTTTGTTATGGCTTTTCAGGCACTTTAGGGTTGAAAGACGATCGAGAAGCTATACAAGCTGTATATGGTAATGAGACTTTTGATGTTCCTACTCATCGCCCTTCACAACGAAAAGATGCGCCAGTACTTATTTTTGCTTCAAATGAAGAATATGTCTTAAAAATTATTAAAACAGTTAAGGATTGCCGAGACCAAGGAAGGCCAATCTTGGTTTTATGTGAAACCATTCAAGATTCAGAGGAGATTGCTGCACAACTAATTAAGGAAGGTATTCCTCTCGAACTCATCAATGAAATACAGGACAAGCCTGAAGAAGACATTTTAGAGCAAGCAGGATATCCAGGATCTGTGACAGTAGCAACAAACACTGCCGGAAGAGGGACAGATATCATTTTGAAAGAAAATAGTAACGACAATGGTGGATTACATGTCCTGTTGACGTTCTATCCCGAATCTCATCGTGTTGAAGAACAGGCCCGTGGAAGGGCAGGACGTCAAGGACAACGGGGATCTTCAGAGATCTTTGTATCAGCAGAAAAACTGCAACTGGATGCTTCTATTACTAACGATCAAATGGCAATCATTGAGGAACATCTATCACTGCAAAGAGAAACCCAAGCTCGGATTCTGAAACAGTATCATCGACAACGAGCCGAGCTAGAGCGTAACTGGTTTTCTCATGTGAGGTCATTTTTTGAATCTTTTCAAGAGTTCAATAGAATGATAAAGAATGAAACGGTTTTAGGTCGCTATACTCATGCTCTTTCTGATCGTAAACTCTTACGAGCTATCCTAGTCAATGAAGACGTGTTAAGTCCGCGTGAGACTAATCTTTCTCTGCAAGTCTTTGAGCTTTTAACAAGTCAAGAGTTAGAACCTACTATGTGGAAGGCTCTGCTTAAACAAGTAGCGGAGCAATTGAGCAAGAAAGTGATTATAGCTTGGAGTGTGAGGGTATATCAGGAAGTAGAACGTCTCCTTAATGACTCGACCATCCATGCCCGCATTTTACAGCAGGAGCAACTAAGGTCGGCATTGCAATCATCCCGGGCAATTGAAGGACATGAAGATCACCCTGCAACTGAATTATTCCGTCAAATAGAAGAAAATCTTGCCCATGCTCAAAGAGAGGAGTTTCTTGAGTTAAAGAAAAATATCGAAAATCTTTATCATCAAGAAAGTGTGGAATTGGAAAAATATTTAGACCCTTCAGGAAAAGGTATTATTCGTTATTTAGAAGAGATCACCCAAGTCGATTTTACTAGCATTTTAAGGATTTAAATGATTTAGAATTATATGGTAATATAATATTATCGAACTTTAATTCGCAAAAATTCACCTAATCCTTATATATATTTTTTCGATTGCCCACATCTATAATTAAAACAAGTAATATCTTATCCTCAATAGCATAGATGATGCGATAATCTCCAACACGAACACGATAAAGAGGCAGCTGTTTATTCCCTTTCAACTTCTTGCAACCTTGTGGTCTCGGATTTTCAGCAAGCAGATCGATTTTTTCAATAATACGTTCTCTCTCTTTATTAGGGATGCGATTGAATTTCTTTTCTAACTTTTCGGCAATTTCGATGTGGTATTTCATTATTTCATTTAGGAGATGCGTTTTTTCATGCTAGACCATGGAATAGTTTTCTCTTTTCCTGATTTGATATTCTCTAATGTTTTTCGAGCTTTCTCAGCTAGCCATTCATCTTCTATCTCTTCCATCTGTCTAAAGGCAGCCATAAGCATAAACTCTCTCATAGTGATCCCTAGTTTGGCACAAGCCATTTTGAGATACATGTGCTCGTCCGGGGTCATATCCAAGGTAAGTCGAGATTTTTCTTTCATTGAATACCTCAATTTATTTTCAATGTACAGATTTCTGTATTTCTTTGCAACAGATGGAATTATCCAAAGTTTAGTTCGAGCTTATTACCAAGCAAAAAGATTGCGATATCTTTACTTGTGCACCAATCCAGTCTTTTTTTTAAAAAAATAATTTACTCTTTTACAAATAGACAAAATGTTTCTTTTTAGAAGCGCAAAACATATGATAAACTGGTGATCTGGTTTTACCAACAATAGGTACTTTTTGTATGCAGAAGCATTTAAACGAGATTGCAAAACATATTGATCCTGGTAATCACGGCGTAGTAGTCTTTGATCAAGCAGCATGGCACACTACTAGCAGGCTCGAGTTGCCAAAGAATTTGTCGTTACTCCCATTGCCTCCTGCTTCTCCTAAATTAAATCCAACAGAGCAGGTCTGGCAAGTATTGAGGGATAGATATTTAGGAAATCGATGCTTTGAATCATATGAACAAATTCTTGATTTTTGTTGCGAAGCATGGAATGCGTTTACCGCGAGATCGGGAGCAGTACGCCAGTTGTGTACAAGGGATTGGGCTAAAAATTAAAATTTATTTTTCCGAAATGGTATAAAACAACTAAAATAGCTGATTTATTGAAAAAATATTAAAAATTAAAGTTTAAAACAGCCTCTTACTGGTTATGATCGACCAAAGTTACCCTTCACTGTACCGATAGTGTACCGCGTTTCGTCAAAATGTCGTTCTTTTTTATCCCAAATCTATGCAGTGAGTTTGTAACGGGAGATCGGTTTTTCGATCAAATTGAGCAGCAGCTTTAACTCCAATTTTTGCAATTTCTTCTGGGTCATCGATCAAATTATATACTGACTTGATTGCCCCAAGAGCGTATTCTTCACCTGTTCCTATTGCAAAAAAATGTCTGTGCTGCCGAACAACCCTTACATAATCCACTTCAAAAATGCCATATGAATTAATAATTAAGAGGCCAAAATTTGAACATTCTAATGGTATATAACGAGAGAAAGAGAAATTATGAAAATAATGATCTTTCAAATGTTGATGTAGAGTATTAAATATTTCAAAAATTTGATCCGCTGTTTTCCACTCAAGAGATGTCTTTTTTTCCGAAAAATAATGATCTAGAATCAATCCCCAGGAATGATGACCAGAAGCTCCTATGTAATTTGAACCCAATTGGATAATTTTTCCGTCTCTATGAACATGTTTCCCAGAGACTTCTTTCCTAGATCCAAAAAGCGTAAGAGTGTCAGAAGCGATACATAATCTTTTTCCTTTTTTTACTGCGCAAATCGTTGTCATTTCACTTGCACCATCCGAAAGGTTCCAGGCAGGCCAGAGCTATCATCAAACTCCACGACTACATTTAAAGCTGCTTTTGCAATCTCTTCTGCTGAATCTAATCGATCATAGAGCGCATGCAAGGCACCAAGGGCATAAGAAGTTCCTGTTCCGATAGCAGCAAAGTTTATAAAATGTTGAATAGATCGGAGCTGATAGGTTTTGAAAATACCATGAGAGTTAACGATCAAAGATTCAAATCTCGAAGACTCGAATTCGTTATCTTCATCATCTTCCTGCACAAGGTAATATTTATCCTTCAACAGTTGATGCATTTTTAATAGTTCGTCAAAAATTTCTTCTCTTGATTTTAGGGCAGGTTTTTGTTTGGATTGAGCGATATAATTTTTCAGCACAAGAGGCCAAACAGGGTGATCGGTAGCTCCTATATATGAAGATCCCCACTCAATAATTTTTTCAGAATTAACCACTTGATCACCAGTTAGCTTAGTTGAGCCTCCGATGACATACATTGAATCAGAAGCAATGCAAATAGAATCATTCTTTTTTACTGCTAAAACTATTCCCATTTATTTTTTTCCTTTATTTTGCTGTTTCTTGTTCTGAGCTTTATTTCTGATTTTTTGTCTTTTTGCTTCTGCTTTTCTTTGCTCTCTTTGTGTTCTAGCTATATTGTCTTCATGTTTCTGCTGAGTACTTGGCCGTTTATTTTTAGTATGCTCTGCACCACCACTCTTTTTTTCCATTACATTATTGACATACTTCGACCCTTCCCATGCTGCAACAGCCACGGCACTAGTAATTGCTCCGTAAATAATAGGAGCAACACACGCAGATAAGGAAGGCAATATCAATTCTGCCCCCCAAATCAGTAGAGGAAGTGCTATAATGAATTCACCATCTGGATCGTAATAATGAAAAGGATTATTTAGGGCATACTGATAAAGATTCAAGCTATCTACAAATCCAACTGGATCGGTTGTCAGCCATTTGGCTAATTCTGGATCATAGTAACGTTTGCCAAAATAGATCAGTTTCAATTCAGGATCGAAACGTTTTGCTGCATAACGCCAAGGATTATCATCTATTTGGTCTTTTTCTTCTCCAAAGGCAGTGAAATCGTAATGACCAACTGTTTTTTTGGAAAAAGGATCAACTAATCGGCAAATATTCTTTTGCATATCAGTGATAGGAGCAAAAATTTTCTGATTGAATTCAACTGCAACTGTTGCTGGGATAGGGAGATCAATGAACACTTCAAAATTCTCTGATATATTGATTTGCAAATCCTCTTCTTGATCATCAATATCCACAGCTGGAATTGGTTTATGCAATATTGCGAGAGTTCTGAAATTTTTGAGCGTTCCGTCTGATGCAAGAGCGCCAATTTCATGCTTGCCGTCGTAAAGATAGTTTTCTCGATAAATCTCTCGCCATCCAGAGGTAGCCATTTCCATCACGATTTTGGCTAAGCGGCGCCCCAATGGATCGTAATGAAAACAAACCTTTCTTTTATCGCAGTTTGCTTCTACTAGACGGCTTAATGGATTATAAACGTATTTAATATTATTCTTTTTAATTTGATTGCCATTAAGGTCATAATTTAATTCTTTTAATTCGTTCAAATTATTCACTTCATATTCTTGACCGTTTTTCATTCTTCGATTGAAAAGAGAATCATATGCATAGGAAATTCCATCTTCTTCAATAAGCTGTGATAGATCATCATAGGTATAAAAGATTGGCTTCTGGTCAACAATGCTCTCGATAAGATTGTCGCATGCATCATAGAAGCATTTTTGCGAAAAATAAGGGGACACGATCTCTATTTTGTGTCCTTTAAGATCGAGGAGATGTTGTATTTGACCAGAGTTGTTGATTATGCTTTCCAGAAGCAAATTTCCATCAATATCATAGGCTTCATAGTTGTGGGTATACAGCAATTTTCCATCTTTAGAAAAGCGGCTCACGCTCCTTAAATAGAGAGGATCGTAAGCATAAGATATGTGACCTACACCCTCTATTTGAAGGAGCTTTGTGCGGTCAAAATCATCGTAGCTTTTTTTGATATCGATGCCATTTGAAAAAACTTCTCGGATTACATTTCCAAATGGATCGATTTCTCGTTGAATTGTGATCTTTTCATTTTCGTCATGAATACTGATAAGATCACCATTTTTATTATATGCATATCGATGTTGAACTTTTCCATCGGATGAGCTGACAGTTTCCAGAAAACCAAGAGAGCTATAAGTATGAAATAGGGTAATTCCATCGGGCAGCGTTTTTGTTTCAATTTTTCCTCCTGGTGTGTACGAGAAATGTGTCGTTCTCGCTTCGGGAGTTCCAAATGCTCTAGTGTTACATTCAACTTTGTGATCAGAATTATAAGTAAGATGGGCGATTTGAGTGCCTTTCAGCTGCTCATCTTCATAGAGATAGTCTTTCCAGTTGGTAAGATTGCCGCAAGGATCATAAATCTTTTCCCAGCAAGAAATGGTTCTTCCTTTGGAATTGAGGGTTTTTTCTTGCACATCTCTAGAATAGGGATCTTGCGTTATAACCCTGGAGATATTGAGAGGGTCTATTGTTGTGATCTGAAGAACTTTTTGCCCTAATTCGTTGATATAGTCTTCATTATAGATGGTGTTTGTAAGCTGATCCAAGGGATCTCGATGACTGATTTCTCGACCAAAAGAATCATAAATAAATGACTCGATGGATTCTTTCCCATCAATGTAGCGTGTAATGCTATTTAAATTCCCATCATCGTCATAAGCAAAGTTTATTTTGTATAGTAATGCATTTGTTTTGTCTGTTTTAGTCTCTTCGATAAGCCTATTTTCCAAATCTCTTTCAAAATGGATTTTTAGGTCATCTTTATAGATGTCACAGATTCTGTCCAGAGGATCGTATGAGTATGTTGTTGTTCTGCCGCATTTTTCTTTTCCTGTTTTTCTCCCAACACCATCATAAAAATAATGTGTTGCATTCCCTTCTAAATCAGTTTCTTCTAAAAGGTTAAAACTGTCATAAAGATAGTTTTTCCTGCCAATGTTTTTGCCATAATCTTCAGAAATCATTCGATCTAAGATATCATATGAATAATGGATCGATAGCCCTTCACGATTTGTATAACTCATTTTTTGACCTCCCTTCGTATAACGATAAATTTCCTGACTACCGTTGGAATAAATGATTTTCGAGGGGGAGTCATAAGCATTGTAGCGGTAATATGTGTTGTTGCCATTGGCATCTGTTGTTGAGATTTCTCTTCCCCAGGGATCATATGTTGAAGACGTGATAACAGGAGCAGCTTGCCCATCAACAGTCATAATGGAAGGTGAATCTGTTCTTGTAACTTTTTGAACTAAAGGATCATAAGTATACTGAAAAACATTGCCATAAGTATCCGTTTTTTGAATTTGGTTATCATTGCAATCATATTGATATGAAACGACGTGAATCCCATCTTCTCCAGTCGTTTTTTCTTCAACAAGTCGACCGCGTGTATCGTATTTCATTTCTTCCCTGAGATTTTGGGAAAAATTTGTTTCTTCGATACATCGACCTCGACTGTCATACATAAATGTACGTCTTTGCCCTAGCGGATTAGTTTCTGAAAGAAGGTCACCCCGCTCATTATATTCCTTTAGAATTGAATAGGCATAATGTCCATTTGCATCGTATATTTTTTCTTCGATGACATTGCCCCATTGATCGTAGGTTAGGTGCTTGCGTTCCAGAAGCCTTTCTTGTCCTTTTTCCAAATATTTTTCTTCAACCCATTCAGGCAGATGAAGAAAGGGTTGTTCTTGTCGAAGGATATAATTGGTTATTCTCTTTTGTGCTTTTCCATCATCAATGCATTCTTGAATCAGATTGTTGCAATCGTCATATTGAAATAACTCCCGAATCATAATATGATTCTTATCCTGAGTAATTTTCAGTGTAATTAGCTCTGTTTTAGGAAGATACTCAAATGTCGTGATCTTTCCGGTTTCTGTTTCTTCCCTCAAGAGAAGGTTACAACCATCCTGAGAAAATGCCCTTTTAATAACATAATGATTCTCTTTGCCATCTCCCTCCAAATCGCCGATAAGCGTTTCAACGACCGGGTTCCCGAACTCATCATATTCATAATTTTTGCGAAGAAGAAGCTGCTTACTACCATCCCTTAACTCTAGAGATTCAAGCCAATTTTTATCATTCCAAGAATAAATCTTCTCTTTTTTGAGAGCACCATCCTCTCCAAAATATTGAATTGATGTGGTTAATAAATCTTTTGAAAAATGATGGACAGTAAAAGTGCCATTGCAATTTTTAACTGTTGTTGTTCCTTCTTTCTCTCCTGCCACCGCTGGTTGATAGGAGATTTGATAAACTGGCACAAAAGAATCATTTGAGCCAACGGGAAAAAGAAGCTTATCAATGCGAAGATGCGCTCTGTCTCCTGTTCCAAATGGTGCCTGGCTAAGGGTAAATATTTCATCTTTTCCAGAAAAAGACTCCAGCAAACAATTAGGGCTAGTATGTGTCGAAACTTCTCCACGATACCGAGGTGAATTCACTGCTGTCATTAAAGGAGGTAGTACAAAACTATATTCTGTTCTTCGCTTCCCCTCTCGGAATTTTCCTTGTACACGCCGATTTTCAAATGAATAAAGAGCTTTTAATCCTGTTGAAGATGAGAAATTTAATTGTCCCGCCTTCGGCGATCCCTCTACCTGGATAGAAGCATATACATAACGTTCCTTGGGATCGAGGCTTTCTACTAAAGAGAGTTCCCCAACATCAGTGTAGTGATATTTGAGAATTTTCCCATTAGAAAGGATTTCCTTATCTAAGAGAAAAATACGACCTCTATTATGTCGATAATACTGAGTAGACCCATCTGGAGAAAAGACAGTAAAACAAGAGTTCTCATAAGAAATACGGGTATTTCTTGGATCGAATTTACCATTCGGAATATCCTCATTACCTAAATTATTGATCACATATGGCTTGATCAAAGTTGTTTTTGACCCTGCAATGCTGAAATCATAAGCAGCTGCATTAGAATTGATCAAATGCACTTCTTTCTTGCCTGCATCAAACCATAAGCGAAGATGAGGAAATGATTTCCATCCTTCATAATGACGCATCAAATAGCGCCTGCGATAATAACAATCAGCATCCCAATGCTTGTGAAATGAACTGGGCATATAAGGTGATAAATAAGTGCGGCTTAGTGTGATTTCCTGCGCCCCTTTAGCAATAAAATCTATTTGTCTCAAACAAGGAGTCCCACTTAAAGGGCTAATAAGCCCTCCAATCAAATGATCTTCATCACTCGTCAAAGCAGATAACTGCTCCGACATGAATATGAATGGCTCGTCTTGATTTTCGTCTTCATTAGAAAATGTTTGCATATGCAGAAAGAGGCACAACAACAGAAAAATAGGGGCAAGCATTTTGGCAAGCCGTTTCATAAAATTCAAGCCTTTAGTGTTTTGACCGCTTGCGTTTTAACACAACGTTCATTTTTTAGAAACGGCTAATATGCACAAAAATGGATGAAACATACCTAGCACGCTTTTTTATTTAACCTCAGTTCGATTTTTAATTAGCAAATCTTCAACCAGTTAGCTTCATTTTCTGAAAGTTTCAAAGAAGGCTTTTTTGGTTGATGGCAGTAAGCAATAAGGCCAGCAAACATGTTGACAATGAAATTGACCGGACTTCTATGTCTTGAGTGTTCGATTTGAGAAATATTTTTCAGTTGATCTATGATTGTTTCAATAATACCTCGTTTTCTTAGTAATAATTTATCCGTAAGTGGCATTAGTTTGTTTTTCATATTGGAGCGAATCCTAGTGATCAATTGTACTCCAGTTTTTCTAAGTTTCGCAACAAGATCGGCTGACACATATCCACGATCGCCAAATAATAACCCGCTGATTTTTGATTCCACAAGTTTGGGAACAGGTTTTCTATCATCTATATTCCCGGGAGTGAGCATAAATGTTAAAAGCTCT
>JBAPRV010000084.1:0-2027 GCA_049281295.1 Chlamydiales bacterium
GCACAGCGACTTGAATGCAAGTCGAAATTTACTGAGGCTCGCTTCGACTGCCGTCGAAGGGACCGGTGAGGTAAACCCCCGGCATGTTGCCGCCTAAGAGCGGACAATAAAGCTTTCGCCTTCAGGCGAGAGTTGTTTACATATTTAAGACTTTAATCCCAAATCTCAGGGGAAACGGTCTCTTCAGTCAGAGCCAGTTCCACAATAGGGTCCCCTTCGTTGACTAAAGGGAGGGTGTTATGGGTTAAAATAACCCCCTTGTGAGGGGAATAAATCTGAAATTTTTGGGAAGTTCCAAATGGGTCGTAAATATCGGCAAGCAAATCTCCCTTTTTGATAAAAGCGCCCGGCTTTTTAAATTGTTGACAGAGACCTGAACCCGGTGCTCGCAGCCACCTTTTAACTCGAACGACAACCGGTCTGTATTCAAGCTTTCCTTTGAGTTTCAGCATATCTAAAGAACGCATCACCCGCAAAATGCCTTGAAATCCAATCCGAATCCCCCGTTCATCAAGTCGTAGAGGCTCGCCAGTTTGGTAAATTAAAGTGTGGATATTGTGAGCATTTTGCCATAAAAGGCCCCGTTCAGAGAGGGTATCCCAAATCAAATAGGGTTGGAAGGCGCGGGCGATTCTCTCGGTCTCGGGGGATCTTAGATTAGTTTGGATATGAGGCAGACAGCTTTGATGAGGCTCTCCTGTATGGATGTCGATACAATGGGTCGCTTTGCTTAAAATTTCCACAGAAAGATGATGCGCCAGACGGGCTGCAAAGGAGCCGGATACGGATCCGGGAAAGCTGCCATCTAAATCCCGCCTATCCGGCAGAACGCGGGTCAGGGTCATCAACCCGTATACATTGACGGTTGGCAGAGCAATCAAGGTGCCGCGCAATGTTTTTAATACAGAGGCATTGAGCAATCTATGAATAATCGCGATCCCATTCATTTCATCGCCATGAATCGCTGCACTCACAAGAAGACATGGCCCCTCATGCTTTCCATGAATCACATGAATGGGAATATGCATAGAGGTATAGGTCGACAACTCAGGTGTAGGTAGGCCAAGAACGATCCTCTCACCTGGTTGAATCACAGTATTTCCGATTGCAAGAGGTTTATTTTTCATTGGACGCTACTATAGCGGATTGTCTTCAATTCCTCAACTATAGTAGAACAAGTTCAAAATTTTTCAATAAATTTGCGATGCATAAGCCAGCCTCGATTTTTGCACTTCCTTTGTCTTTGCTTTCACCTCAATTTGTTGTAGGATTAAAGCTTATGGGAGCTGCCTAGGTTGCACGAGCCATACAACAGAAACCCTTCGAAAGAGATGCATAGCAATCACTCTTCCTTTCAAAATTCCAATATCAATGTGCTTAGGATCTTTTGGGGAAAATTAGCACAAGTCAAACATCTCTCTTTCAATGCCAAAACAAAATTACAAGAAAAGAACGGGGGATGGCATAGAAGAGGCCAAGGGGAGGTGGTTGTGGCAAAAGAAGGAAGTAATAGGCTCGTTTTTAATGAAAAAGGGATATGGGAAGGGAGATCGAATAGGGAAATTAGATTTAGTAATGTGTTTCGTTGGACTTATTGCTCTATTGGGGCAATTTCCCTAGAGCATTTACGCCGTGGTCCAAGCCACCCTGTTTTCTTAATTCATCTTGTCCCTTCAGGAGAGAACTCTCTCTCTGCGCTCGATTCTCATCTTTGCAAAGAAGATATCTATTTTGGCCAGATCTATTCCAATTCTTATGGGCTCCGATTGAGTTGGAGAGTGATTGGTCCTAAAAAAAATGAAGAAATCGAATATTGTTATACTTAAAAGGGGAAATTGAAGCTCAATTCGGTCCAAATCTGTTGTGTTTTATAGCGTCACTTTAGGAACTCACCTTACGCAAAAAATGCCAGAATAGGCTGGCTGCAGAGGGCAATCTACTGCGCATCGCTCATCACCCAACTAACAAGTAGTTGGGCTTCCTCTCGATACTTGTATTTTGCCCCCTTCGCTCACCCCTTTCACGGC
>JBAPRV010000085.1:0-4196 GCA_049281295.1 Chlamydiales bacterium
CCAAAGCCCCTTGATCCCCTACTTGTCCTCCCATCTCTGCATAAAAAGGAGTTTGATCGAGGAATACGCTCCCCTCTTCTCCCGCCTGAAGAGAGGTGATCTCCTCATCTTGTTTCATCAAACCGATGACGACAGCATCGGCTGCAGTCTGCTGATAACCCAGAAAGATTGAGGGACCTTGCATTTCATATACAGAAGAAACCTCCTGTTCGACCGTTTTACGAGCCCCTCGGGATCGCTCCTTGGCTTCATGGGCAAGCTCCTCAAAGCGATGGATATCTACGGAAAGCCCATCATCATTTGCCAGCAATAAAATCTCTTCAAGGGGAAAACCGTAAGTATCTTTGAGCTTGAACGCATCGTCGCCGGAGATCTGCCCCTCTCTTTTTTTGGCCTCTATCACGACCTGATTCATCAGATTGCCTCCTCGTCGGAGGGTGCGTAAAAAACTCTCTTCTTCAAGGGTCAGTATCTCTGCTATCCGCTCTTTGGAGGTAGAAAGCTCAGGGAAGTCATCTCCCATTGTCTCAAGAAGAGAGGGAAGCAAATCGGCTAAAAAGGGTTTATCCAACCCAAGCTTGCGCCCATAGCGCATCGCTCTTCGCAAAACTTTTCGAAGGACATAGCCTCTTTCAATATTGCTCGGTTGAACCCCATCGGCTATCGCAAAGGCAAGAGAACGGAGGTGATCGGCAATCACTCGAAACGCGGCTGCCTCTTTTCCTTCAGGGTTGTATTTTTTGTTTGAGAGCCTTTCGACCTGAGCAATTAAGGCACGCAGGATATCAGTTTCAAAAAGAGAGTCTACACCCATCTTTAAAGAGACCACTCGTTCGAGCCCTGCTCCGGTGTCAATACACTTTCTGGGAAGAGAGTGAAGATCTCCTGAAATATCACGGTTAAAGGCTACAAAAACCAAATTCCAAAACTCAATATAACGCTCCTCTTCCACATCCTCGGAAGGGTTTCGGGCGGTGGAAAATTTTACTCCGCGATCGTACAGCAGCTCTGAACAAGGACCGCAGGGACCCGTGTCTCCCATTGACCAAAAATTGTCTTTTTCACCCCTTCGAACAATACGCCCTTCGGGAAGATAGCGCTTCCAAAGTTCAAAAGCCTCTTCATCCTGGTGGAACACTGTGGCCCAAAGCAGCTCTATGTCATATTTAAAAATAGAAGTGGTAACCTCCCAAGCAAAATCGATAGCCTCTTTTTTGAAATAGTCCCCAAAAGAAAAATTCCCCAGCATCTCAAAAAAAGTGAGGTGGCGCGAGGTGTGGCCTACATTTTCCAAATCATTGTGTTTGCCCCCTACCCGAATACATTTTTGAGAGGTGGTGGCCGACTCGTAATCGCTGACCCGTTTCCCTAAAAAAATATCCTTAAATTGATTCATTCCGGCATTGACAAAAAGCAAGGTGGGATCCTCGTGAGGAATCACAGGAGAAGAGGGAATGAGCGCATGCTCTTTGCTCTGAAAATAGGCGAGAAATTGGCGTCTAATGTCTTGACTAATCATTTGACCGGCAAGGATACACTATTAGCGAGTTTTAATACCATTTCCGAGAAATAACTTCCTAAAGTGGCGCTGTAAAACACAACAGATTTGGACAAGCGTTTTGAAGCGCATGTTTTTAAACATGTGCGAGAAATGACTGTCCAAAAATGATGTGTTAGACGGTGTCAGTTTAGGAAGTGAATTCTCGGAAGTGGTATAAAGAACTACTTGCGATTATTTTGTAGCTCGCATTAGATTACTTGCTCACAAAGGTTTTGTAATGGAAGAAAAAGAATTATCCCCTGAGAGAAAAAAAATTTTTAATAAAATCGCCAATACGATCAGGCAACTCTCCATGGATGCCGTTCAAAAGGCCAATTCAGGTCATCCAGGCCTTCCGATGGGGTGTGCTGAAATTGGAGCCTATCTTTATGGATACGCCCTGCGCCATAATCCTAAAAATTCCAAATGGCTCAATCGCGATCGCCTTGTCCTTTCAGCGGGGCACGGCTCAATGTGGCTCTACAGCTGTTTACACCTCTCAGGATTTAATCTCTCTTTGGACGAAATCAAAAACTTTAGACAGCTGCACTCGCAAACACCGGGCCATCCAGAATATGGAGAAACGGATGGAGTTGAGGCAACCACGGGACCTTTAGGCCAGGGAACAGGAAATGCTGTAGGAATGGCCTTAGGACTGAAAATAGCTGCGGAAAAGTTTAACACTCCCGAGCACACATTATTTGACTCAAAAGTATTTTGCCTCTGCAGCGACGGCGATATGATGGAAGGGGTGAGTCATGAAGCGTGCGCATTGGCAGGTCATCTGAAACTGAACAATCTTATTTTCATTTATGATGCGAATAACATCTGTTTAGACGGCCCTCTCTCCGAGTGTGCTTCGGAAGATACATTGAGCCGCTTTCGAGCGTATGGATGGGACGTTCATGAAATAAGTGGATATGATATTGATGAGCTCCATACCCACATCTCGAAAGTGCGGCATAGCCAAGAGAAACCCGTTTTCATTTTAGCCCATACTCTAATCGGAAAAGGAGCTCCTAACAAAGCAGGGACCCATCAAGCGCATGGAGCCCCGCTTGGCCAGGAAGAGGTTTCTGCCGCAAAAACGCATCTAGGGCTACCGGAAGATCCTTTCTATATTCCAAAAGCCGTGCAAACCTATTTTGAGGAAAAGCTCGAAGAGGACAAGAAGAGAGAGGAGAGGTGGAATGAAACGTATCGCCTTTGGTCAAAAAATAACCCTGACCTCCATCAAGAACTCCAAAATATGCAGCAATATGCCCTTCCTTTAGACCTTGAAAAGAAGCTTTGGAACATCGAAATGCCCTCTTCGATAGCCGGAAGAAAAGCCTCAAATGCCGTGTTGAGCACTTTGGCCGATATGTATCCGAATCTGATTGGTGGCTCTGCTGATCTTTCCGGATCAGACATGACTATGATGAAAAAATATCCGATTATCTCTCCGGCCCATTTTGGAGGGAGAAATATGAAATACGGCGTAAGGGAATTCGGGATGAGCACATTGGCCAATGGACTTGCTCTCACAAAGCTATTCATTCCTTTTATCGGGACGTTTCTCACTTTTTCCGATTATATGCGCAATGCCATCCGCCTCGCCTGCCTCTCCAAACTCCATGTTATCTATCAATTTACACATGACTCCATCTTTTTAGGAGAAGATGGGCCAACCCACCAACCCGTTGAACACTATGCGGCATTAAGGGCCATGCCCCATCTCCATGTGATCCGGCCGGCCGACGCCAACGAAGTTAAAATGGCTTGGATAGCCGCTTTAGAATACCCCTCCCCAACCGCCATCATCTTGTCACGCCAATCTCTCCCTGTTTTGGAGCAAACCAAAGTTCCCTATAAAAATGGCTTAGGAAGGGGCGCTTACATCATAAAAAAAGAAAAAGACTCTCCAGATTACACTCTTTTTGCCACAGGTTCCGAGGTTCAGCTCGCTTTGAACGTGGCTGATGAACTGGAAAACCACGGTAAACAGGTGCGTGTGGTCTCAATGCCCTGCTGGGAAATGTTCGAAAAACAAGACGAATCGTACCGCAAATCAATTATCGGTGGGGATTTGGGCAAGCGAGTCAGTATTGAAGCCGGAGTGGATTTAGGATGGCATAAATACATCGGACCCGATGGTATTTCTATTTGTATGGAAGGATTTGGAGCTTCTGCCCCGGCCGGGGCGCTTGCTGAAGAGTTCGGATTTACCGTGGACTCAATTCTCGAAAGAATTTTGTAGCAAAAAATTTATCATTTCTTTAAAAATATCTTTTCCACAACGAAGGAGGATTGACTCATGGCATCAGCTATAGGACCTAACTCAAGTGCAAATCAGCCCCAGGTTTTTTATGAGGCTCTCAAAGATGAAGAAGGCAAGGTACTTGCTGTAGATCTCCAAGTTAAAATGCCGGACGTTACACTGAAACCTCTTCGGGGCATCACCAGCTTTAAAAGGAAAGAAGAAGAAGGGGTAGAACTATTCAGAAACAAAATTTATAAAATGTTCGATATATGCAGGAGACATTTTAAAACCAAACAAGGTAGTCCCAATAATGATGAGGAAAGTTATCGCGCTATTTTCACCGATGCAGAAGGGATGGCTAACTACGGTGCAGGGAAACCCTGGAATGAAGAGAAAGTTTTAACAGTACTTGCT
>JBAPRV010000086.1:0-34101 GCA_049281295.1 Chlamydiales bacterium
ATCTATGAGAGTGGAATATCTTCTACAAGAGGAAGCCCAACTACTTGTTAGTTGGGTGACGAGCGATGCGCTGTAGGTTGCCCTCTGCAGCCGGCCCATTCTCATTTCTTGGTAAGGCGAGTTTTTAACTCGCCTTACGCAAAAAATGCCGTGAAAGGGGTGAGCGAAGGGGGCAAAATACAAGTATCGAGAGGAAGCCCAACTACTTGTTAGTTGGGTGACGAGCGATGCGCCGTAGATTGCCCTCTGCAGCCAGCCCATTCTGGCATTTTTTGTGTAAGGTGAGTTTTTAATTTCAATATCGCTAATTCTTTTCCTTTAGCCTCAATCTCGACTGTAAGAGGGTCGATTTTCATCCAGTTTTTTGGAAAATCATTTATATCAATATATTCGTGATGGCGAAAAGGTTGGGGTCCTTTCCACCCTTTATGCGGACTTGACAGGTGAAAAAGGGGCTCTCTGTTCCAGGTTTTGAGCGCTTCTCTTGTTGCCTCTACTTCTGAAAGAGCATCTGGCAAACATCGATGGTGATGTACATCGTAAACTAAAGGAATATGCAGGATGTGACACAAAGGGAGCAGATCGCAAGGAGTATAGCTTCTGTCGTCATTTTCTAGGGCTAATTTTTTTTGAGCCGAAGAAGAGAGTTGTTTAAAAGCTTTTTCAAAGCGCTTTAGTGCTTTTTTTTTATCCCCATATACCCCTCCTGCATGAATAGTTATCACATCGGCTCCTACCATATCAGCTACTAAATTATGATACTCAATCTCTGAAAGCGACTTCTCCAAAACTTCTTCATTTGGGGTGCTTAAAACCACGAATTGATCAGGATGAAAAGTGAGACGAATATCATGGGTTTTTGCTACTCTCTTGCAGGTTTTAAGCTGATTCACAATCCTTTCTGAAGCAGGCAAATCAGCCAGTCGATACCCCTCTTCCCCGTGAGTATATGCCGGGAAAATTCGACTTGAAATCCGAAAGGAGCCAATCCCCAATTCAGAACAGTGAACAATAGCCATCTCAAGGGCTTTAGAATTATCTAATAATATGGTTGAGAGAAACTCATTTTTTGTTTCTTTTAATTTCTTAAGGTAAGCAACTGTGGTTGTACGAAATTTAATAGGAGCTCTTACAAATTGACAACAAAGTCCAAAGCGGATCATAACCTGATGATATGGGATATTTTTTTCTAGCGCCAGCTTAACGCATGAAAATTTTGGTCACGGGTGCCACAGGCTATGTGGGAGGAAGGCTTGTTCCTCGCCTCTTAAAAAAGGGGTATCAGGTGAGAGCCACTTCCAGAAATCTTTTAAAATTAACAGGTCGTTATTGGGCCCAAGATCCAAATGTAGAAATTGTGCCGTCTGACGCTCTCGATTCTGAATCGCTTTTAAAAGCCGTGGAGGGATGTGATGCGGCCTATTATCTTATTCACTCTATGGTACAAGAAGGGAAGCAGTTTGAAAAAACAGATCAAGAGGCTGCTTCCAATTTTTTAGCCGCTAGCGAGAGCGCCGGCTTGAAAAGAATTATCTACCTCGGGGGCTTGGGCAACGAACAAGATCAACTTTCGCGCCATCTACAATCGAGGCGCGAAGTAGGAGAAATTTTTCAAAAAGGGAAAATTCCTATCACAATATTGCAAGCGGCTATGATTATCGGGGCAGGGAGCGCCTCTTTTGAAATCCTTCGCTACCTCGTGGAATATCTTCCTATTATGGTGACGCCAAAGTGGGTAAGAACTGAAGTTCAACCCATTGCCATTGTTAATGTTTTAAACTACTTGGTCGGGGTTTTAGAAAAAAGAGAAACGGCGGGGCAAAACTATGATATAGGAGGACCTGAGATCACCACCTATCAGAAATTAATGGACACCTACGCACAGGTGATAGGATTAAAAAAAAGGGTTGTGATTCGAGTGAATTTTTTGTCGCCTTGGTTGAGTTCTCATTGGATCGGTCTGGTAACTCCCCTCCCTTCAAGTTTAGGTAAGCCTCTTGTAGAGGGTCTTTCAAATAGAGTCATTTGCCAGGAGAATCGTATCCGAGAAATTATTCCTCAAACTTTGCTGACTGCTCGAGAAGCGATGCAAAAAGCCATTGAGCTCACCTATTATGATAAAGTTGAAACCTCCTGGCATGATGCCGGTATTATCCCGCCTGCCGAATGGGTTGATCGGGGAGATCCCGATTGGGCCGGAGGCACTCATTTTGAAAATAAACGAACTCTTATCATAGAGCAACCTCTCGAAAAAGTATGGCAAACCATCTTAAAAGTGGGAGGAAAAACCGGATGGTATTCTCCCATGTGGCTGTGGAAAGTCCGTGGGTGGATAGATAAGCGAATGGGAGGCGTAGGACTGACTCGCGGAAGACGAAGTGTTTCCCACCTCCAAGTGGGAGACTCCGTCGATTTTTGGCGTGTTTGTGATCTCGAGCCGCAGAAAAGACTTCTCCTTGTGGCCGAAATGAAGCTGCCCGGAAAAGCGGCATTGGAATTTCGGCTTCAAGAAAAATCGGCAGATAGAACGGAACTCACTCTTCTGGCAAGGTTTTTGCCACGCGCTCTCATGGGAAGATGCTATTGGTATGTGCTTGTCCCCTTCCATAGGTGGATTTTTAATAGCATATTGAAACAAATCGCAAAAGATTAAACTTTTAGCTGAATAAGAAGGGTTTTGAGACAGGTGGTTAATTTTATAGAACGCTCAAGAGCAAGGCGAGATTTGCAAATCATAGCTTCCACCTGATCCAATGGAATATAGGGAGTTTTTTTAAGTTGAGCTACTCTCTCAGGAAATGTCAAATAGCGATCTCCCCCTTCCAGCTCTATAAGCGTACGATCCCGATACCATAAGAGAATAGTATCCAAAAGCAAAAAAGCTTTTTCTTGATACCTTAGAGCCACGACCCCTTCGAGTTCATTATAATACACCTCTTTCTGCTGCGGAGTGAGATCTTCGGGCAGACTGCGTCGAAGTTCTTTTGTCCACTGCTTTTTTTTCTCTTCGAGCGCAAGTACAACCTCTTCAACCTCATCAAGGGAGCGCTCATCACTTAAGAAATCAAGAAGTTGATATTGCAGCTCAGTTACTTTCCGCTCAGGCGGATTGGGAAAATATATCGTCTGACACCGAGATAGAATGGTAGGTAAAATTTTCTCCGGAAAAGAGGAGAGCAAAATAATCACAGAGTATTCAGGGGGCTCTTCAAAGGTTTTCAACAAAGCGTTGGCGCTGGTAGGAAGCATCCTCTCTGCCTCATGGATAATAAACACTTTCCATTTCCCTTCAAACGGGGAGAGGATAATCTCTTGCTTAAGCTTGCGAAGAGAACTTATAGAGTGCATGCCTGTTTTTCCCTCAGGATGATAGAGGTGGAGGTCGGGATGGTTATGCGAGTCGCGAGAGATTGGACGGGATGTAGCCGAACCGATCAAATCAACGGCAAATCTAAAAGCAATCTCTCCAACATCCATTCCAACAAAGAGCAGGGAATGGGGCACAGACTCTTCCTGGATTCTTTTGGAAAAATGAGATAAATTCACGTATATGATTGAGTTGGGTTTAAATGTAGACGAGATTCGAGCGCTTGGATCGCGCTATCGACAACCTGCTCTACAGTGGAGGAGGCATCGAGGATCACAATCCTGTCAGGATGCTGATCTGCTAGGTGTAAAAACCCTTGCCGTACTTCTCGGTGAAATTGAAGCTGTTCCTGTTCAAGGCGATCTGCTTTCTTTCCTCGAATTCGCTTCATCCCCTCGGCAGGGTCTAGATCTAGAAAGAAGGTGCAGTTAGGCTCAAAATCTGCTCCGCATATCAGTTTGCAAAGCTGTTCGACATGGTGCATTCCCAAGTGACGAGCACACCCTTGGTAGGCTATGGTGGAGTCGTTGAAACGTTCGCAGATAACTACTTTTCCCTGACGGAGTGCCGGTAGAATACGCTCTTCGACATGTTGAGCACGTGCCGCTAAAAAAAGAAAGAGCTCGGCCTGCTGCCCAATAGCTATTTTTTTATCCGGATCAAGCAAAAGGTGTCGAATATGTTCCGAAAGAGGCGATCCGCCAGGCTCACGTGTTTTTTCCACCTTGTAGCCTCGCTTTTCAAGTCTTAAAGCTAATTGTTCGGATAAAGTGGACTTGCCTGCTCCCTCTCCCCCTTCTATGGAAATAAAGAGCCCTTCATAAGGCTTATTGATCTGCTGCACCGATCTCTTCCTCCTTTTCAATCACTCCCTGAAGCTTTTCCATGCCCAATAGGATATCTTCTTCCTTAATATTCACTAACCTGACCCCTTGAGTTGCCCGTCCCATCACACGAAGATCTTGCATAGCAATCCTAATAGTCTGCCCCAGCCCCGACATCAATACCACTCCATCGGAGTTCGAAACCACCAAAGCACCTACCACTTTGCCATTTCGTTCACTGGTGATGATAGAACGAACCCCTACACCCCCTCGATTTGTTTGACGAAAGTCGGAGACATAAGACCTTTTGCCATACCCTTTTTCACAAACAATTAAAATCGTCTCTTCTTCGCTTTTAATCACCTCGCAGCTGACAACACGGTCTCCTTCAGCTTTTAAGCTGACTCCTTTTACTCCTCGAGCTGTACGGCCCATAGGGCGCACCATATTATGGTCGAAGCGAACCGCCATCCCATGGCGGGTGAAAAGCATCACCTGTTCATCTCCGGAAACAATGCGCGCTCCGATAAGCTCATCTCCTTCATCCACCTCTTGAGCTCGAATCCCTTTTCTTCTAGGATTGCCAAAAGCCGCAAGAGACGTCTTTTTTACAATGCCCTTTGCCGTTGCAATTAAGACATACCTCTCTTCAGCAAAATCCCGAGTACTCAAAATAGTTGCAATCCGCTCTTCTGGGTTTATATCCTCTAGAAGATTAATGAGAGGTTTTCCTTTGGAGCGGCGATCCCCTTCCGTCAATTGCCACACTTTCAACCAATAGCACCGTCCCTGGTTCGTAAAAAGCAATAAATAATCATGAGTGGAGGCAACATAAATCCCTTTAAGGGTATTCATCTCTCGACGAATGTCGAAACCGATAACCCCTTGCCCACCCCGTTTCTGCTCACGGAAAAGGTTGATCGGCATCCGTTTGACATAATCATCTTCCGAGACAGTAATAATTACAGGCTCATCGACGATTAGGTCTTCTACATTAAACTCCTCTTCTGCCGGGACAATTTTTGTTCTTCGCGGAGATTTTTTTCCTTTTTGAACCGATAGAAGCTCTTCACGGATAATTCCTCGGACGAGCTCTTCACTTCCTAAAATAGCCTGATACCTTTCGATTTTTTTTAGCAGCTCTTCGTATTCATGCTCGATCTTTTCTCTCTCCAATCCGGTCAATTGGTAGAGACGGAGATCTAAAACCGCATTGGCCTGTCTTTCAGATAATTGATATTGACTCATCAAGGCATTGCGTGCCTCTTCTTTATTTTGACTGGCGCGGATGATGCGGACTACTTCATCGAGATGGGAAATAGCTTTGAGATACCCTTCCAAAACATGGGCACGGGCCTCTGCTTTGTTGAGCTCAAAACGAGTTCGACGGCGGACCACTTCAATCCTGTGATATATCCAGGCTGAAATCATCTGTTTAATATTCATGGTCCGTGGCAGCTGCTTATCGAGGGCTAACATATTACAGCCAAAGGTGACCTGCAAATCAGTGAACCGATAGAGTTGGTTGATCACTACATCGGGCAGCTCGCCGCGCTTAAGTTCAAGAACAATGCGCAAACCCTCTTTGTCGGATTCATCACGAACATTGCTAACCGCTGTCACAGTTTTGCTATTTACAAGACCGGCGATCTGTTCAATCAAACGGGACTTGTTGACGTTATAGGGAATTTCATCGATGACAATGGTTTGCCGCTCCGGAGCATCGGATCTCTCCTCTATACGAAGCGCCCCTCGAACAATAAGCTTTCCCCTTCCGGTGTGATAGGCCTCGTGAATCCCTTTGTATCCGCAAATGACCCCTCCCGTTGGAAAATCGGGACCGGGCATCACTTGAAGAATTTCATTGATCCCTACCTCTTTGTTCTCTAAAAGAAGGATAGTAGCCGCGATCAGTTCATCGAGATTATGAGGAGGTATATTGGTGGCCATTCCCACGGCAATACCCGAAGAGCCGTTGCTAAGAAGATTCGGAAACTTGGCAGGAAAAACAACCGGCTCGACCCTTGTTTCGTCATAGTTGGGGATGAGATCAACGGTCTCTTTATCAAGATCCTCCATGAGCTCAACCGCGCTGGAGGTCAAACGAGCCTCGGTATAACGCATCGCTGCAGGAGGGTCTCCATCGATAGAGCCAAAATTACCCTGACCATCAATCAGAGGGTAGCGCATCGCCCAATCTTGAGCGAGGCGAACCAAAGTGGGATAAATTACCGTCTCTCCATGAGGATGGTAGTCTCCAGAAGTGTCACCACTAATCTTGGCGCATTTTCGATATTTAGCCCCGGGGGTGAGGTTAAGAGCGCGCATAGCATAGAGAATTCTCCGCTGCGATGGCTTCAAGCCATCCCGCACATCGGGAAGGGCTCGAGAAATAATAACCGACATCGAATAGCGTAAATAGCTCTCTTTCATCTCGTCTTCGAGATTCCGAATCTGTATCGTTTCCTCTTCGCTAAATGACATGTTTGATTTCCTAAATATCTAGATTTTTTACTGAAAGGGCATGACTCTCAATAAAAGCCCGCCTTGGCGGCACCTCTTCACCCATAAGGATCGTAAACATACGATCCGCTGCAATTGCATCGGGCAAGTTCACTTGCAAAAGAGTCCGCTTGGAAGGGTCCATTGTAGTCTCCCAAAGCTGATCGGCGTTCATCTCACCGAGCCCTTTATAGCGTTGTATATCCACCCCTTTTCGTCCATTCGCACGGAGAAAATCTATCACCTCTTTTAAAGTATAAAACTCTTGAGTGATCTCTTGATCTATACTCAAACGGAGCAGCGCTCCATCAGCTAGTAAATAGCGGTCCAAGGAGAAGGCAAATTGATCAAGTTCCTGCTGTAGGCGTCGAAAGGTCTCCTCTTTATACAGCTCGACATAAGAGAGAGGTTTTGGTCGAAATACTTTTATTTCATCAGTCACCTCCTCTTCAGACATTGAAGCAATCATCTTTTCATGAGCTTCTCGCTGCTTCTCTTCATCATGCTGCAATCTTTGCAAAAATTCATCTTCAGAGCAGAGCATCTCGTTCACAAGATAGCGGGGATAGCTTTTTGCTTCGCTTTTTTTGTCTATAAACTCTTGAAAAGGGACCGCTTTGCGCTCAACTGAAGCGATGAATCCCTCGATATCCAAAATAAGATCAATGAGCTTTTTACTCTCTTCGCTTTCAAGCTCTCTATCCCACCCAGCATGATGAAAGAGAGCCTCTTTCATGCCCAATTCAAGAAGATAATCGTCCATCTCTCGTTCAGATGCAATATATCGACTCTCTTTTTTTCGGGTCACTTTATATAAGGGAGGCTGCGCAATATAGATAAAGTTATTTTCTATCAAAGCAGGCATATGGCGATAGAAAAAAGTAAGCAAAAGCGTCCGTATATGCGAGCCGTCCACGTCGGCATCAGTCATAATAATAATCCGGTGGTAGCGAAGCTTCTCAATGTTGAAAAGCTCAGATCCAATGCCGCAACCGAGGGCTGAAATAATAGTACCCACCTCCTGGTTTTGAAACACCTTTTGGAGTCGAGCTTTCTCCACATTCAGAATTTTCCCCCGAATCGGCAAGATCGCTTGAAAACTACGATCGCGGCCCATTTTAGCTGAGCCACCGGCTGAATCCCCCTCAACGATATATATCTCGCATTTTTCAGGATCACGCTCTAAGCAATCAATCAGCTTTCCGGGAAGGCGCGCACTGTCCAAAGCTGTTTTTCTTAAAGTGAGCTCGCGAGCTTTTTTTGCTGCCTCACGCGCCTGCGCCGCAATACGCACCTTATCCACAATGCTTTTTGCAATTTGCGGATTTTCATCTAGAAAGATTGAGAGCTCTTCCCCTACGATTTGTTGTACAATAGAACCTACATCACTATTACCCAATCGCTGCTTGGTCTGACCTTCGAATTGAGGATTAGGCACTTTAACAGAAATAACCGCTGTCAGTCCTTCTCGCATATCTTCGCCGGTGATTGAGATTTTTTCCGTTTTGATTAGGCCGTGGCTTTTGATGTAATGATTGAGCACACGGGTTAACGCGGTTGAAAATCCTGTTAAATGGGTTCCTCCCTGGAAAGTAGCAATATTGTTGGCATAAGAATAGATAGTCTCTGCGTACCCATCATTCCATTGCATGGCTACCTCAAAGTCAATCGGCCCATCGTCACCCTCCCGTGCTCCTCGAAAATAGAGAGGCTCGGGAAAAAGACACTCTTTGTTCTCATTGAGAAAAGAGACAAAAGAGACAATCCCCCCTTCATAACAAAACCGAATGTCGGGCCGGTTCTCATCTCTCTCATCCGAAAACAAGATATCGATTCCCCGATTGAGGAACGCAAGTTCTCTAAGCCGCCTGGAAAGAATGTTGGCGTCAAAAGAGAGCGTAGAAAAAATTTTGGCATCCGGCCAAAAAGTAATTGAAGTTCCTCTTTTTTCAGTCTCTCCTTTCATTGTGAGCGGCAAGGAGGGCTTTCCCCGTTCAAACTGCATTTCATAAATTTTGCCTTCTTTGAAGACCACCACATGGAATTGTTTTGAAAGGGCATTGACGCAAGAGACACCAACCCCATGCAACCCTCCGGACACTTTGTAGGTCTCTTTATCGAATTTTCCCCCGGCATGCAAAAGAGTCAGCACAACTTCTAGAGCAGAAACGTCTCTTCCCTGTTTTTTTGACTCTTGCTCGTGGATTCCAACAGGAATCCCCCGCCCGTCGTCTGTTATGGTAACCCCTTGATCTTTATGGACAGTAACTTGAATCTGAGAACAATAACCGGCCATGGCCTCGTCAATACTATTATCAACGACCTCATAGACCAGATGATGCAGACCACGTACATCGGTATCTCCAATGTACATGCCGGGGCGCTCACGGACTGCCTGAAGGCCTTCGAGGACCGTGATGGCATCCGCATCATATTTTTTTTGTGGTTGGTTTTGTGTCATAATAATGATTCTTACTTAGCCTAAACGAAAAAAAATTGTTTTAATCTTCGTGTTAGGGAATTTTTCTCTTAAACTTTGAATCAACCTCGGTTTATCGTTTTGATTCAAAAGGCTATAGAGGGTAGAGTTTTTCACTTTTACTATTAAAACACCCTCTCGAAATTCAACGGCTTGAGTCATAGAGGCAAGATTTGGGCCAATTACCTCAGGCCAGGCAGCTAAAACAAGGTCGGGTCGATCTCCATATCGTTGGCTAATTTTTTTTAAAACATGAGGTAAAATTTGACGTATATGATGCGCACTGCATTTGTTTCGCAAGCCTTCAGAAGCCTGTGTGAGCCGTTTTTTAGGAAACTCTCTTGAAAACACCGACCACCTATTTCCTGTCCTCTATTAAGATAAAACTATACCCCATACACTAAGAAACATCAAGTTGTTTTCCACCGATCATTTAAGGGACACCAGCTTGTGGTTTGCCCACTCATTCATAGCTTGTTCGACCGTTAATCTAAGCCGGATAGCTTCCTTGAGGGTAGCTTCACGGTAGATGAGCCCAAAGCTTGGGAAGTTGGTATTAGGCACTGTACAGGTAGCCATTTGAAAAGTAGAAATTTTTAAAGATTCGATTCTCGGGAGTAAAAAACCTCGGAAAGAGGCGTCGGAGGCTATTAAAAGCAGATAGAAATAACTTGCATCTTCTTTTACAGAGATCTGATAATCCTGATTTTGCACAAGCCCCTCTTCTTCCGTCTCCAAGAGCATAGAAAAAAGTTTTTTGATAGGTTCTACGGGTAAAATACTACGCATGGAGGGAGGGTTGAGGGAGTAAAAAAAATTTTCTAAAAGAAAGCCGTTTTGCTTCCCAAAGCTATATCTGAGCTGTTCAAAAAGCTCGGTCTCTTTTGAGATGGTGCCTCCGTTATAATCGCGGAACTCGCCGATGACTCGAGCGAGTTCGCGAGCCATTTCTTGACGGGCTTTATATAGATCGACCGATTGATTTTTTCTTAGGAAGAGAGATTTGCGAATACACAGACGAAAAACGGTGGCCTCTTTTTTATATTTTTTGCGGATGCTTCCAACCGTTTTAACCCGATCAGGAATATACTCTAAAAAGGTTAGATGGGTTTCAAAGCATTTGGAAATAGAAGGTAAGTTGGGCAATGCAACTCGCAGCACAACGACTAAAAACTCGAGTTTTTCTTCCGTCTGTTGATTGAAGTTAATGACAGCCTGCGGCAGATCTCGCACATACTTGAGCTGATGGCTTAAATTTATAATATGCCGGATAATTTCCTCTTCATTTTGGGGCATAAAAATAGGATTCAGACGTTGTTCGATCCGATTTTTTAGATCTAGAGGAAGCTTCTCTTTGAGAAGCTGCTCTTCTTCAAGCGTAATTACAGCATGATTCTCTTTTTCAACTTCCAGGTAATAAAGGATACAGGGAGAGTCCGATCGATTCTGGCTGCAAAAAAAAGAACCCTCGACTTTTTTCACTCCGGAAATGATCTCCTGAATGCCGTTTAAAATGTGCTTGGCTTCAAAAATCTCGTTATCTCTGAGGAAGCTCAGTCCTATAGCTATGCCTAAGACCCGTCTATTATTAGGCAGCTGAGCTCGAATCAGTTTTATGCTTATATAGCGTCGATCGGGATAGGCTTCTAAGGAGAGTTTTAACGCTTTTCTGAAAAGATAGTGGACGCAAATAATCCGACTCATATGGCGGTACTCTCGCGCTGCTTTGAAATCCTCTTTGCACAAAACGAGAAACAGCTGCATTTCTGAGAGGATATCGTAGTCAAAATCTTGGGGGCGATGCCGTATCAAAGAGACGAGGTTTTCTTGAATCAACGCGGTTTTTTCATCAGCCGTTAATCCCTTTCTCTCCAGAATACGCGAGGCCTGATAAGAAGACTCGAGACCTAAACGGATTTCGCTTTCAAGAACCGGAAGTTTTTTTTGGACCATTTTTAGCTCCTCTTCCGTCTCAATATTCAACATCACTTCTGCACCGATATATTTATGATCTCCCAAATCGGGCAAAGAAAAATCAATGGTAAATTGCAAGTGAGCATTTATTCTCCTCCCGGGGATTAACCATCGAGTGATCATTTCGGAGAAAAATCGGTAGGCGTTGGGTCGAAAAAAACAACAAAGAAAAAACGAGAGAGAGCAAGGAGCACCGGCAAGAGGCGACCAACAGACAATAGGAAGCTGTGTATGGAACCTTATTGCCACATCTTCTCCATCAAAAAAGTTAGGAGGGAGTACGTGTTGTATAATCCGTTCAACCGCTTGCACATAAAAGGTGCACTTTGCTTTTTCTGAACTCATTTCAAATTCATCAATTCTAATGGGGGGGTGTTTATAACTCATAGGTAGGGCTCACAATTTGAGGGTTAGAAGAAGAAATCAAAGTTCCTTTTCCGTCCAAATCATAAAAAGGACGGACATGCAAGGAAGTATAATTTTTTTTTGCCAGTAAAATAGCGCGTGAATGAAGTACCTTGTCCCCGCTTTGATGGATAATTTTCTGAGCTTCCTCATAGGTGAGGTAAGGGTATAGATTAGATAACGGGTATCTTTTAGGATCATCGGCAAAAATGCCGGCCACATCTTTGTAAAATTCCACTTTTTCAGCCTTTAAAGCAATGCCTAAAGCAACTGCTGTCGTATCGGATCCCCCTCGACCCAAGGTGGTGATCTCCTTTTCCGAGCTTACCCCTTGAAATCCGGCGACAATCACTATCCGTCCGCACTCAAGATGAGGGATAAGTCGGCCGGGGCGTATATCGATGATTTTAGCTTCTGAATGATGGGAGGTAGTGATAATTCCCGATTGACTTCCAGTAAAACTGACTGCTTCCCTCCCCTTTCTAGCCAAGGCCATCGCTAAAAGCGAGATACTGATCCGCTCTCCCACACTGACCAACATATCATATTCTCTTTGAGGGGGATTAGGGTGAACTTGGCGAGCCAAAGAGACAAGGCGATTGGTCATGCCGCCCATAGCACTGACCACACAAACGATCTCGGGATAGCGCCTTGAACGGTTAATGATAAGCTCGGATATGAGAGAAAAATTATCGGGCTCTTGTACTGCAGCGCCTCCGAATTTCATAATGATCGTTTTTCGAGATTTCGACATAATCGCTACGCTTTTATAGAAAGTGGTATTTCAAGCCAGGATGCTCACAGAGTAAGCACTGCCTCCTACTGTACTGTCATGATGACTTCTACTATACTAACTCGCCTTATGCGTTTATTTCTTTTTTCTAGATTGACTAGACTACATCCTGTACGACAACAGGCAATTGTAAACAGTTGGTTAAGAAAGAGCTCGTAACAGATTGGCACCTCAAATCGTTCTAGAAAAAAGAAAAAGCTCACAAGAGGGTCGTTCTTTAAGGGTTAAGGGTTAATTCAACTGATATCTTGGGTGTAGGATATCTATAAGCGATGAATTTAATTCAAGATTTTTTTGGAAAAATAACCAACTTGGATTTCTCTAATTTCAGGCAGAAGAAATATGCTTCATCTACTCGACCTTCCACATTTTTTGGATGAGAGTTTTATAAGATATTGATTCAGATTGACTTATATGTGTCAGAGATAGGCTTAAATCAAAACATCTCCAATGCATGCAAGTTGAGATGAATCAACAGATTGTGAAAATCGCACCCAAAAAATGTATAAAGTCGAAATCATTAGACCTCTTGCATCACTTCACTTTCGTGGCCGTGCCCGAAACTTACCGACGTGCCATTTGATCAGCATGAACGAATAAACAACTCACGGCCGATCTACTTTTAAACGAAAGGAAAACGAGAAAAAGAAAGAAGCACTGTTCTTGTAAGCCGTTCAAACCGAGCTTTATAGTTCTCTTCGATCACAATATAGTCGCCCCCTACAGCGTTATTGGGTAGATTTTCAAGCTCCGCAGCTTTTTGCTGTTCTATCTGGTTGCACTCCACAGGCCTAGAAATTTTAAGAGCCTCTACCCATACCGGATACTCGATCAACCTTTTAGAATATTCGTTCGAATTATGAAGTGTGGGCCGAAGGATGTCAGCAGCTATTTCTAAATCTTGATCATTTATTGTACTTAAATGGAAAAACGACATCTCATTAGTGCGAATAGGAAGGTTTAACCTCTCTTTTAGTTTAATGGGATATGCCAAAAGGACTTCAATTTCATCAATATTTCCAAGACCATTTCGTAATTCACTTATTTTATTCCTCGCAATTTCCTCCAATTCATCCAATACCCAGGATCCATGCCCTATAAGATGAGCAAGTCGAGGTAAATTATTTGCTTGTTTGGCAACTTCTATATCATAATTTATCCCCATCTTAATTAAAAAGAGTGCCATACGATCCCCGCAAGTTGTTGAAGCTTCCTGGAGGCAACCAACAAAAACATTTCTAAACTCACTTTCTTCTTCAGCCTTTTTGATCATCTGATAAACTAACTTTGCCACCTCGGTTTGGTTGTTTTGATAATCTCGCATATAACTTAGACGCTCTAACCAAGTGACTAGTTCATCTTCATGTTCTTTAAGGTGATATAAGACGATGGGATTTTCTACTTCAGCAGTTCGGCATAGCGCTTGATAAGCGGGGTGCGGAGAATGACTCTGAGGACCTTGGTGAACAGGAGAAGAACCTTGGTGAACAGGAGAATGTTTTAAATAACCGAACACACCCCTTATCCCAAATATGATACTCCCCACACCTATCGCATAACAATAAGCAGGCAAGTAAGAAACAACGGCTAAATAAAGCACGGCTGCTCCTGCTAGAGCTGCAAGGCAGCTAAGTGCCAAAAAAGTGATATCTTTTTCACGATCTGTTCTCCTCTCCAAAGAAGGAATAGTAGATGTAACATTTTGAATAGGGTTTGTAGCAACAGCGGCCATGGAATTTCTCCTTAAATTAACAATTTCTTAAAAAACTTAGCGCTAGAAATATTTTAAAACAAGAGGAAAATATGCAAAATTTTACTTGGACTTTTTAGGGACGAATCGACCATTTATAAGTCATTGAAAATATGCATACTATCCTAAAAAGGGTCTCTTGAAGGGTGATTCGGAAAAAAATCCCTAAAATCTTAAAATTGTTGCGATTCATCTTGAACCAAACGGACCATGTCTTCGCGCTTCAGAAGATATAGTCGATTTAATTTGAAAAGAACAGCCTAATTGAATTCTTCCTATCTTTAGATAGGAGGGATTCAATGATTTGAAAATATGGCCTCTCCAACTCCTTGAAGGGAGAGGCCTCTAGGGATGGGTACCCACGCTATTCCGTTTGAATCCGCCCGGCTTGCAAAATACCAAGATTTTGTAAGTAAAGAATGGTTGTTTTAGGGCCAATAGTCTGCAGTCTTAGCACCTCACTTCTTACCCAAGCCCCCGAGGGCACGACATTTTCATATCCTGAATCTCGAAGATGCTGCTCGTTTTGTTGTAGATAACCTGGATTTCGACTGATCTCTTCTACAGTATGAAAAGTTCCATATTCATTTTCTGTTAGCCATCTAGCTGGATAATTGTTATAGCGGTGCTCTTTAAAATTATCAGACAAATAACTATCAATAGCCCTGCATAAACCCTCATTGGTTTGGATTTCTTCATT
Source organism: Chlamydiales bacterium (assembly GCA_049281295.1). Lineage (GTDB taxonomy): Bacteria > Chlamydiota > Chlamydiia > Chlamydiales > JAAKFR01 > JBAPRV01. Next base: position 14,795 of record JBAPRV010000086.1, read on the forward strand.
AATTATCCGAGTCAACTCGTTTACCACAAATGATTCAGTGTACGTTTCCAAAAAGTATTGTACAGCTTCATTCAAAAATTCTGGATTGATATTCACGCCTTCTAGCTTTGCAGCTCCCACATCAAGTCCTAACTTTTCGCTTAGTCGTGATTTGAAGAAGGGTATCAGGTCCGGACGACCTCTCTTATTTTGACAATAATCAACAATAATACGTTCTTTCATCAATAGGAGTAGCTGCAAAATCCGTTTCTCAGGATCTACACAGATAACCTCGTCATACTTCTCCTTTATCATCCTACATGCTGTTGGATAGTCAGTAGCAGATGCAATAGCTCCAAGAAAACTTGATCTTTGGCGAGCTGCAAGAAAACATGCTCTTTGACGAAAGGCCATAGAAGCGCTTTCCATATGATTAAAATGACGTACAATATGCATAAGGCGTCGATGTGTTAGATCTCTATCATCGTCATGATAAGCTTTGTCAATTATTGCCCGCAGATTATCATATCCTTGCTGATTTTCAGGATAAGCCTCTTGATACCACTGACAGAGGGCTATACAATCAGCTTTCACTGGTTCTGTAACATCACCCTCTCTATATAGAGTTCTATCTAAATGACCCTCACTAAATGGGGGGATTCTCGCATCATCAATAGAAAAGGGGGTTTCATAAAAACCCGACTGATTAATGGATGCATTCGGAGTGCGTGGAACACAGCATCTGTTGATCAAGGCCGCTCCTACGACTATCCCCGCCGCACCTGCACGAGGGTCAATACAAGGCGCACCTGCTGCAAACCCAAGACAACTTAGCGCCAAATCGGTAATCCCCTTGTCCCGATGCTCTCTCCTTTCCGAAGAAGGGTTATCTGGAAAGAAAAGTCGAAAAAGTTTTGCTCCAATAGCGCTCACAGTGTGCCTCCTTAAATTTTCATTAATAATTTCTTAAAAAAGCTAAATCTAAAAATACTTTAAGGCAAGCAGATTACTACCCTAAATTTTTCTTGAAATCTTTTAGGGCAAATTAATTAACTGCAAGTTATTGAATTCTTATAATATGCTATAGTGGTATAGATTGAAAATTTTACAAATCGAACGAGAGATTTTCGTCAGAAATAAAGCCCGGAGAGCGAAGCTGACTTAAGTTAAGTCAGCGAGATCGAGGGCGAAATTTCTGTCGAAAAGGATCGGATTGATTTGTAAAATTTTCAATCTATACCACTATAAGTTCTAAGCATCCGTTTTTTAAACTAGAAAATACACTTATCCCAAGTTCCATATTTCTCTTTTACTCTCCCTCGAAATATTGAAAGGATGATCACAATGGCGGCCACAACTACACTGTGCCAAATGAGAAGGGTTGTGCTCCCCGGTAGCACCCAGGAGGCTATAGCTAGCCAACAAGCGACTAAAATATTCATAAAACGTAAAGCTCGAATCACTTCAGCCCATGAAATAATAGAAAACACGACAATCAAAGCTCCGCAAACATCGGTGTTATTGCCTAAAATGCCTTTAAATCCAAGCAGATCATTGGCAAACAAAAGCCATACTCCAATCAAAGCGGTGATAAAAAGATTCCAGGGGATTGTCACTCCCCACACCATCGATTTGACGATTTTCCAAACATTAGTATGAAACGAAGGGGTGCGTGTATCAGCAATCTCTTCAGAATATTCGGAGCCCATCCAGAAAGTGCGCCAGAAAGGCTTTTTTTCCATTCTGAGTTGATGCAAGTATTGGCAGACAGCTACTACTTCATCCACTGTTAAGGCAAGCATGATCAGCATACAGGTTGCAATAATCAAACATAGTCCACACCAGGCGCCCACCGCTATGGGTTGGAGCATCACCAAAATAATGCTCGTAAATCCAAGGGGGACAACCAAAATACCAAAGATAACCACAATCCATGGCATCGTATGCCAGCGCCGCACTCCCCCTTTCACTCCCATGAGAGCCTCAAGAGAGTAAGCCATGGCTCCCAACCCTGCATCGGGGACTGGAAAATCTTTAGAAATCATGGAGGTAATCACCTTTTCGGTTCCCCTTCCAAAGAAGGGATCCCAGACGTAATTAATGTAGTGTAATTGATATGAAGCGAGATAACGAGCAATAAACCAACCCACTATAGCAAAAAAAGTGACAGGTATACGTTGCTGCCATGAGGAAGGATTATAAGTCCACCCATGCGGAATTTGCGGACCTAGCTCCAGCTCTTTAGGTCTTAATGGAATCAAGACACAAAAGGCAATGGCAAGCACCCCTATTATAGTGTCATTGACATAGATAACCGGTTCATTTGCCCAAAAAGCTAAGGGGGCAAACTGCAGCCAAATGCCTACTGCACAGGCTCCCCATATCCATCCTCGACAATGAAATGACATCGACAAAAATCCGAAGATAACCAGAAGAGCTCCTGAAATCCAATCGCTATAACGAAGCGGTTCGTGGATGTAACCGAAAGTCTCCGGAGAAGTGAGAAGCCAAATACCCAGAACCACGGTTCCAAAACGGGTCCAAATCGTTTTTTCATGAAAGGCTACATGAATCGCCCTACGCTGCTCTCGGCTCATTTCAATCATACAAAACCTACCTACCTATGCCTTACCATATCTATGAGTCAGAAAAAAATATATAGTTTTTTTTTTGCATTTAGATAAGATTAGCTTCTATGCGAACGTTTGCGTTTATTTATGGGATTATTTTTCTAGTCGTTGGGATACTGGGATTTACTACGAATTATGGGGCCGATTATTTTCATTTCAATGTTTGGTTAAACACTCTGCATCTCGCATCCGGGGCAGCTGCTTTTGTGCTTGGCTTTTGGAGCCGCTTTGCCGCTCGACTCTATTTTCAGATCATAGGCATTGTTTATGCCTTGTTAGCTATTCTCGGGTTTATTTATGAAGAGAAAAATATTTTAGGCGTTTTCGCAAGTAGTAGTGCAAATACTTGGTTTCATGTCCTTATTGCTATTGCAGCATTAATCTTGGGCTATGGATCAAAGGATTAAAAAAAATGATGAAGGTGGCAAATGAGTGAATTAAAAGATACCTCCAAAGAGGAGGCAGATTTTAAGTTAGAAGAGTTATCAATCAATACAATTCGAACCCTTGCAATGGATGCGGTGCAGGCGGCTCAATCAGGCCACCCGGGAACACCGATGGCCTTAGCTCCTGTCGCTTATTGTATTTGGCAACATTTTTTACGTTTTGATCCGGAAGATCCTATTTGGCCTAATAGGGATCGATTTGTGTTGTCTAACGGGCATGCTTCTATGCTTCTTTTTTCACTGCTTCATTTAAGCCAGGTTAAAGCGGTTAACGAAAAGTATGAGACGCTCGGAAACTTGTCAGTCACCTTAGAAGACATCAAACACTTCCGCCAGCTCGACAGCAAATGTCCGGGTCATCCCGAATACCGCTGGACTTCAGGGATAGAAACAACCACCGGTCCTTTAGGACAGGGAGTTTCCAACAGCGTAGGGATGGCGATTGCAAGCCGCTGGATGAGTACCTATTTCAACCGCCCGGGATTTGAAATGATAGACTATAACGTCTATGTTCTTTGCGGGGATGGGGATATGATGGAAGGCGTCTCTTCCGAATCAGCCTCACTAGCTGGCCATTTAAAACTTTCAAACCTATGCTGGATCTACGACAATAATCACATAACCATTGAGGGAAGTACCGATTTAGCTTTTACAGAGGATATCTCCGCCCGCTTTATGGGTTATGGCTGGAATGTGCTGCGAGTCGGAGATGCAAACGACCTGCATATGTTAAATCGCGCCTTGAATACCTTTCTTAAAACCAATGACCGCCCCACTTTCATCATCGTTGACAGTCATATCGCTTGGGGCTCCCCCCACAAACAAGATACACGGGCAGCTCATGGAGAGCCTTTAGGAGAAGAGGAGATCAAACTAACCAAACGCAATTATGGATGGCCGGAAGATGCAAAATTTTTGATTCCCGACGAAGTGTTTACCTGTTTTAAGGAAGGGATCAGAAAAAGAGGACACACCCTTCGAGAAGCGTGGATCACTCTTTTTGACCGCTACAAAGAGCACTACCCTGAGCTCGCTGATCATCTCTACAAAATGCAGCATCGACAACTCCCTGAAGGATGGGATAAAGATCTTTCGGAATTTCCTGCAGATCCCACCGGTCTTGCCACCCGAGATTCGTCGGGAAAAGTATTAAATAGCATTGCCAAAAACCTACCGTGGCTGATGGGCGGGGCGGCCGATTTGGCCCCCTCAACAAAAACGCACCTTAATTTCGATACCGCAGCAGATTTTGAAGCGGGCTCTTATCATGGCCGTAATTTTCACTTTGGTATTCGGGAACATGCCATGGGCTCTATTTTAAACGGGCTCTCTCTTTCGAAAATTCGCCCTTTTGGAGCCGGTTTTTTAATTTTTAGCGATTATATGCGCCCCACCCTGAGACTAAGCGCAATTATGGAAATCCCCGTCATTTACATCTTTACTCATGATTCCATTGGAGTTGGAGAGGATGGTCCCACCCACCAACCCGTCGAACATCTCCCCTCTTTCAGGGCTATTCCGGGACTCATTACCATCCGTCCTTGTGATGCAAACGAGGTGCTAGAAGCGTGGCGCTACACCATTCCGACCAGCCATGAACCGATTGTCTTTATCCTGAGTCGCCAAAAACTTCCTACCCTCGATAGGACAAAATATGGATCTGCCAAGGGGCTGCACAAAGGAGCCTACACGATTGCAGATTGTTCGGGCAAACCCGAGCTTCTGCTGCTCTCTTCTGGAAGTGAAGTCTCTTTATGCATCGAAGCGCATGAGAAACTCATCAAAGAGGGTATAAAAAGCAGGGTTGTCAGTATGCCCTCATGGGAAATTTTTGAAAAACAGGATGAAGCGTATAGAAACACCGTCATTCCCCCCGATGTGACAGCCCGCCTTTCAGTCGAGCAACTCTCTACCTTTGGATGGGAGCGCTATGTAGGACTCAAAGGAGCTTCTATCGGCATGACCAGTTTTGGAGCTTCCGCTCCCCTTAAAGAACTTTTGAAAAAATTCGGCTTCACCGTGGAGAACGTGGTTTCAGAAGCGAAAAAACTATTGCAAGTCGCTCATAAATAAGATATTATGGCTTTATTAAGTTTTTAATAGGCCATAATCATGAAACATTTATTTTTAATTTCCCTGCTTTTTTTGAGCAGTTCCGTATTTGCTCGTCAAGCTACCTATTCCCCTCCTTTGACACGAGCTGTCCATCTTATTTATCAGTTTGAAGAGAGCCGAAAAATTATCACTCAAGTTGAAAAAGAGGGCGGGGTTCACATCCATGTAGCTAATTTGGGAAAACGGGGCACCAATGCCCTTTGGGATCCATCCAATCGAACCATTGTCTTAAACACATCCAAACCAAGAACAGATGGAATTAACGTACGTTCGATTTTATTTGAGTTGCACAACGCTCTATCCACCAAGCACTTTGACTATTACGGCCGTCTTGCTCGAGAAAGAAAAATTTCAAAATGGGATTATGTAGAAGCGATCGAACGGATAGAGCATAACAATGCCCTGCACACGGTAACTTTGCTCAATAGCGGGATTCAACAAAATGTCTTCCCCCAAGATGCTAGATGGAACATCGCTCCAAGTTTTGAAGAGCATTTTGCCCTTCAAAAACAGAGCGGCCATTCCGGGTTTATTGCGAAAAACTACGATAGTATGCATAAATCCTTTTTAAATGAGCCCGATTTCCAAGCAAAAACTTGAAGATCTTAACCAGCGGATGAAGCAACTCGGCATTCGCGATGAACAGCTGGTCGAAAAGTTTATTCTCAGTTCAGGCCGCGGAGGCCAAAAGGTCAATAAAACGGCTACATGCGTCTACCTCAGACACCTTCCTACAGGTATAGAGGTCAAATGCGGCCGTGAACGGTCCCGCGAACTCAATCGCTTTTTAGCTAGACGAGAGCTCTGCGAGAGGCTTGAAAAGAAACTCTTAGGAAAGAAAAGCCCTAAAGAACAATCCCTTTTAAAAATTCGCAAACAAAAAAAGAGACGGCGCCGCCGGCAAATCTCTTCTCCTGAATCCTAGAATGACATATAATCATTCTTATAAGGATGAATGATGGCGAATGAGATCAAGCCCCCCCGTCTTTTGGTCTGGATCACTATCGGTGTTTTAATTTTCCTCTCAGCGATTGTCATTTATATTTGTCAAAACCAACCTCATGACTCTTTCCTTCTCAATATTGAAGGGCAACCCACACTCGGTTCTAGAGAAGCCAAAGTACAAGTTGTTGTTTTCGAAGAACCTAGATGCATTAACTGTAAAGAATTCAATCGAAAAATCTATCCCAAGATTAAAGCAGAGTTCATAGACACCGATAAAGTCAGCTACACGGTTATTCCGGTTTCATTTCTCCCACACTCTATGCCGGCAGCAGTGGCTTTGATGTGTGTCTATCATAGAAATTCCGGCGAAGCCGACAGTCAATCTTTTATTAAATACCTGGACTATCTCATTGAACATCAAAATCAAGAAATAACCACTGAATCCCTGACCCTTTTTGCTAAAGAGGCTCTTGGCAATATTCGGACCGATTTTTTAAAAAAATGCATTAATGACAATACCTATCGAAATCGAATTGAACAAAACACAGCATACGGTCGGAAACTAATGGGAGGAGTTATAGCCACCCCGACTATCTTCGTGAATGGAGAAGAGCCAAAATACCTCTCCTTTGAAGAGATTAGCTTCTTAATCAACCAGGCAATGGAAAATCAAGAGGAGACCTCTGCATAACTTAGGAAATGTCGAAAAATGAGTTCTTTCCGGCTAGATTTAAAAATTTCCATTTTTCACATTATCAATGAGATAAGGGAAAAATGGAAACTTTCAAAGGTAGCCGGAAAGAATTATTTAGCGGCGTTTCCTAAGTTATGCAGAGGTCTCAAGAGGTAGATGATGTGGATTCGTAAATACAGTCTTTATTTTGCCTGGCTTTTATCTTGTATACAGAGTTTAGGGAGTCTCTATTACAGTAATTTTAGACACTTTGAGCCCTGTCTTCTTTGTTGGTATCAAAGAATTGCCCTCTTTCCGCTTGTCATTATTCTAGGGATAGCAACCTATCGAAATTTTTTTGGGATTGCGCGCTATGTCCTGCCACAGGTCATATTGGGTTTGCTCCTCTCTCTCTATCAGATTATTTTGCAAGAACTTCCCCAATTGAACCTCATCAATATCTGTAGCGGGGAGAAGAGCTGCTCTGATAAAATCTATATAGGTTTTAGCCCATTCACAGTCCCAATGGCGTCAGCTTTCTTTTTTTTTCTAATAACCCTTTTTCTGTTCCTTAGCTTTACGCAACGCAAGAGGGTGGAAGAGGAGGACTAAAGCAAAAGCGGAGAGGGCTAATACAGAGGTAGTACCGATTTAAAGTGAAAAAAATTCATTATCGTGATATATTAACTTTCTTTATGTTATATTTAGAGAGGTTATAGATGAAATTTTGGATTTTTTTTGCCTTTGTCTGCCTGCTTATCGTTTCTATTGTTATTATGAGAAATCCTTCCACTGACCCCACTGTTTTGATCATGCTTGGAGCTCCTGGAGCTGGGAAAGGAACCCAAGCCATTCACTTGAGCGACCAATTAAAGCTTCCAAGAATCTCTACGGGAGACCTGTTCCGAGAGAATCTAAAGAAGAATACGGACTTGGGAAAGCAGGCAAGAGCTTATATGGAAAAAGGAGAGCTCGTTCCCGACCCGCTTGTTTTATCGATGCTTTTCAAGCGTGTTGACCAAAAAGATTGCAAAAAAGGGTACATTCTTGATGGATTTCCCCGCACTATCCCTCAAGCGATAGCATTGGATGAAAAGCTTTCAGCAGCAAAATCGCAAACTATAGTCCTCAGTCTGGAAGTGCCGGACGAAGAAGTTGTAGACCGGCTTACCGGCCGCTTGATTTGCGAAGTTTGCCAAGCTCCCTATCACAAGAAAGCACATCCTCCCAAGCAGGACAAGATCTGTGACAGGTGTGGAGGGCATTTGATCCAACGAGCAGACGATAGCGAAGCGGTCGTACGCGATCGACTTCAAGTTTTTCATGAACAAACAGAACCGCTCAAGGAATATTATCGAGTACAAGAGAAGCTTATCTTAATTGACGGATCTCTTTCAAAGGAGAACACAATGGCTCAAATCGATGCCTCTCTTAAAAAGATAGGATGAATTGGGTTATTCTAAAATAGTTGCGAAGGAAACACATGGGAAGAGCGCTAACTAAAGGGGCATTATTAGGCGGGATTATCCTTTTCATATGGATGATGATCTCATGGATGGTTTTGCCATGGCATTGCACAGTTATGCGAACATTTAAAAATGAAGAGATTGTAGCTCAAACTATCTTAGATAACACAGAAAGCGACGGCGTCTACATACTCCCCAATCTCTATGAAAAGAAGATCACTGATGAAGAGCGAACGGCACTGATGAAAAAAGGGCCTGTCATGTTTGCCTCGGTTCAGCGCTACGGGTTTGACGTGGATTCTATAGCTCCCTATGTATCTGCATTGATTATCCAAATCATAGGAGCATTTTTAGTGACTTTCCTTCTTTTACAAACTAGTGGACTCGGTTATTTACGCAAAGTTTTATTTATCACGGTGATAGGCCTAACACTTGGAGTTTTAGGGGAGCTTCCCAAATGGAACTGGTGGGGTTTTTCGATAGGTTATGTAGGCGTCGAAATGCTTGACTTTCTCATTGGATGGTTTTTGGCCGGTTTAGTGATTGCTCTTTTTGTCAGAACTCCCCCTTTGATAGAAAAAGATTCTTGAGCGCCACATATCATCCACTTCAACTATTTTATCCGCTTTCCAACCGGGGACAGCGAAGCTATTTGAAATCACGAAAGTTCCCGGACGGAGCTCTTGCTCAAACTTCTCTTTCAGCCTCTCCATAGCTCCCGGATAGAGATAGCAAACGACCCCTTCAGCTTGATCGAGAGAAACATTAAAAAAATCGTCTTTTCGAATCATAAGATCTTTCAGCCTAGAGATTTTCAACCATCCTTTTGAAAAGAAAAAGGGGACGGGAGAAATTTCGTAGGCATGAATTTTCCGATTACCTCCAAGCCGAGCTAGAGCAAAAGCGATCGATCCCCACCCCGACCCGAGTTCATAAACAGGGCCTGACGGAGAAGGGATGAGAGAACAGATAGCCTTTCTTGCTTTACGGGAAGAGGGCATCGGGGAGATGCCGCATTTAAGTGAGAAGCGGACAATTGACAGAGTAGCCAAGCCTAATAGAATAAGTAATAGGAGCATAAAAAATTACGGGGAGCAGAATTTTTCTAGTGTTATTGTAAGGAAGGAGTCACTTTTGTAGATAGCCTCAATTTCTAAAATTTCTTCCGTATACGCAATCAATACCCTCTTAGGCCTGCAGCCAGCCCTTGAAAGAGCAGGATTACAGATGCAGAATTTTTTCTTTTGCCGATTGCGCAGCAAATCGGCCGCCTTGGCTGCTTATGGCAAAGGGCAATCGCTTCAAGCGAGCGAAGAGCAGTGCTTCGCACGGCGAGCGAGTGCGAAGCGACCCATAAGGGCGCCGAATAGGCGTTGACCAAAGTCAGAAGCAGCCCCAAAGTGGGGGTGCGGGGGGCGAAAGCCCCCGACAAGCCTATTCTTTCACTTGCGAAGCAAAGTGGAGCGTGGAAACCTAATGCGTCAACTGCCAACAGCACAAGGCTGTATGCTTGCTTCTAGCTTTTGCGCTGAAACATCCGGAAGTGCAACATCCAAGCACTCCTACCTTGCGGCTAGCACAAGGCTAAAGATTTTCTCGTGTCAGTTTAATAAATTATGGAAAAAGCGCAAATCTACCTAACTCTAGACCCTCAACCCTAACATAACTCTTCCAAGGCTACCCAACTACAACCGCGCAGTCTGAAGAAATAGTAAGTTCCCCCTCCCCTCCTAAACTTGCGATTTTCTGAGTCGACAAAAGAACCTTCCCCTGAGAGAGATGCTTAAAAGGAAGCTTCAATCTGATAAAATCCTTCTCCTTGCCCAAATAGCAAATAACGCCTATCCATTTTCCACTCTCCGCCTGGTATTCCCACGCTAACCACTCCTCTTCAGGGGAGTAATAAACCTGCACGTCCTCTCCCGTTATCCCTTTTTTGGGAAGATTTTGTTTCCGAAAAGCTATGAGGTCGCGATAAAGAGAAAATAACTCCCGATCCATATCCCACGTTAACAAAGAGTTGTCAAATGACTCTTTCCCCGGAAAAGGCATATCTTCTTTATGGAATTCTTTCTTTCGACCCTCATAAATCGATCGCATCAACTGCTCCTCTTCGTAATCGACAAAATATTCAAAAGGAGCCCGCTCTCCATACTCCTCTCCCATAAAAAGGAGAGGAGGAGAGGGAGTCATCAACAGAAGAAGCGCTGCCAATTTTAATCGTTCCCGCCCCACTAAAACAGAAAGACGCTCACCCAAAGGCCTATTTCCGATCTGATCGTGGTTTTGAATAAAAACTATAAATTTCTCAAACGATAACCCTACGGCTGAATTCCCGTGTCTCTTTTTTCTAAAAACAGAATACTCGCCATCATAAATAAACGCCCGCTTCAATGCCTTAGCTAAATCACTCAACCCTTCAAAATCTTGATAATAAGTACCCCTTTCGTTAGTTAGCGATACATGGGCTGCATGGTGAAAATCATCATTCCAAAGTGCAGACATTTCCCATCCCCCTTCCTCTTTTGGACGGACAACACGAGAATCATTAAGACCTGTTTCTGCCAATATATGAATCTTTTTTCCCAATGCTTCTGAGATTTTTTTTACCTCTACAACAAGCTCAGGCAGCATGGGAGAAGCGCTGAAATCATAAATACCATGCAGCGCATCGAGACGAAGTGCATCTATGTGATACTCTACGATCCAATAAAGGGCATTTTTAATGACAAAATCTCTCACCGAATCCGAGTAAGCCCCATCATAGTTGAAAGCTTTACCCCATGGGGTATGATAGATTTCACTAAAATAAGGGCCGAATTCACCTAAATAATTTCCTTCAGGGCCTAAATGGTTGTAGACTACATCCAGACAGACAGCTATCCCTTTTTGATGAGAAGCATCGACAAGTTGCTTCAATCCCTCAGCCCCCCCATACCCACTAAAAGGAGCGTACAGCGAAGCACCGTCATAGCCCCAATTCCATCGACCTGGAAATTGGGCAACAGGCATTATCTCAATGCAATTGACCCCTAAATCAATTAGATAATCTAATTTCTCAATAATTGCCTCAAATGTGCCTTCGGATGTAAAAGTTCCCACATGCAGTTCATAGAAAATGCAATCTCTTAAATCAATTCCCTTCCAATCCCCATCTTGCCACTCATAGCTATATGGATCAATGATTTGAGTCGGCCCATGCACTCCCTTAGGAAGCGATCTTGAGACCGGATCAGGGCGATTGAGGCCATTTTCCATCACATAAAAATAGCAATCTTGCGTCCCTACCTCTTCTACTGTCAGGGAAAAATAACCTTCTGGCTGTTTGAGAAGAGGGAAAATCCCTTTTTTTTCTATTTCAACGGCAAGAGAGAGATGAAACGGGGCCCACACTTTAAAAGAAGTGCTCCCATCTTGTTGGATATTAGCTCCTAAATCGAGATGAGTTTTCCAACTTTGTGAGCGTAAAAACATAAACTTATATCAGGTAACTAATGGGTAAATATTGAAACACTTCTGCAATACAAAGAGTAGCATATTGAGCGTGCTGTTTAAATTTTATTTTTTTTTCTGTAAAAAGATCCACCCACTCTTTCTTTAACCGATCATTGGGAATGATAACCTCTGTGTTTCCCCAGCTATACTGACCTAAAGGAAGTTCCCACCTTTGGGGAATCAATTGAGCAAAAAAACGCCCCACAATCACAATCATCACTTGATCTTTTAAGTGACGCGTAAAAGCAATCACATGATCCTTGCATTGCCCTCGGGTACGAAGAGGAAGGTATTCCCCCTCCAAGAAAAGTTGTTTGTGGTTTTTTCGAAATTGAAGGGCTTTCCAATGTATATAGAACTTCACTTTGCTAGAATCAGCCGTTTTGAGCAAAGTGCGAGGATTTGCCTGCTTTACCCATGTGAGCATTTTTTTTCTAAGGCTAAAATCAATCTCTTTTCGATTATCGGGATCAACGAGCCTATAATTAAATAATTCATCTCCTTGGTAAATATCCACTACCCCGCAAGATGCAATTTTAAGAGCCGTGGCGGAAAGACTATTAAACATCCCTAGCCGGTCGACCTCTTTATGAAAGGGAAGAAATAGCTTTAAAAAGTAGTTCTCTTTATCGGAAGAGAGGATCTCGTAAAGAAAATAACGAACTGCAGATTCATAGTGGATGTCCGGGGAGATCCAACTTGTCTCTTGCTTTGCCTCACGCATTGATTTGAGTAAAATATCCCACAATCGATCTACAAAGAGCTCCCATTCATTTTTTTTCAGGGGATGCGTTGGCCAAACTCCTACTAAAGTCTGATAAATAAAATATTCTGTGTTGGCAGAGGGGCCCTCTCTTTTATGCTTGCTATTGACCCTTGACCATTTTTTGACCTCAAGCCGCCATCGATCAGGCATTTCGCTCAGTACATTCAGACGCATCCTTACATCTTCACTCCGTTTTGTGTCGTGAGTGGATGAAGAGACGAGCCCAAAGGGCCATTTCTCTTTTTTCTCTCGATTAAATCGATGAAAATCGCTCACCGAGCGGCCAAAATGAGTGGGATCCCCTCCCACTTCGTTTAAAGAGATAAAGCGGTTGTAGATATAAAAAGTAGTATCTTCGAGCCCCTTAGCCATCATGGGAGCGGTCAGTTGTTGAAAACGGAGAATAAACTCCCGATATCTCTCTTCTTCTTCCCTCCCCGTTTTCAGCTTTATGAGAAGTAATTTTTCAAAAAAATCAAAAATAGAGGTATCCAAATCCTTGGCTTGCCCTTTAGCTTTTTTAATCGCAATCGAAATGTAGCGCTGGTCTCGTCTGCTCGCTTTGCCTGTTGGTCCAATATAGGTTCTATAGACCGGGAAAAAAGCGATCATCTCTGCTAATGCTCTCGTTAGATCATTTCGGGTAAAATCTCTATAATGCGGATTACGTTCAGAAAGTCTGTCGAGCTTTAATCCTAAAACCGCCACCTCACTTGCCATTTCATGAACAGCAAAATGCTTTTTAGAGCCATGCAGAACCTCCTCAAAATCGAGCCTTTCTTCAATAAAATCCTCATAAATCTCAGAAAATTCCTTTTCGCTCTCTTGCCGAATAAAAAGGCCATTGAGCATATTTAGATACTCATAGCCGACAGTTCCCTCTACTTTCCAGTTAGAGGGGAGAGTCTCTTTCCGATCAAGAATCTTTTCGACAATGGTAAAAAGAGAAAAACGGCTACGCAGCTCCTCGAAATAGCAGACCGGATCGTAAAGCCCATCGGGGTGATCCACCCGAATCCCTTGAATCGTTCCCGAATGAGCTAACTCAAAAACCCATCGATGATGAGCCTCCAGCACCTGTTTTTCTTCAATTCGCAAGGCTACTAATTCATGAATATTGAAAAATCGTCGATAATTAATTTCATGATTAGCCACCTTCCAAAAAGAGAGACGATAATACTGGGCTTCTAAGAGTCTGTCGAGAAGATCAAAAGAGTCGGCTACCCGTTTCTTCCCGTTGAAAAGAGCTACCACCTCTTTTAGATGGTGTTTGACTCGTCTTGAATGAGACACCAGCTTCTGTAACTTCTCTTTCCCCTCCTGTTTTTTAGCCATGCGATCTTGGATAGCCACGGGGAAAAAGCGATAGAGTTCAATTAAGTATTGATACGCTTTCCAATCATTATGCGTTTCTCCCAACTGCTGCTTTAGTGCCTCTGAATTCACTTCTAAGATAATCGCTAAAGAGTGGGATGCAACAGGGAGAGGGAAATCTCCATATGAAAGTGAAAAACACCCCTCGGAAAAAGAGAGCTTAATCTCCTGATTCTCTAAGGCTTTTCCATAATTAGTCCCCAAAATAGGAAGGAGCACTCTATCTTGCAATTCCCACTTTTCGGGACTCCAATTGATGTCAAAAAAAGAGGCGTATTCAGAATAAGGGCCATTTTCAAGCACATCCTGCCACCATCTATTTTTACCCCCTTTAATACCCATGTGGTTAGGGATCACATCTATGATATGTTTAAGCCCTAACTGTTTCAGATTTTCACAGAAATCGATATAGAGCTCTTGGGTACCTAATTTCGGATTTAGACGATTTGGATCGGTCACATCATACCCATGAGAGCTATAGGCATCAAAGTAGGGAGAGCAATAAATTCCTTCCACTCCTAGATCTTTTAGGTAAGGGAGGATTTTAATCGCTTTCTCGAGTGGGAAATCGGCATTCAGCTGAAGTCGATAAACGGACGCGGGGATATTAGAAAGTTCCATTAAGTTTTTTTTCAAAATATTTTAGTTTTTTTCAATAAAAATCAAGAGAGAGTGGAAAAATGCACGTTTTCTCTGTTAAACTGATGCAAAATATGAGAGAGACCTCTGCATAATTTAGGAAATGCCGAAAAATGAGCTCTTTCCGGCTAGATTTGAAAATTTCCTAAGTTATGCAAGGGTCTCTGAGAAGGGGAAGTTTATGAAGAAGTTATTCGGAACAGACGGCATTCGGGGGAAGGCAAATCACTATCCTATGTCAGTAGAAATTTCTCTCTCGTTAGGAAAGGCCGTTGCCAAAGTGCTTCGCCGCCATAATGGGAAACATAGGGTTGTCATCGGTAAAGATACCCGACTCTCTTGTTATATGTTTGAAAACGCGCTCATTGCCGGCTTGAGCTCCATGGGAGTTGATACCCTCATGGTGGGCCCCCTCCCAACACCGGGCGTTGCTTTTATCACCCGCGCTTATCGAGCTGATGCAGGGATTGTGATTTCAGCTTCACATAACCCCTATTCCGACAACGGGATTAAAATTTTCAACCCGGATGGATTCAAACTGCCCGATCGGATGGAAGAAGAGATAGAGAAAATGATAGAGGCTAATGATTTTGGAGATATCCCCAAAGATAACGAAGTAGGAAGAAACAAAAGAATTGCCGATGCGGATGGGAGATATATCGAATTTGTCAAAGCAACCTTTCCAAAGGGGAAGAATTTACAAGGCTTAAAAGTTTTTCTTGATTGCGCTAACGGAGCAGCGCATCGAGTGGCGCCCCTTGTCTTTTCGGAACTCGATGCCGAAGTGATAGTGACCGGCAACGAACCCGACGGGATTAACATCAATCACCAATGCGGCTCTCTTTACCCCTCTGTCATTCAAAAAGGAGTGCTCAAACACAAAGCTCATTTAGGCATTGCGTTGGATGGAGATGGGGATCGTATCATCATGGTAGACGAAAAAGGGCAGATCCTTGATGGAGACATCATTTTAGCCATCTGCACCCAAGCATTGAAACAACGGCATTGTCTAAAAAACAATCGGGTGGTCACTACTGTTATGACCAATATTGGAGTAGTTAATTATCTTAGAGCTCAAGGGATTGAGGTATTTCAATCCAAAGTAGGCGATCGTTATGTGATCCATGAGATGCTAAAAAAGGGCGCCTTCTTGGGGGGAGAGCAGAGCGGGCATCTTATCTTCCTTGACCACAACACTACCGGAGATGGGCTCGTCTCCGCACTGCAAGTACTGCGCACACTGATAGAGAGTGGAACCACCCTTTCTGAGTTAACTTCAAAGATTGAAAAATTTCCTCAAATTTTAATCAATGTGCCCGTAAGCCAAAAGACTCCTCTTCATCAACTCAAATCGCTACAAGCTATGATTCGCGATATTCAAAGTGCATTAGGAGAGCAGGGACGGGTATTGGTTCGCTATTCAGGCACAGAAAATCTCTGTCGTGTCATGGTAGAGGGGCCCAAGAAAAGAGAAGTGAACACCTTTGCGAAAGCTATTGCCAAAGAAATTCAAGAAAAATCTTTTATTTAACTTCATTCACGCCCCTAAGCTGACTGTGATTCGGTTTCCTACGACCTTTTAGGAATTAACCGTGGAGATATTCTAAAAAGGCGCACCACCGTGTTGGCATCTGAAATGCTAGATTAATTTTCACACGTTTAAGGAGGATAATGAAAAAGCTTTCTCTATTTCTTGTATTATTATTTTTACCAACCGCTCTAACTGCTAAACCTTATTACTCTGAGCATATTGAATTTAGATTTTTCAAAGAATTCATTATTATTTTTCATGGAAATATTCCGGAAGAAGATGAAGCAAAAGTTAAAATTTTAGAGCAAAAATATTTGGAACCTGAAAATCTAAATATGAGAAAACCTATTGCACAGGAGTTAAAAGCTCTTGGTGTGAGTATTGAAGAGATTGAAAATGTTGACAGAAGACGCGCCATTAAAGTACCCCATCCTCCCGAATTTCACCATTACTAAAAACCTTAAAAAAGCGAAGTGCGGTTTCGCTTGCGTATATAGAGAATGCAAACGATCACTATGATTAAGACGAGAGACCAAACCAATAGGTTAGGAAGAGTGATCCAAGGATAGGGAGGGCCGGAAAGAGGTCCCAAGTGAGAAGTGGGGGGCCAAAAGATAAATGAAGCCGCCCCTCTTAAATTGT
Source organism: Chlamydiales bacterium (assembly GCA_049281295.1). GTDB lineage: Bacteria > Chlamydiota > Chlamydiia > Chlamydiales > JAAKFR01 > JBAPRV01. Next base: position 31,496 of record JBAPRV010000086.1, read on the forward strand.
TCGTAGGCACCCAGCCAAAATCACGGCTGTCAGCACTCCTAGCAAAATTATCGCCCAAAGCCAATGTTCCCTCTTCCGGAACCTTAAGCCCAAAAGAACGAATAAAATCCACATCAAGCTTCCCCTCTTTAAGAGGAGGCCCGGGATCAATAAATGCAATGTAGGGCTCTAAACTGGAAGAGTTTTCCTGCTTTTTCAATTCGCTTTCTACAAAACGCGCCAAAGAGGGATCTTCTTTTTTCAGGATAGGAGCTCCCATGACATAGAGATCCCCATCACGATAATATGCAAACCTTTCAGGATAATAAGTTTGATTTAGCTCATAGGGGCTATAAACGGTATTGAACCGAATGCCCAGGTTAAATAGCTTTCGAATATTTTCCGGACTTGAATCATAGAGAGGATCATCGGGAGAGAGCTTGGTTCGAACTCCACTCAAATGAACTCGATAGCCTTTGCCGTAATAAAATTCATAACACCCGTTTGAAACACCCGGAAAGGTTGGATCAAACTCGGGTCTTTGTCCTCGTCCATTCCCCTCCTGATAGAGATAAGCTCGCCCATCCTCTACGATAAAACGAGAGGTATAAAGAGCTTTTTGAAGAGCATCGAGATGGGAGCGGTTCAAAGGAACAAGGGTCGTAAAAGGGGTGATCATTGGATGATAGCGGCCATACTCATCCCTTCGAATCTCCGGCTTGGGGAAGGTTAAGTTGGGAGTATGTCTCAACTCAAGGTAAAGCAGAGCCTCTTCGGATTTCGGCACCTCGTTATAGAAAAGTTCAACCTCTTCTTCAGTCAGCAGGCGGGCCATGGCATAATTGCCGATTCCCCAAAGATCGCTATAGCTTTTGGGTTGATCGTGAGGCACTTTAAGTGCATTGGGACGATCCTTAACCCATTTTTTTCCATTAAAAAAAACACCCTCAATCTTTCCACTGGGCTGCAGCTGAAGCTTGCCGACAGGAATATTCATTTGCAATAGAGTGGCTGAACCCCAGACATTTTGCGATAAAAGAGAGGCTAGCTGCATCTTTCCATCCATCGAGATGTAGGGAACATGGTCGATTTTCTCAATCCCATACTTTTCCAGCCATTTTTCATCAGCCAGCTCCATAACCGGATTGCCCTCTCTATCAATCCCGTATATACGCCCCCCGTAAAAATAAACCGTATCTCCCGGCTTGGCCATACATCGTTTTATAAACCTTTTTTTACCCGGGATAATGCCGAAGTAGAGCATATCCGGATCAGGTATATCCATATCTTTCACTGTAAAAACTATATTGCCTGCTCGCAAAATATAATCGGGTGAAAAAAAGAGCTGTTTATCTACGAAAGGCACATGCAGGCCGAAGGTCGATTTTGAAACGACCATCCTATCAAGCTCTTCAACTGTGGGCCGCATCGATCCTGTAGGGACTTGATAGAGCTCAAACCAAAATTGCCGAATACAGAAAGCGACCACTATGGCAAAAATCACCGCATAAATAACTTCTCTCGAATAGTCCCAGGTCGTTTTGGGAAAATGGGTCTTAACAAAAGCTTCGACCTCTTTGGCTTTTGTGGAAGCCTCTTCCCTCTTTTTACTGAGAAGCGCCTTATCAAGAGCGCGTAGATCAGCTTCAAATTGCTGCTGATTTGTCTTAGATAACTTCTTCCCTTTTTTTTTGAAAAGTTTAAAAGCAGTATGAAGCGTTCGTCGGCTTCTTCTAAAAGAATAGAGTTTCATTTGATGTGCCACAGGTTTAAATCAGGAGATATCATGATTTTTAGCCCAAGCCAACATATCATGATCTAAACTCATCTGGCTACTTATTTGTGGAACTAATTGGGAATTTTACTTTAAAAAATATTCAAAGAGATACTTCTTTTTGGAGTTCATGGGCCTTCTGCTCCCATCCTTCCCTTGCATTATTCAATAAATAGTGCTGAAGCTCTTTATAATATAGTTATATTATATCTATATATAAATAAAAAAAATTAATTAGCATAAATTTAACAAAATTTTATTTAAATATTTTTGAAAATGATTGAAATGTAACGCAGAACTAATCTTCGAGCTATCTTTGCCGATGCTTTGGGTGTAAAAGAGCTTCCAATTAAACTCCCACCAAATCGAAGGTTATAGGGGCCTGTTCTTGGCATCATTTAATATAAATAAATTCTAAAGAATAAAAATTTAAAAAATTAGACACATCAATTAAGAAAATTAATATATCTTCTTAATCATAAATTAATACTCAAATCATACAATAATATCTAAATTATATTTTTAAAAAGGACATTAAAATGAATATTACTAATATTATTAGTCAGGTTTATAATTATTCTGTTAACTACCAGGATGAAAGCGGAGAAGAAACAACTTCTCTGATAACTAAGCTAGCCGCAGGCATATTAGCCTACGCAGCAGGAACTGCCGTAACAGGTGTTTGGAGCTACTTTCAATCACGACTATTCGAAAATGGCTTAAATCAGTGGGTAAACAATGCTCCTCAGGGAGAGCAAGAAAATCGTCAAGAAGCTGCACGAAGAATCAAAACATTCATGCTTTCTTCTAGCCAAAGAATAAAATTATCATTGAACGGCCTACAACTTACCTC
>JBAPRV010000087.1:0-2914 GCA_049281295.1 Chlamydiales bacterium
ATCGGGATCATAATGCAGCATTAAACTTAAGGGCCGCCGGGATGTCGGTCTAAAGCCTGTGGAGCTGCCCAGGTTGCTGGGAGCGAGGAATCAGGAATCCCTCGCCTTTTAGGCGAGGGAGGTTCAAATTAAAAATTTTGAACTTTTCTCTTGTAACTCCCAGTAAGTGATCGCTATTCAAACACCGGGATAGAAAAGTAAAGCAAATCCAACAGAAGATTGAAATCGTCAGAGGAACTTTCTTCGGAGGGGTATTCTGTTAAAAGATCCTGCGCTTCTTTAAAGACTTTAGCTGCTTGATTTAGATCTTCTTCCGTCTTTGCTTGTTTCACCATTGTCCTGGCACTCTTGATAAGAGTGTCGGATTTTTCCTCTTTGAAAAAATCTCGAAGTTCATTTTCCAGCCCAGGATCATCAAAGTTGATATGCCGGACAATTTCATATGCTTTTTTTGGATCTGTTTCTAGTAGTGACTTGGCAAAGGCTAAACGTATCTCCTCTTTCTGAAAAACTTCAAATTGATCCAAAACCTCAAGCACACCATTAACGATTTTCTCCGATTTTTCCGGGCTGACTGCTGCGTATCCCCCAGCAATCCAAGTGAGAATCATAGCTTGATGAAAAGGATTCTGAACATTGCTCACAATCATCTCATCAGGAATAGTGAGTGTCTTTTTTAGATCTATCTCTCTTAGCCGATGGATGAGATCGAATTTCATCTCCTCTGACTCAAAACGCTCATATATTTCCTTGAAAACCCTGATAACTTCTTCTGGATTCAAAATAAACCCTTTAATAACCATTATTCTGAGAAATTCGAATTTAACCCAGAGGTCCTCAATCCCACTAATGATTTCACACGCTTTTTTTAAATTATCAGGAGTATTTCCTGTGTCAATTTTTGCCGACGCAGACGCTATAATAATAAGAAGCTCTCCGATAATTTTATTTAAGGAGTTATCAGCTTTGTCAATAGCCTTACGCATCTCTATTATATCGCCGTCAGCCTCTTCTGGAGCTGCTTTCCATCGTTTTATGAAAAAATCAATGTATCCAATGGAACCTTTCATAAACGCATTCACATCAATAGATTGGAGAATGGATGTTCTTTCGATTGACTCTAAACACGTTTGAGCTTTTTCTATGGAGTCGGTAATATTTCTTGAAGTAATTTGAGCCTGTCTTACCGGGATGGGAATCTGAAGTAACAGCTTTTTAGCTTCTTCTGTTAAACCAAGTCCTGCTGCTGCTTGGGCCATTTTGACTATGAGCTTATATTGCTTGACCAAATCATCCTCGGTTTCTATTGCATCTAGCAATGATTTTAAAGTTCGGGCAGCTTCTTCTGAATTGAATCTCTTTTGCACCTCGATAAAATCAAGAGCATCAAGTGCAAGGAAACGACGGAGTTTATTATAAACTATTTTATGGATGGCTTTTTTATGTTTTATAAGTTGAGTATAATCTTTAGGAGACAATATAAAAGGTAACTCACATCTCCATACTTCTTTCAACCTAATATTCGCTGCTTGTATATTGCAAACCTGCTCTTTAACCTTCCGAGATACAGCCAACATCCTAGAATATTCTTTTTCGGTAGCAAATGCTGTCACTAGCGGCAATACAGCTAAAAAATTATCAAAAATCAAATTCAATGTTTCTATTTTGCTATCCCCATGATTCATCACTCTTGCCCTTTTACCTCCACCTGTACTTCTATAAGACACTTTGGCTTCAGAATGTTGGGTCTGTGGATAAATATCTTCCGTATTTGCTGAGGATATATTTTTGATTAAACTACTCATATTTATTCATTTTATCAGTTCGCTGTTCCTTAGAATAACCCAGTTTTTTATCCAAAGGATTGACTGGTTAAAATTCATTAAATCCTTACAATCATTTTACTGCAACCTTTTTAATTTCTTATAGTTGATTAAATTAGAAAAGAGATATAGCAGAACAAGTTCAAAACTTTACAAACCGGATGAGAGATTATCAACGCTGACTTTGTAAATCAGCGAGATCGAGCGCAAAGCCAGTTGCGAAAAGAGGCAGATCCATTTGTGAAATTCTCAATTAAATCGACCTCTTAAACTTACGAGTTTGGAGTCTCAGCAGGTTGCGCTTCATCAAAAACAGGAATAGAAAAGCGAAGTAAATCCATAAGAAGATAGAAGTAACTAGAGAAAGTATCCTGAATGGAGTTTTCTGCTTCAGAGATTCCGTTTTTTAAAATATCCCGAGCTTGTGCAAAGACTCTAGCTGCTTTATTTAGATCTTCTTTCGTCTTTGCTTGCTTCACCATTGCTCGGGCAATTCTGAGAAAAATCTTAGCTGTTTCCGGTTTGAGAAAATCTTCGTCATCGCGGTCCAGAGGATTATAATCATCTATGCTGGTACTTTTGACATGAGTAAGTGCCTTCATTAATGGATCATCTATTTCTACCTTTAATGGATCTATTTCTAATAGGGCCTTGGCTACCGCTATGCCTAGCTCTGCCTTTTGCACAGGTTCATATTGGTTAGACACCTCAGGAAGGACAGAATTAATGAGTTGCATTGCTTTTTCCGGATTGACTGCTGCATGTCCCTCAGCAAGCCAAGCGAAAATCAAAGACCGGAGAAAGCTATTGCGAATACCTTTTGCAATCTTCTCATCAGGAATAATGGATGTCTTTTTTAGATCTATTTCTCTTAGATCTTGGACGAGACTGTATTGCTCCTCTACTGATTCTAAAGACTCGATCGCTGTCATACAGGCTCTGCTTGCTTCTCCCGGATTTAAATTAATTCCTTTAATAACCATCATTCTGAGAAGTGCAAATTTAACCAAAGGGTTTTCCTGTGCCATAATGAATGCATAAGCTTTCTTTACATCATCATGAGCATTCCCTATGTCAATTTTTGCTGATGC
>JBAPRV010000088.1:0-3392 GCA_049281295.1 Chlamydiales bacterium
GGAGCTGCCCAGGTTGCTGGGAGCGAGGAATCAGGAATCCCTCGCCTTTTAGGCGAGGGAGGTTCAAATTTAGGTGAATGGAAATGAAAGAGTGAAGTTCAAGTAATAGCGGGTATGTCTTAGATGCCCCATTTTATTTAAAACTTTTTTGTCCACTAAATCTGCTAAATCACGTGTTGCTGTTGCTCTGGAAGTTTTCGTGATTGCAATATAATTTTCAGCGCTCAAACCCCCTGTAAATCCCTTTGGTCCTTCTGCAAACATACGTAATAAGACCTTTTCTTGCCTTTCATTAATCTTCCCTTGTAGCGAGCTCATTAGTTTGAATTTGGCCATTAAAAAATCGATTAAAATTAATGAGGCTTCTTGAGCTTTTACAATCATCTCAGAAAAAAATTGAAGCCAATGCCCAATCTCTAAGGTTCGGTTACATGCTGCAAGAGCAGTGTAATATTCTTTTTTTCGCTTTCCAATCTCCTCAGAGATGGCAATAAGAGTTGGATGCTTTAAACTTTGTGAGAGAGCCTTTTCTACGAGGACTCGTCCGATACGTCCATTTCCATCTTCAAATGGATGGATACTCTCAAAATAAATATGTGTAACACTGGCTCTTGTTAAGGCAGATTCCCCTTTCTCTGAATCGTTAAACCATCGAATAAAAGTCGTCATTTCTTGATGCACTGTAACAGAAGGGGGAGCTTCAAAATAAACCTGCTGTCGATCTAGCCTTCCTGAAACAATCTGCATGGGGTCGAGATGCGTACGGTAATTTCCTATGTCAGTTATTCGAGTGTCACTCTGCATCAGTAATCTGTGCCACTCATATAACATCTCATGTGTCAGTGGCTGATCAAATGAATCGTATACACTCCATAAAAGCTCGCTCATTCCATATTCTTTTGGAGAGATTTTTTTATCCTTGGCATTGAGACCAAAATGTCGCTGGATAGAAGACTGTAGGCTTTCACGCTCAAGTCTTTCCCCTTCAATTTCAGCGCTGTTTATCCCTTCTGTAGAGAGAATTTCTATGATAAAGCGATGTCTTGGCTCCTCATCTAAGTGCTTCAAGATCGCAAAAACACCCCCTGCTCCTTGAAAAAATTGCTTTTCAAGCTTGGTAATAGTAGAAGGATCGTAAGTAAAATGAGGCCAATCCGGTAACTGCCAATTCCATACCATGAGCTATAGAACCCCTATCTATAACTCATATGGTAAGAAATTATGATTTATAGATCAAGCAAAAGAGGGGGGTAAATCTTCACTATAGCTCATATATTTACATATTATGAGCTATAGAAATAGATTCTATAACTCAGAATATCCATAAGTCCTTCTGTCCTTTCTCCTCTAGGCCGTACTCCTCGTACTGCTTTGTCCAAGATCGTCCCTTCTTTTTTGTTGAAAATTTTTCAAGTCATCACAATATTCTCCATCGAGAATGAAATAGAATTAAAAGAACGGGAGACTAAGAATGTATATATATGGTGTCATATGCTTTAATGAAAATGCAAATTCTATTGAGGGTGATACTGACTATGGAATCGAGTGGCACGACACTTTTTCTAACGCTGTGAACTATATTCGAAAGCATGCCGAATATAATCAATTGACAATGTTTGTTACAAGAGGCGTCAAGGGTCATCGAAATGGGGCGGGTGAGCTATTCTCGATTTATCCATTCACAAGCGAGATCGCGGAAAAGGATATGGCTACTGTCCAAAAAGCTCGTAAGGTTTACGACGAGTACTCTCATCATCAACTTAAAGGGAATCTAGAGGCAGATCTAAAAGCTGTTTATGCGCCTGGAAGACAAAAAAATGAAAGAGCAATGTAGTTATTATCATCCGCTAGGTTCATCTGAGTGTGGAGAGTTAAAACCGCTATCAGCTCTTGCAAAATCCCTAGAAATGGGAGGAGTGTATGAACATTATAAGGGGAGGCGATACCAGTTAATTTCGATTGGACGCAATAGTGAAACTTTGGAAGAGGTAGTTATTTACCGCGCTCTCTATGGAGATCGGGATGTGTGGATGAGACCTTTAAGTATGTTCGTGGAAAATGTTGAAATAGAGGGTGAATCTGTTCCAAGATTCAAGAAAATCTTGGGGAGCAGTGATGAGTTCTCAGATAGCTATTTTAGCGGTTTCCCATGATCTTACATTCATAGAAAAAATTGCCACTCAATAATGGAATTGGTGAAAGCGGCAACCTGCTTGGGCAGGTTGCCTGTAGGATTAAGAGAGCTTGTTTTCAGAAAAAGCTCGAATACCCTCTGCAACAAATTCTGGCATACCTTCGTGATATTTTTTGTATGCTTCAGAGAGTTCAGAATCTATAATAAGCTGACCATGAGCTGTATAAGACTCTTTTGTGGGTGTCCAAAATTGTGATATCCATTCAAAGTGCTTGCCTACTTGATCCTGCACTTCTTTGGATTTTGGACTAGCATGGACTTCGAGCAATCGCGTTAATTCTTTGCAAATTACATCGAATTTTATATGGGAAGCTTCCCAGTCAGACTTGTCCCAATTTTTTGTGTTTTCCTCGCATTCTCTGAAATGTTTTTTGATTGAGTCTCCAAACCGCTCAATTAATTGTCGCTCGTATTCTTTTTGCTTTTCTTTATCAAAACCATCATAAATTTCTTTTTCATTCATTTTTTTATTCCCTTTTAAATGTTCAATTGTTTTGTCAATGGTCTTAATAAGCTTTTGGATTCTTATTTTGTTTTTGAGGAGAACTTGTCGATGTGAGCTTAACGCCACAATCTTGCTGAAATCATCTCTTACCAAAATATTCTGGATTTGTTTCAGTTCAAAACCCAATTCTTTAAAAAAAAGAATTTGTTGAAGGGCTAAGAGCTGTTCTTCTTCATAGTATCGGTATCCATTGGAACCGTAATAGGCGGGCTTAAGCAGCCCTACTTCGTCATACCAATGAAGAGTTCGTACACTCACTCCAGAAAGTTTTGCCAGCTTTTTTACTGTATAAGCCATTGATCAATCTCCTTTAATATCCCTTTGATTTTAAAGGATGATAGAATAATAAGGAATAACGTGACGTAAGAGTCAAGAGTTGGTTTTAAAAAAATAATTTTACTAGCAGATAGTTGTATTCGTACTTACTGCTCGTTTGAAGCTGTTGCCCAGAAAAATGGCGAGGAAGAGCCAGAGGGTAAGGAGGGGGAAGCACAAAAATCCGCTGAGTGCCAGATAGTAAGATCTGCCTAGGGTGGCTCCAAAAGCATTTTGTAAAGGGCCAAGCGACATGTTGAATAACGATCCTGCCTGCTTTGAAGAGCGGGAACCGAATGTTTCAATCCATGCTTGAGCTTTGAATTTCACATCAGGTGTGGTTGGAATGTAAAGTTGCTTGAGAGCAGGCCCATTGAG
>JBAPRV010000089.1:0-9203 GCA_049281295.1 Chlamydiales bacterium
TAGTGACTCCTTACAAGAGATCTTGGGGTTAAATCGAAAAATCCCCGTTTTTTACGGGGTGAGTATACAATATGCCGCTCAAAAAAAGAACCTGTCAAATATTGAAAAAAATTTTGGAGATAACCGGTCAAAGCCCGTAGGAGGAAGCAAAGGTTCAATAATTTCTTGAGAGGCCTCCTCATTAGGAATTTTTTTGAATTCACGCGGTTTTTCTCCTCCTATTAAAAAGCTAACCATAGTCATTAGAGCAATAACTCTCATAGAAAACATTCTTTTTTCTTTTAAATTCGTTGCGCTTTTTATCATATAGTTTATTCTAAATCAACTTTAATCTTTAATTTTCAAAAAACGATTGACATTTAAGAAACATTTTCATAGAATCATACGTTTGCGGAGTCAGGGTTTGGGAGATGAGCTTCATCTTTAATTTATTTAAGCCGGCAGAGCACACCAAAGAGATCAAAGATCCGACGCTTGTCAAAAAAGAGTATCGCTACTGGCGTTTTCGGATCTTCTATGCGATGTTTACGGGCTATATCTTTTTCTATTTCACCCGCAAGAGTTTTACATTCGCGATGCCTGCTTTGATGAGCAATCTTGGCTTTGATAAAGCTCAATTGGGTATTCTGGGGAGCATTTTATACATTACCTATGGCTTGAGCAAGTTTGCAAGCGGGGTGATGTCCGATCAGTCCAACCCTCGCTATTTTATGGCAGTAGGATTGATTATTACCGGAATAACAAATATTTTCTTTGGTTTCTCATCCCACTTGATTTTCTTTGCCCTTTTCTGGGGTCTCAACGGGTGGTTTCAAGGTTGGGGATGGCCTCCTTGTGCTCGTCTTTTAACCCATTGGTATTCTAAATCTGAAAGAGGAACATGGTGGAGTGTCTGGAGTACCTCCCATAATGTTGGCGGATTTTTGATCCCCATTGTGGCAGGAGCCTGTGCGGATCATTTTGGGTGGCGGTATGCCATGTTTGTGCCCGGAGTCATCTGTATTTTGATGGGAATTTTTTTGATTGATCGTCTTCGGGACACCCCTCAATCGCTGGGCCTTCCTCCTATAGAGAAGTATCGCTCTGACTATCCCCCCTCCCAACCCAAGACCGAGAAAAGTGAAAAAGAGCTGACCACAAAAGAAATTCTTTTTGATTATGTTTTAACTAACAAATGGGTGTGGGCACTGGCGATTGCCTCTTTTTTTGTTTACATAGTCCGTATGGCCATCAATGATTGGACTGCCTTATATCTTATAGAGAGCAACGGCTACTCGATGATGAAAGCCAACACCTGCGTCTCTTTATTTGAAATAGGGGGGCTTTTAGGAATGCTTGTTGCCGGCTGGCTGTCTGACAAGCTCTTTGCCAGCAAACGAGGGCCAATGAACGCTTTGTTTTCGGTCGGAATGCTCGTTTCGATTCTATTTCTTTGGCTATTGCCTCAAATAAGCATGTGGATGGCCGGGGCGACTCTTTTTGTGACAGGTTTTTTTCTTTTTGGCCCCCAGATGTTAATTGGGCTAGCCGCTGCAGAATTATCGCATAAAAAGGCGGCAGGAACCGCGAGCGGTTTTGCCGGATGGTTTGCTTATTTCGGAGCCGCTATGGCCGGCTTTCCGCTTGGCAAAATGACACAGGATTTTGGGTGGGCAGGTTTTTTTGCTACTTTAAGTATCTGTAGCATCATCACGATTTTCCTTTTCTTAACGATGTGGAATGCTCAACCCCAAGCAAGAGAAGAGCTCTTGGCCGTGGAAGAAGAGCCCTCTTCTTGATGCTATAGGTAGTAAGAAATTGCCTTTCTTGTTACGATTTCTTAATGAAGAAGTGGATTCCTCTTCATTTTCATTCTCAGTATTCTATTTTAGATGCGACCTGTTCGGTTGAGGCCATTGCAGCTAAAGCCAAGGAGTATGGCATAGAGGCCGCAGCCTTGACCGATCACGGAAATTTATATGGTGCCATCGATTTTTATAAAGCATGCCGGGCACAATCGATTCGGCCTATCATTGGCTGCGAAGTTTATGTGGCGCCCACTTCTCGATTTGAAAAGAAGAAGTTAGGTCCTAATATAGCAACAGCGCATCACCTTGTCTTGCTAGCCAAAAATGAAGAGGGCTACCATAACCTCTGCCGCCTCTCTTCATTAGGCTATATGGAGGGGTTTTATTACCATCCGCGCATTGACAAAGAGCTTTTAAAGCAGTGTGCAAAGGGATTGGTTTGTCTTTCAGCCTGTCTTTCAAGCGATGTAGCCCGCAGCGCGCTCTATGAGAGCGAAGAAGTTTTCTATGATACGATTCAGTGGTATCAAGACCTTTTTCAGGATGACTACTACCTTGAGTTGCAAAGGCATGACATGTCTCAAGAAAAAGTGGATCAATTAACAGAAACCTGGCTTCAGCAGCATTATCACGAATTTATTGAGAAACAAAAGAGGGTGAACCAAAAGCTTATCGCAGCGAGTGAAAAGCTCAACATCAAATTAGTGGCAACCAATGATACGCACTATATTGAGCCCGAAGATTGGCAGGCGCATGAAATCATTTTAAATATTCAATCGGGAGAGCCGGTTGAGCTGTGGGAAAAAGATGAGTATGATAATCCCACTTTCCGCCAACCAAATCCAAAACGGCGTGTTTACGCGAGCCGGGAGCTCTATTTTAAATCGCCTGGCGAAATGGCAGAGCTTTTCCATGACATCCCTGAAGCTATCTCTAATACTCTTGAGGTAGCGGATAAATGCCATCTCACTCTTGATTTTGACACCAAGCACTACCCTGTCTACATCCCCCCCTCTCTTCGAGAAGAGCAGTATACTAAAGAACAGCGAGAAGAGGCTACGGCTGGCTACCTGCGCCGCTTGTGCGAAGAGGGCATAGCGCGCCGGTATAGCTCAGCTCAACTTACAAAAGTAGCTGAAAAATACCCTGAAAAAGATCCCATGGAAGTGGTGCGGGCGCGTTTGGAGCACGAGATTCAAATTATCACTTCCAAGGGAATGTTAGATTATCTCCTGATTGTATGGGATTTTATCAATTGGGCCAAAAAACAGGGGATTCCCGTAGGCCCGGCCCGAGGATCGGGAGCAGGGTCTATCATCCTCTATCTTATCGAAGTGACGGACATTGAACCGCTAGGTTTTCATTTGTTCTTTGAGCGGTTTATCAATCCGGAAAGACTCTCTTATCCCGATATTGACGTCGATATTTGCATGGCTCGTCGTGGCGAAGTGATTGACTATACGGTCAACAAGTATGGAAAAGATAACGTGGCGCAGATCATCACTTTTGGAACGATGAAAGCAAAAATGACGGTCAAAGATGTGGGGCGTGTCCTTTCTGTCCCGCTGTCGAAAGTGAATCGGATTGCCAAATATATCCCTGAAGATCTCAACATGACGCTGACAAAAGCCTTAGCAGTCGACCCTGATCTTCATAATATGTATCTCAACGACGAGGATACAAAGAGAATTATCGATCTTGGAAAAAGAATTGAAGGGTCTATTCGAAACACCGGCATTCATGCAGCAGGAATTATTATTTGCGGGGATCCATTAACCCACCACATTCCGGTTTGCCTTCCCAAAGATTCGATGATGGCAGCCACCCAGTATTCTATGAAGCCCGTTGAGGCGGTTGGAATGCTTAAGATCGACCTTTTAGGACTTAAAACTTTAACGAGCATTCAAATTGCAATCGACCGGATTTATGAAAATACGGGAAAAAAAATCGATTGGGTCACTTTACCCCATGACGACCCGGCCGCTTTTCAGCTTATTCAGCAGGGAAAGACTCTCGGAGTTTTCCAGATGGAATCAGGGGGGATGCAGGAGCTTGCCCGCCAGCTTCAGCCCGACAAATTTGAAGAGATTATAGCTATAGGGGCTCTTTATCGTCCGGGGCCGATGAAAATGATTCCCACCTTCATTAACCGAAAACATGGACGAGAGCCGATAGAATATGATCACCCCTGGCTTGAGCCGATTCTCGAAGAGACCTACGGCATTATGGTCTACCAAGAACAAGTGATGCAGATAGCTCAGAAGCTAGCGAATTATTCCTTGGGCGAGGGGGATGTGCTTAGACGGGCCATGGGAAAAAAAGACATGGATCAAATGATCCAGGAGCGAGAAAAATTTCGAAGCGGGGCGATAAAAAACGGGATTTCCGAAGAGGTTGCCACGGCTATTTTTGACAAAATGGAAAAATTTGCAGCTTATGGCTTTAACAAATCTCATGCGGCAGGCTATGGCTATCTGACTTATGTCACAGCTTATTTTAAAGCAAACTGGCCAAAAGAGTGGATGGCTGCATTAATGACCTGTGATCGGGATGATGTGGAGAAAGTGGCTAAATTCATTCGAGAGTGCCAGGCGATGAATATCCCCATTCTACCTCCCGACGTCAATGAAGCGGGCACAGAATTCGTAGCCACAGACAGCGGCATTCGCTTTGCCATGACAGGGATTAAAGGCGTTGGGCAGGGAGTTGTTGACGCCATATTAGCAGAAAGAAAGGCAAGAGGCCCTTTTACAAGTTTTTACGATTTTTTTGAACGGATTGATCTCAAGCGAGTGGGTAAAAAAACGATAGAATGTTTAGTCGAAGCGGGCTGTTTTGATGGCACAGGTTGGCCTCGCGATGCGCTTCTGTTAAGTGTCGAAGAGATGTATGAGACCGCTTCTAAAGATCAAAAAGAGGCGGCCTCAGGAGTTTTAACCCTCTTTTCACTGATTGGCGAAACGAGCGAAAAACGGTTTGAAAAACCTCCGGAAGTAAAAAAAGCCACCCCAAAAATTGAGATACTGAAGCGAGAAAAAGAGTTATTAGGATTTTTTTTGACAGGCCATCCTATGGAGTCTTTTCGCTCCATTCTCGATAGGCTTTTTTGTCGTCCGCTTAATGAGGTGGATTCGCTTGAGCATAACGAAGTGATTCGAGCGGCCTTTATTGTTGAAACAGTTCAGGTAAAGATTGCTCAAAGGAGCCAGAAAAAATTTGCGATCTTACGCATTAGTGATGGGCTACAATCTTATGAACTATCTGTTTGGTCCGAGCTTTATGAGAAGAAAAATGATCTTTTAAAAGAGTACCAACTTTTATATGCTGTGATTCAGGTCGATAAACGAGAAGAAAAGCTGCGTCTCACTTGCCGCTGGCTAGATGATCTAACCAAAGTGGATGATGCCCTTATTGAAGCATGCGACCATGCTTATGACAGAGCAAAAATACAAATCCAAAATAGTGTTCAAGTGAAACAAAAACCTTTGACACCATCTAAACCATTGATTATAAAGATAGATGCGAATCAACTTCGACTAAGTCATATTTTGAAAATCAAAAATTTATTTAAAGTGAATCGTGGGTCTGCCCCTATACATATCACCTTTTTTGCGGATGGAAAGCAGTTGGGTACGATCCATATTGACGAGAGAAGAGGGGTTAATCCAAATAAAAATTTAGAACGGGCTTTGGGAGCAATTCCCGGCCTTCAACTTTCAACCTATAGTCAATTCAGTTGAAAATTTTACAAATTAATCCGCGTCTTTTCGCGATTGGCTTTGCGCTCGACCTCACTGACTTATTCAAGTCAGTTTCGTTCTCCGCGCTTTGCCTTTCGCAAAAATATTGCGTCCAATTTGTGAAATTTTTAACTGAATCGACTATAATCGATTAGAAAGAGGAAAATAGTTATGTATATTAGAAATTTTCTACTATTACTTTTATTTCTTTTCCCGCTGCATCTGGCTGCCAATACTTCAGAGATTTCATTGCAATCTTCATACCTGTACCCGTCCATTGAGGGGATTCATCGTATTCGGATCCAAGGGGAGCTAGGAGGCGATGCGACTATAGTGCTCGACTCTAACGTATGCGGGTTAAATCAATTTGGAGATATAACCATCTGTACCCAAATGTATTTTGAGCCCACGGCTATACGCATGAAACAGCTTCGTATTGCGGATCCAAAAGGGATGGGACGTTTCATTTATCAACTCGAAGGAGTTATTGATCCGGATTACGAATATTACCTGGTTACTCCTCCCAAAAAAGGGGGAGGTTTTCGCCTAATCGTAGTAGATCAATACGAGGAGACAAAGCGAGTGATTCCTCTTGAGATGACAGAGGGTTAAGATCACAGTATCTAGAAATTTCTATAAGACGAAATAAAACAAAGAGAGGCGTCCCGACAATAAATTGTCGGGACAAGTTGACTAAAGACTTACTTTTTTGGAGGCTTTCCGCTTCCAGGTTTGCTTTTTGCCATAATGACCTCATAAGGTGTTGTTAGCAAGTATCTTTGAGACCATCTCTCGGATGTACTTACTTATGCCCAAATTTTCCTAAAAATAGGATTTTTTTGGGATAAAAAAAAACAGGGCAGCGCATTTCTTAAAGAGAATTTAGACTTTTTGGCCTTTTGGCAATAAATAAACGAAGCCTACAGGCTTGATTTTTTGAATAAGTATCTGCTGGATATACATCAGCCTTCTTAAAAACATATTTTTAAGTTTGTGCAAGTCAAGAACCTAAAAAATATTGCCATACTTTTTCTGAAAAAAAGTAAAAATCATTTTTATATACAAGCTCTTGAAGATGAGGAGTCTGCCAAACAATCTTCAAGCTGGGTCAGGCTCACTTGGACCAGAGGGGCCGCTGCCAGGAGGATTAGGATGTGGAATCCAATCTGAGGGCCAAAAATCCTTCGAATCACCATTTGAATCTTTCTCAAAAATCAGATTTTTTAATTGATTTTGGGGTTGTGTTGAAAAATTTCTTCTTTTGTCTACATCTTCTCATGTATACATGATTTGAATTATATTCAGTGTATTAATCGCTCAATGGATTAAAAATGAAACTTAATGCTCTATTTATAACAATACTTTTAGGCTCCTGTTTTTTGTTTTATATCGTTATTCAGGAAAAAAGGAAACAGGCAGAGTATTTAAAACACTATCCAAAGTTGAAACAAAGCAACCAGGTAGATGTTTACCATGGTATTAAGGTAAAAGATCCATTCAGAGAACTGGAAAATAACAAATCGCCCATAACTGACCGATGGATCAGAGAGCAAAATATACTCACTGAATCTTTCTTATCCCAACTACCTGATAGAGAAGCTATTCTAAATCGACTGACTCAATTGCAAAATTATGAAAGGTATGGATTACCCTCTCTAAGTGGAGATCGATATTTTTTTCGTAAAAACAATGGTTTGCAAAATCAGAGCGTCATTTACACCGCTGCAACATTAGAAGGGAAACCAAGGGTTATTATTGATCCAAATGCGTTGTCAAAAGATGGGTCAAACTCAGTAATCCAGACAGCTGTCACTGATGATGGACTGTTCGTAGCCTATTCTATCTCGATTGGAGGTTCAGACTGGCAAACAATAAAAGTCAGAAATGTTGAGACGGGCCTTGATTTAAACGATACCATTGAATGGGTAAAGTATTCTCCCATCTCATGGGACAAAAAAGGAGAGGGATTTTATTATAGTCGCTATCCTCAACCAAAATGTGGGGATGAGCTCCATGAGGCGAATCTTTTTCACACTCTTTACTACCATAAATTGGGGACGGATCAATCCAATGATAGGTTGATTTATGAAAGGAAAGATCATAAAGACTGGCTTATTCTTGGGTGTGTGTCAGAAGATAATAAATATCTTCTGATTCATATTTATAATGGATGCCAGAAAGAAAATGCTGTATTTTATCAGGACCTGAGCCAGCCGGATAATCCCATCATAGAGCTTTTAAAAGATTTTGATGCCTCATATAGCTTTGTTGGAAATGATGGACCGAGGTTTTGGTTTCATACTACGAGCAGTGCTCCAAATGGTCGTTTGATTTCCGTAGATATTACAAATCCTGACAAAACCCAATGGCAAGAAGTTATTCCTGAGAGTAAAGATAATTTAAGAATTGTGAGTCTTGTCGGTCATCGGTTTTTTGCTAATTATATGCATGATGTTCATACAGAAATTAAAGCATTCGATCTTAAGGGATGTTTTATTGAAGATATAGAACTGCCGGGGATCGGAACAGCTACTGGTTTTAAGGGGAAAATTAATGATTCAGAAACTTTTTTTGCCTATACAAGTTTTACAACCCCAACGACTATTTATCGTTATGATATCAAAACAGGTTTATCAACGCCATTGTTTGAACCAAAGTTGTTGTTTGACCCGAATGATTTTACAGTAGAACAAGTTTTTTATACGAGTAAAGATGGGACAAAAATTCCTATGTTCATTTCATATAAAAATGGGATTGAATTAGATAAAAACAATCCAACAATCTTATATGGATATGGAGGCTTTGGCTTATCTGTGGAACCCGCTTTTTCAACATTTGTGATTGGTTGGTTAGAGAGAGGAGGCATCTACTGCGTTGCAAATATTCGAGGCGGAGGAGAGTATGGTGAAATATGGCATCAGGAGGGCATGAAACTAAAAAAGCAAAATGGGTTTGATGATTTTATCTCTGCTGCAGAATATCTCTTTCAAGAAAATTACACCAAACCCGACAAATTAGCTATCAAAGGGGGATCTAATGGTGGCTTGCTTGTTGGAGCTGTGCTCAATCAACGGCCGGAACTTTTTGGAGTAGCAGTAGTAGATGCTGGTTTGATGGATATGCTCCGTTTTAACCAATTTACTATCGGAAAAGCTTGGGAAAGTGAATATGGGTCACCGCAAAATCCAGAAGAGTTTAAAATGCTATACTCCTATTCGCCCTATCATAATATTCGCAGTGAACATATTTATCCCGCCATTCTTGTGACAACATCTGATAGAGATGATCGAGTTATTCCTTGTCACAGTTTTAAATACATTGCATCTCTTCAGAGCGCACAAAAAGAGATAGCACAGCATCCCTTTCTAATACGCATTGCCACTAATACGGGGCACGGTGCAGGAAGATCGACAAAGCAACGTCTATCAGAAATTGCGGACAATATTGCGTTTATTTTACACCATTTAAAATAAGCGGTTTGGGTTTTTTCTAGAGATTTGATACAGAGTATAAGAAGCCCGCTAATGCATTAAGAATCTCATTTTTCGCAAAAAATGCCAGAGTGGCTGGCTGCAGAGGGCATTCTATTTTTTTTGGAAAAAAACCTATAAATCTTTAGAAAGTTGAAAGAGAGGTGGTCTTGTTGTAAATAGATCGGTTCGTAATTTAAAGGAGA
>JBAPRV010000090.1:0-10204 GCA_049281295.1 Chlamydiales bacterium
AGGTATAGGAGCACATCATGGAAAATATGGTACAATATGGGTTCTCGATCTTTTGGTATATTGTAATTGTTTCTGCTGTGGGCTGCTATGCCATGTTAGACGGCTTTGATTTGGGAGTAGGAGTCCTTCATCTATTCTCGAAAAAAGACGAGGAGAGACGCGTTTTTTTAAATGCCATCGGTCCTGTTTGGGATGGGAATGAAGTGTGGCTGGTGGTGGTTGTAGGGGCTCTTTTTGCCGGCTTTCCCTATGCCTATGCGACTCTTTTTTCAGCTTTTTATATCCCCCTTACCCTATTAATTTTTGGATTGATTTTCCGGGCCGTTGCCATCGAATTTAGAAGTAAGAGGCCCATGCATTGGTGGAGATCAACCTGGGACATCCTTTTTTCAGCGGCTAGTTTAGTTATCGCCCTGGCAGTGGGAATGGCATTGGGGAACTTGGCCGAAGGGATTCCTCTCAATAGGGATCATGAATATGTAGGAGGGATTATCTCGACCTTTTTACGCCCCTATCCCATTTTGGTCGGATTTTTAACGCTATCGCTTTTTACGATGCATGGAGCCATTTTTCTTGTGATGAAAACAGAAAATACACTGCAAGAAAAACTCAAAAACTGGATCCCTCCAACGATGATCTATTTTATCATTATCTATGTGACGACCACTATGATTACCCTTATCTATCAACAGCATATGGCCGAGCGCATCCGTCAACGCCCCTATCTTTTCCTTATTGCACTTGCAAACATGCTGGTGATTGCGAATATTCCCCGCTGCATCCATAAAGCGCGCTATGGATGGGCTTTTATCTCCTCTTGTGCGAATATCGCTCTTTTAGTCGCCCTCTTTGCTGTTGGGACTTTTCCAAACGTTGTCCGCTCGAGTATCGACCCTATTGAAAACAGTCTAACGATTGTAAATTCATCTGCTTATTTGAAAACACTTATCATATTGACTGTGATTGTGGCCATTGGTTTACCGCTGGTCTTTGCTTATAGCTTTTATGTCTATCGGCTCTTTCACGGCAAAGTGAAGCTCGATCACATGAGCTACTAACGTTGACTATAATTGATTGCAGTGAGTATCATTTTATGAGACCCCTGCATAACTTAGGAAACGCCGCTAAATAGCTCTTTCCATCTATCTTTGAAAGTTTCCATTTTACCCTTATCTCATTGATAATGTGAAAAATGTAAATTTTCAAACCTAGCCGGAAAGAGCTCATTTTTCGACATTTCCTAAGTTATGCAGGGGGTCTCTTTATGGAATTTTTAAAAGGGAAAAGACTATGAAAAAACCTCAAGAAGCAACCTATATTCTTTTAAAAGCAAAGTCTGGCAAAGAAAAAGAGCTTTCAGATTTTCTGAACACCGGTGCCGGAATTGTAAAAAAAACAGAGCCCTCAACCCTGCTATGGTTTGCTCTTCAGTTGGATGGTTCAACTTTTGCGATCATTGACTTTTTCCCGGATGAAGCTGGCCGTTCCCAGCATTTTTCAGGAAAAGTAGCTGAAGCACTGGAAAAAAATGCACCCGATTTGGTTGAAGGGGGATGGAACAAGGGAGTGCTCAATAATATCGAGAATTCTAAAGTGCTCAAGGCGGTCGTATCTTCCAAGGAGCAGGCTAGTGTGAAGGAAGCCACCCTTATACACCTCAAAGCGAAGCGAGGGAAAGAGTCGGATCTTGCTCATTTTTTGAAGGAGGGCGGGAAATTAGTAGAAGAGACAGAACCTAACACACTCTATTGGTTTGCTCTTCAGTTAGATGAGAGCCGTTTTGCTATTTTTGATCTTTTTCCTGATGAAGCTGGCCGCTCTCAGCATTTTGCTGGAAAAGTAGCTCAAGCACTGCAAGAAAAAAGCTCTGAGTTGGTAGAGGGAGGATGGGAACAAGGTGTTCTCAAGAATGTCAAAAACTACCATGTTTTAGCTGCTACAACTGCTGCAATTTAAGATTCAGCACTCATCTTTTCGATGGCAATAGCTGTAGGCTCCCCATTAATATCCCATTGAGTGCTTTTAGGGGAGTAGGTATAGATCATTTCGAGTGCTAACACCTCTTCTTTGACATAATCTCCATAGACAAGCAGCGATTTTTTCACTTTTTCGGAAGTGCCTAATCGCACACGAATTCGGTCGGTGACCAAGAAGTTCTGCTGACGGCGCATTGTATTAATTTTATTGACAAGCTCTCGAGCAATCCCTTCCAGACGGAGCTCTTCGGTTAATTGGGTGTCAAGCGCAATGGTCAACATCCCTGCGTTCATGGCTACCCACCCCTCATGCACCTTTCGAGTCACTTCTACATCTTCTTGAGTCAAAACGAATGCCTCATCTCCTAGAACAATAGGGAGGGGTTTGCCTGAGATCAGCCGGCTGATCTGTTCCTGATCAAACTCATGGATCAATAACTGCGCTTCTTTCATATGCTTGCCCACTTTTTTTCCCAGGACGCGAAAATTGGGCTTGATAGAGAAGCGGACAAACTCATGGCTTTCGTGATAAAAAACCACTTTTTTTACATTTAGTTCGTCGGCAATCAAATGTTGTTGGTGTTGTAAAAAGCGTAAGTTCCCTTCGTCCTCGCATACAATATGAGCGGTGGGAAGAGGTTGACGTACTTTAAACTGACTCTCTTTTCGAAGGGCATGTCCTAAACTAACTACCGTTTGCAGTGCGTCCATCCCCTTTTCTAAAGTAAGATTTCGACTCTCTTCATGGTAGGCGGGGTAATTGCATATATGAACGGATTCGGGCATCTCGGGTGAACGGACGCTCAAGTAGATAGCTTCGCTCAAAAATGGAATGAAAGGGGCGGCGATTTTGCAAAGCTCTATCAGAACATGGTGCAATGTTTCAAACGCTTGCCTCCGGTCAGGTGTATCTTCTTCAGACCAAAAGCGCCTACGGCTTCTTCGGATGTACCAATTAGTCAGCTGGTCGATGAAACCGACGAAGGGCTCTACAGCACGGCTTAGATCGTAGCTGTCCATTCCCTCTTCCACCTCTTTGATAAGACGGTTGAGCTGCGCAATGATCCAACGGTCGATAATAGCGTCAGGAGCGATTCGATGCGCTGCAGGCTCCCACCGGTAGATCCGGGCATACGTAATAAAGAAGGCATGAGCATTCCAAAAAGGGATCAAAATTTGTCTAAGAATCAGCTCAACCCCTCTTTCAGAAAAACGAAAATCATCCGCTTTGACGGCAGGGCTGTGAAGCAAGTAGAGACGGACAGCATCTGCTCCATATTTGCTCACCACCAGATCGGGGTCTGGATAGTTTTTCAGCCGCTTTGACATTTTTGCCCCATCTTCAGCCAGCACAATGCCGTTTGCAATGCAATTTTTAAAAGCAGGACTATCAAATAAAGAGACGGCGATAACTGTTAATGTATAAAACCAGCCGCGGGTCTGGTCGACCCCTTCAGCAATGAAATCAGCAGGAAAAGTATTTTCCGTTTTCTCTTGATTTTCAAATGGGTAATGGTTTTGAGCATAGGGCATAGAGCCTGCATCGAACCAGCAGTCAAACACTTCGGGAATGCGCTTAAAGGTTTTCCCGTTTTTCGTGAACGTAAGCGGATCGATAAAATGGCGATGCAAATCATCCACCTTTTTGCCTGTGAGCTCTTCCAGCTCCGCAATGCTCCCTATGACATGAATCTCGCCCTCTTCGCTTCGCCAGATCGGAATCGGTGTTCCCCAATAGCGATTGCGGCTGATTGCCCAATCGCGCGCTCCCTCAATCCAATTCCCAAACCGTCCCTCCTTAAGATGCCCCGGAACCCAATGAATCTGTTGATTTGCCTCGATCATGCGCTTTTTAATCTGACCCACATCGACAAACCAGGTCGTGATCACTTTATAGATAAGCGGGGTATCCGAGCGCCAGCAGAACGGATAGCGGTGTCTAATAGAACCGCGGAAAAAAAGGCGGTTCCCCTCTTTAAGGCGGTGTATAATGTCCTTATCGGCATCTTTTACGAAAAGCCCTTTATACTCAGGAATATCGTTTGTGAATCGCCCATTATTGTCCACAGGACAGACGAGAGGCACCCCGCCCTTTTGACAAGCATAAAAATCGCTCTCTCCAAAAGCGGGAGCCGTATGCACAATCCCTGTTCCCTCTTCGACGGATACAAATTCGTCGGCGATCACCCGAAAAGCACCCTCGTCGGCCAGTTTTAAAAAATAGGGAAAAACAGGTTCATACTTTTTGCCCACTAGCTCTTTCCCTTTGCAGGTATCTACAATCTCGGCATTTTCAAACCATTTCCCAACACTTGCTTTAGCTACAATGTAGTTTTTTCCATCGTGCTTGACCTTCGCATATTCAATCTCTTCACCCACCATAGCGGCCATATTGGAAATCAAAGTCCAGGGAGTTGTCGTCCAAGCAAGAAGATAGGTATTAGGCTCGTCAAGCAAGGGGAGAGTCACCACGATGGAAGGGTCGTCTACCTCTTTATAGTTTTCGGTGGCTTCAAAATTGGAAAGGGGAGTGCCCAGCTTTGCTGAAAAAGGCATCACCTTATACCCTTCATAAACCAATCCTTTTTCAAAAAGCTGCTTAAAGACCCACCAGACACTCTCCATAAAAGAGGGGTCCATGGTTTTCCAGGTTTTGGAGAAATCGACCCAGCGCCCAATTCGCTCCGTCTTCGATTGCCATTGGTCTGTGTAGCGGAAAACGATTTTTCGACACTCCTCATTGAAGTTGCCGACCCCAAAAGCTTCGATAGAAGGGGCTCCTGAGAGGTTAAATGCCTTTTCGATTTCATTTTCCACAGGGAGGCCATGACAGTCCCAACCAAAACGGCGAGGGACATAAAATCCCTTCATCGTTTTATAGCGGGGGATCACATCCTTAATCGTCCCTGCAAGCAGATGGCCATAGTGAGGCAGGCCCGTGGCAAAAGGAGGCCCATCGTAAAAAGAGAAAAAGAGGCCCTCTTTTCGATGGTCCAAAGATTTTTCAAAAATTTTGTTTTTTTTCCAAAATTGCAGGATTCGCTCTTCTCGATCTGCAAATGATTCGTTTTCTGGCTCCTGGAACATAACGCAATTGCTTTCTAGATTTTGAAAAACAACTAATATAAACGATTTTTTGTCTTTAAGTCTACTTTTAGCTATACAGTTGCATCATGAAGAAAAAATTTACAATTGCTCTAATAGTCCTCCTTTTGCTTGCAGTGGCTGCTTTAATTGTGCTGTATATCGCCACCCACCCCATTGCTGTTATGGAGCCGGCAGGCAAGATAGGCAAAGATCAGCGCGATCTGTTTATCATTGCCTCCCTGTTGATGTTCATCGTTGTGATTCCCGTGTTAGTCATGACTTTGGTTTTTGCCTGGAAATATAGGTCGAGCAATGAGAGAGCCAAGTTTGACCCCGACTGGGAGCATCACCGAGCTGCCGAGATCACCTGGTGGACAGTTCCATTTATCATTATCATAGTCCTTGCGGTGATCACCTGGAAAACAAGCTATGATCTCAACCCCTTTAAACCGATTGAAACCAACAAAAAGCCTCTTACGATACAAGTGGTTGCCTTAGAGTGGAAGTGGCTATTTATCTACCCCGAACAGGGGATTGCTGCGGTTAATTTTATTCAGTTTCCTGAGCAAACCCCTCTCAGGTTTGAGATAACAGCTGAAGCCCCCATGAATTCCTTTTGGATTCCGGAGTTAGGCGGGCAAATTTACGCCATGCCGGCTATGAGAACAGAGCTTTATCTTGTTGCCGATAAAACAGGCACTTTTAGAGGGTGCTCGGCGAACATCAGCGGAAAAGGATTTGCAGGGATGACATTTATGGCCGAGTCCAGCACACAAGAGGCGTTTGATCAGTGGGTGGAATCTGTCAAGCAATCCCCCCTTCAGCTAACCCTTGACGAATATGACCAATTGGTTAAACCGAGTCAATATAATGCAGTCACTGCTTACGTTTTGAAACAAGAGGATCTGTTTGATCGAATCATCATGAAATACGAACCACCTAAAAAATAGATGGATATTATCTTTGGAAGGCTCCGTGAACACGCCTTGAAACACGATTGGATAGAGTATGCCGCGGGTATTTCAATGTTCTTGGGCCTTCTCTTCATCATAGGGGTGATCACCTATTTTCGACGTTGGAAATGGATTTGGAAGGAGTGGATCACTTCGCTAGACCATAAAAAAATAGGAAAAATGTACATCATCGCTTCCTTTATCATGCTGGTGAAAGGGTTGATTGACGCCGGCATGATGCGTGCACAGCAAGCCATTGCGGTAGGGGACTCCATGGGTTATCTGGGAGCGGACCATTTTCAGCAGATTTTTACGGCACACGGCGCCACTATGATCTTTTTTGTCGCAATGGGAGTGGTATTCGGCATCATAAATTTAGTTTTACCCTTGCAAATAGGAGCGCGCGATGTAGCCTTCCCTTTCCTCAATTCACTCAGTTTTTGGTTATTTAGCTCCGCTGCTCTCTATATTCTCGTTTCATTAGTGCTCGGTGTTTTTTCTGGGACAGGATGGACCACCTACCCTCCTCTTTCAGGGCTAAAATACAACCCGGGCGTAGGGGTGGATTATTGGCTGATGATGATACAAATTTCGGGGGCTGGAAGTTTATTATCCGGTATTAATTTCCTGGTGACCCTTTTGAAAATGCGTTGCCCCGGGATGACGCTCATGAGAATGCCCATCTTTGTCTGGGCGGTCTTAGCCACAGTGATCCTTATCATTTTCGCTTTTCCCATTCTTACCGCCACCACCGCAATGTTATTTACTGATCGCTACTTAGGCACTCATATTTTTACCTCAGAAAATGGGGGCAACCCCATGATGTTTATCAACTTGATCTGGTCATGGGGCCATCCTGAGGTCTACATTCTTATTTTGCCCATTTTTGGCATTTTCTCCGAGATAGTCCCCGTCTTTTCACGCAAGCAGCTATTCGGCTATATCTCCATGGTATGGGCGATTGTTGCGATCGCTTTTCTCTCTTTTATTGTTTGGCTCCACCATTTCTTTACAATGGGAGCCGGGCCTGAAGTAAACGCCTTTTTTGGGACAATGACCATGATTATTGCCGTCCCCACAGGGGTGAAAATTTTCAACTGGCTATTCACTATGTTTAGAGGGCGCGTCCAATTTGCTACCCCGATGCTTTGGTTTATAGGCTTTGTCATTATATTTACAGTAGGAGGGATGACAGGTGTTTTGCTCTCCATACCCGCCGTAGATTTTCAAGTACACAACAGCCTGTTTTTGATCGCCCACTTCCACTCCGTCATTATTGGAGGAGTATTATTTGGTTTTTTTGCCGGCTACACCTACTGGTTCCCAAAGTTCGTAGGATTTAAACTAAACGAAACATTAGGTAAATGCGCCTTTTGGTGTTGGTTTTTTGGTTTCTTATTAGCCTTTCTCCCTCTCTACATACTTGGGCTGATGGGAGCCACAAGGCGGTTAAATCACTACGATGTGGTGGAGTGGCAGCCCCTTTTCATCGTAGCAGCTATAGGATTGGTACTCATTTTATTCGGACTGGGCTTTCAGCTTTTGCAATTATATGTGAGCATTATGCAACGGAAAAAAAACAGAGATAGCACAGGAGATCCTTGGAATGGCAGAAACCTTGAGTGGTCCACCACCTCGCCTCCTCCTTTCTACAATTATGCGATCACCCCCGAAGTGCATGAGCGGGATGCTTTTTGGGCCAGGAAAAAGGAAAAAGAAAAAGAAAAACCAACCTACCAAGAGATCGAGCTGCCAAAAAATACTTCGCTTGGATTTTATATTGGAGTATTTAGCTTTATCTTCGGCTTTGGAGTGATCTGGCATATGTTTTGGCTCTCTGCCATCAGCTTGATAGCCATTGTAGTTTGCGTGATCATCCGGCTCTCTCAAAAAGAGACCGAATATGTGGTGTCTGCTAAAGAGATAGAGGAGATAGAAACCTTATGAGGATGAGCTATCCCGATACGCATCATGACGTCTACTCGAAAACCATCTTCGGGTTTTGGGTCTATCTAGCGACCGATTTCATGATGTTTGCCACCCTCTTTGCCACTTATGATGTGCTGCATACCCACACCTTTGGAGGGCCCTCGGCTCGAGAGCTCTTTAATCTGCCTTATACCCTGGTCCAAACGTTGATCCTGTTTATCAGCAGCTTTACCATTGGAGTAGGGGGGATCCTTGCCCATCGGAATCATAAAAACAGCACAATATTTTTATTCCTTCTTACCTTCTTGCTAGGCATTGCCTTTATGTGGATGGAGCTCGGAGAATTTGCGCATCTTATAAAGGGAGGAAACAGCTGGCACCGGAGCGCTTTTTTATCCATTTTTTTCACTCTTGTAGGAGTGCATGGAGTACATATGATATTTGCTCTTCTTTGGGTCATCGTTTTGATAGTCCCCGTCTGTTTAAATGGCCTGACGAGCGTAAGTGTAAAGAGACTAACTTGCTTAAAGATGTTTTGGCAATTTTTGAATATCGTCTGGATTTTCATATTTTCCGTAGTCTATCTCATGGGGGTCTATTAAGATGATCAATCCCTCTCATGATTGGAATACAAGTTTTAAGCCCCTTATATGGGGATCTTTAATATCGCTTGCTTGTCTGCTTGCGGCCTATTTCATTGTCGTGGAACAGCTACTTGTCCACTGGGTTTTACTAACTACCGTAATTGGATTGGGCACCGTGCAAGCGATTGTTCAGATCGTGCTGTTTTTACAGATCGGGCTAGAATCAAAGCCCCGCTGGAGCATCATGGTTTTTCTTTTTATGCTACTGATCATTGTAGTTTTAGTCAGCGGTACCCTGTGGATTATGCATAATTTAGATTATAATGTGATGGGCCATTGAAGTGATGCCTATTGTTTAAAACTCTCCCTTTCGATAAGGTCGGCTTTATGAGAGTTGACGAAATCCCTTGGCAAGCTTCTGTTATTTTAGGCCAAACCACCCTCCCTATGGCGGCCTGTTTGGAGCTTCAAGAGGGCGACGTCTTAATCTTGGATCAGAAAATAGATGAGCCCCTTTCCGTGCAAGTAGGGGAACAAACCCCATTGCATGGATTCGGGGGCCTGGTTCATACACGAAAAGGAATCAAAATAGCATGACCCCCGAAGAGATTGAAGAGATGCTTGGCGCCATGTCTTTAAACTCGGTTCCAAAAGAGACTCAGATTCCTTTACGCCCGCCGGGGAGCTACAAGAGAGTGGCTAAAATAGCCCTATCCCCTTTAGATGGGGAAAAGGCCTCTCCTGCCGTTGAGCTTACAGATCAAGAAAGGGCCAAATTCGACACCCTGAGTGCTCAGATTGAAGTTCTCTTTGGGAAGACAAAGCTTACCCTAGGAGAGCTGGCTGCTTTGCGGGAGGGCGATCTTCTTCCCCTAGACGAGCTGGGCGAGGACCTTGTAGACATCTACGTGAACGGGTCCAAGATGGCTCGAGGGGAGGTAATAGCTGTAGACGGCCATTTTGGTGTAAAAATTGCCTCCTTTACAAAAAAGTAACATTTTGCTTACTCTAGGGTGAGATAAAAATCAGAATATGTTATAATATAGTTGGGGGTGTATAGGTTTCGACTTGAAAGCGAACTATATATCGCATGCGGAGGATGTCGGTGGGCCTCCTAAAAAAACCGTCAAAACCTTTAAATGGCAAAACTAAGCCAGCTGAAATTATTGCTGTAGACTTTGCATCTGAAGATGTAGAGCTCTTAAAAGTAGCTTAATTTCGGAGTTGTTGTTTGAGCTTAACCGCTCAAATAGCCCGGTAGCTTGAGATTGGACCGGGGGTCTCAAAACTACCGTCATATACTCGGTGTGAGGCTTTTTCCGACGGTTTCCAGGGAAAAGTTTTCGAGATTAAACGAAACCGGTTAGTTCTATAGGTGTACTCAACTTAGGAACTAACTTAAAAAATTGAGTACTAAGCATGTAGGGATCTATGGGGAGTTTCTCGAGGACGAGAGTTCGAGTCTCTCCACCTCCATCAACAAAAGGCTTCACTTGTAAAAGTGAAGCCTTTTGTTTTTAATGAGATGTGCAAATAAACCTAACTTGAAGATAGCTCTATGCAAAACTCAATTATGCATTATTTACGCACTAGACTACATTAATGCGGCATTTGATTCTTGGTCGCTTCGGCATTAAAATCCCTCCTTTGCGTGACGATTGTGGCAGCATGACTA
>JBAPRV010000091.1:0-3895 GCA_049281295.1 Chlamydiales bacterium
GAGTTTGAACGCACAGCTGCTCATAAAAAGATGTGGATCAATCTGTCTCATTTCAAATTGAATCGACTATATAATTATTATCTATCAAAATAAGCCCATCTGAAATCGACTCCGCCTGAGCAATCAAACGCAAAATCTTTAAGCTTGGGATGGTGCATATAATAATGGACAAAATTACAGATCGGGATAAAGGGAGTGCATTCGAACAAAATTTTCTCCGCCTCTGCTATCAATTGATCCCGCTTTTCTTGATCATGTGCTTTTTTAGCAAGCTCAATAGTTTTTCGATAAGTCGGATGAACCCAATTAGAAAAATTATAAGCATGATTATTTTCAAATCTTTCTAAAAGCTCTACAGGATCGCCGTAAAAACAACTACAGCACCACCCTCCAATCTCATATTTTCCTTTCTCAAAATAGTGATGAAGAGTCGTCCACTCTAGAGATTGGAAACCCACTTCAATCCCAAACGTCTCCTTCCAAACCTCCCCCAAATATTCAGAAAATTGCCTTCTTCCCGCACCTTGAGTAAAGCTTACAGTTAATCGAGGAAACTGCTCCAGTGTAAGATCCAACTCCTCAAGTCCTTGCTTAAACAGCCGTTTGGCCTCTTCTTTCCCATCTACAGGAATCGCTAACTTTAATTGAGATAAGGCAGCAGGGAGGGGAGTATACATGGGATTTTTACCAACAAGTACATGCTTAGTAATAGCCTCACGGTCGACAGCTCGGCTTAATGCCTGACGGATCTTTGAAGAAGAAAGGGCGGGATGATCGGTGTTTAAAAACACCCAAAAGGGACGCATCACTTCTTGCTTTTTTAAACTTTGCTCCTTTGATTCCAATAAACTTATCGATACTTCTAAAGGTAAAGAACTAAATGGTTCTCCAATCCAATCGATTCCCCCTTTTTCATAGATAGAAAAGGAGCTCATTGCATCCGTGACCATGGTAATTTCAATTCGTTGAATAGCCACCGTCTCTTTGTCCCAAAAAAAAGGGCTGGCTTGTAAAACAAGAGAGTTATCCCTTTCCCATTTTTCAACGATGTAGGGACCATTAAAGAGAGTCGGTTCCTCTTCCAGCCCTACAAGAGGAGCAAAAATAGGCTGGGCGACAGCCTCCAAAAAATAGGGGGCAGGGGTATCAAGCTCAACATATAACACTTTATCATTTAGCGCCTTAACACCAAGTTTGTCTAATTCAATATTCCCCATTTTTACTTGTTTTGCGTGTTTAATCATATAAAACAAATCGGCTCTAGCACAGCTGGAGTTTGGAGCAACGGCACATTTCCAAGCCTGTTCATATTGAAAAGCTGTAACAGGGGAGCCATTTGACCATTTTTGGTCTCTTAAAACAAACGTATATTGAGTTTTATCTGGAGAGATTTCTAAAGACTCAGCTCCGGCCAACTCGATTTTTCCTTCCGGATTAATACGAGTAAGCCCTTCAAACAGAGATTTACCAAGAGTTCGACCGCGCAAAGAATTTTCCAAAAAGTGAGGGTGAAGCGAGTGAAGGTCACCTGCTTGAAAATTTAACCTAAGTGTTTGCATATTATCGTCCTTTTTGGTTTTGCAACTGGAAAATAATAAAAGAAAAGCCAAAAGAAATGGAGGTATTTTTCCAATTTTCTGAAATCCCGTTCTTCGTAAAATCGACATATGCATAATCTCCAAAAAAGCTATCCAAAGCCTACATTTCAGAAAACTTATAACCTAGAGCAAAATGGATTTGAAGGAAAAAAACTTGACTCAACTAGCAAAAAGATTGCCAGCCATTTTAAAACATGAAACCCGAATTTTTTAATTTTTTCATCATGCCGACTGCGCAGAAACCCACTCCTTATAGCTGTGGGAGGAAGCACCGTTCCCTGTTGCGTTAAAATTTAGCAATCAGTCTATTTCAGCCGTGACCGAGCTTAACGGCATTAAGTTTTTCTTACAAGGCGATGACGTCACGACCAAAGTCTCTTTTGAGGAGGTGGAAGCCAACAGCACAAAGATTAACAATCTTACTCTCTGGCTTCGACCGTCGTCGAAGTTACTGATAATGTAAACCATCCGCATGGTGCCACTTTAAGTGCGGACAATCAAGCTTCCGCATTCAGATTCAGGCGAAAGTTGTTTACAATCTGCTCCTTTTTTTAAGCTACACACAGATACCTATACATTTTCTTCCAATTAGTTGTAAATTAGTAATTTAACGCGTTACGCAACAGATTCTATTGTTCTATGTGAACCATTTTTACAAAAAATTTATAAAACTATTGCAATATTCAAACCAAATTTTTATGATATCTTTTTGTAAGAAACTCACCTTACGCAAAAAATGCCAGAATAGGCTGGCTGCAGAGGGCAATCTACTTAAGCATCGCTCGTCACCCAACTAACAAGTAGTTGGGCTTCTTTTCGATACTTGTATTTTGTCTCTTCTCTTACCCCTTTCACGGTATTTTTTGCATAAGGTGAGTTGAGAAAGTGGTGGTTATGTCTGCACCAATACCCGATAGTTCCGTACCGACTCAAACAGTTTTTCGCTATGAGTTAGAAGAAATTAATGATGACAACTCAAGATCTAATTCCTCAGTAAATAATCATTTATCGGAAGAGCAACAAGCAGTTGCAACCTTGAGAAGAAAATTGGAAGCAAAAGATGAGGTAATAAAACAGTTAAGCCAAGCTATTGAGCGTACAACGAAAGATAAGCTGAGTATCGAAGAAGAGAGGATTGATCTTTTACGGTTAGAAGAGGAATTAGGAATTTTAAGAAATAAAAATAGACGGTTATTAGAAAGAATACGGCAATACGAGCAAGTTCAGGGGCAATCTGTTTCTGATTTAAGATCTCAAAGTGCAGAGGAAATGTCTATATTGGAAACAGCAGATGCAAATAGCACGCAAACTCTGAGGTGCGTTATGAGAGGTCTTCGACGCCATCGTAAGTTAGTTCATTCCTTAATTTGTTTTGGGGGAGTAGTTGCAACTTACTTTTTCCTTCCTTTTGCTATTCCTATATTTCTTTGTACTACAGGTTTCAATGGCTTATTTGAATGGATTATCAATGGTTCTGATTAAAACTTAAAATGAGGTGATTTATGAATAGTTTAAGTGAAATTAGTTACAATTTTTTTGATGTTGATGAATTGCAAAAAGAATCTAACAAAAAAGATGATGAAATTCAAAAACAATGGAATACGATCGCCGATCTTTTTGCTACTCAAGAGGAAAACAGGAAAATTTTGCAAGAAATTGCAGTAAGAAAAGAGATGATCAGAGAAGAAATGGAAGAGGTTAGAAAAGAAAACGAGCAATTTTATTCAACTTTAAAACGCCTTGAAAATCAAAATAACCAGCCTTCCGGGCTAGCAAAGAAAATTTATACAGTCATTGCAGGGACACTTATTACAGGAATATTTGCTAGAGGGATAATGTTTGTTATCTTTCATTTTAATAAAGACTAATTCATTGAATAGAAGGAAATAAAATGAGTATTCAAACGGAATATAATAAATATTGCAAAAATGGAGGAACTCTCACAAAAGATGAATATGGCATGCTTCTCGATGAAATGAAAACTAAGATAGGCGAGTTGATCAATTCAGATCCAAGGGATCTGCGTTCTTGTATTGGGAGAAAAATTTTTGATTACCTAGATTTATCAAGTGGAATTAACTTTACCCAAGTTTCATCTAAATTTTATGAGCGAGCAAAAAAAAGATGGTTTATAGGTCGTATTAATGATGTTGTTCTCAAATATGTGAAACAAGGAACAAATTATAGGGATTATGCAAAAGATGGCGGGTGGCAAGACATCGCCTGTTTAGGTATTGGGGCTGCAGGAGCAGCTTTCACAGTTGTAGCTGGAGTTGAAGCCAGTATACACGCAAGCC
>JBAPRV010000092.1:0-2590 GCA_049281295.1 Chlamydiales bacterium
CATAGCGCATCATCCTCTTCGTAAAAGTGTTATCATTGAAGAGCCCCTATTGATCTCTTTGCAATCGGCCGATGAACTTTTTTACCCTTTTTTCATGGAAACTGAGCCTCAAACAAAAGAGCAGTTATACGAGCTAAAAGCAGAGTATGCCCCTCCCTTTGAAATAGCCTTGCCTAACGAAGAAAGGCTGACACTCCCCTCTGAGAAACCTTTTTCTTTTCAAACCGATTTTCCAACTCTAGATCCAGAAGAAGAGACAGATCTTACCATTTTGCAAGGCACTTCTTTGATCACCCCTTCATCACCTGTGGCCGCTCTGGAAATCCCTCAGCACACGGAAATGCTGTATGAAGATGAGACCTATGCCAGCTTTGGCGCGTTAGCAAGCAGTGACAGCTTCGATATCGAGGTGGAGTATACGCCTAAACGATCACGTCCCGGCTATATCTTTAAAGTCACCTTTAGCCCCAATTCAAATGCCGAATTTAAACGCATTGGGCAGAACTATTTCTTTTTAATCGACCGTTCCAATTCCATTCCCAGGGCCCGCTATCTACTCAATAAAAAAGCTATTTCAAAAGCGCTCGATTATCTCAAGGAGGGGGACTCATTTAATATTTTGATATTTGATGCTCGAGCGATTCGCCTGGCTGAACAACCCCTGCCCTGGAATGAGGAAAATATATCCTTAGCCCGTGAATTTCTCGACAAACTACCACACGGGGGGCATTTCGCTGCCACAGAGCTTTATATCTCCTTAGGAAAAATCATACCTGAAGATGTCCCGGACTCCCAACTCAATACCGCTATCTTACTTTCAGATGGAGATACTTATCTATCTACAGAAAGACAGCGCCTTACTATTGGAGGATGGACCTATCGCAACCAAGGAAAAGTCTCTCTCTATAGCGTAGCTTCAGGAACAGGGAACAATCTCCCCTTGCTAGAGCTTTTAAGCTCTTTCAATAAAGGTCAATTGATCTACACCTCGGATCACGAAAAGTTAAACGATCGATTAATACAGTTGATACAGAGCATTCAAAATCCCATTGGGAAGGGGATGGTTGCCACCGCAGTCTCTTCTGACAAACAGATGTCTATCTTGTTGCGGCCCAAAACATCCAGACTTCCTGAATTGTATCAAAACCG
This sequence comes from Chlamydiales bacterium, assembly GCA_049281295.1. Taxonomy (GTDB): domain Bacteria; phylum Chlamydiota; class Chlamydiia; order Chlamydiales; family JAAKFR01; genus JBAPRV01. The sequence goes on from JBAPRV010000092.1 coordinate 1,150, forward strand.
ACCCTTTGTCATTTACGGCTCAACCAACCGCCTCTCCGATTTTGTTCTTTTCCTACAGGGGAAATATTACGATAAGCGCTTTGACATCAAAAAGAAAATTTGTTTTGAAAGAGCAAAAATAGCCCCTCCTTCCCTAGAACGGCAATGGACCTCTCTTCTTTCGCAAGAATATTACGAGCGTTTTTTTGAAGATGGCAATCGAGCTCATCTTGAGGCAGTGAAAAAGCTGCTTGCTCCCTTCAATCTTCCCGTTCCCTTATTAGAATAGGCTCACATGTCAAAACTGCAGATTATTGGAGGAAAATATAAAAAAAGAAAGCTGACGGTAGCTAAGACAAGTCGGCCTACTACCTCGCAATTGAGAGAGACGGTTTTTAACCTTTGTCAGTCGATAATAGAAGGAGCCACCTTTCTCGATCTTTTTGCCGGTTCAGGAGCCATGGGCCTAGAGGCCCTTAGCCGAGGAGCAGCTCATGTTATCTTCGTTGAAAAAGACCGGTTCGCGCTTGCCGCCATACAAAAAAACATAGAAATACTGGGCGAGGGCTTAAACACCACCCTTTTAGCGAAGGATGTTTTTAAAGCGCTTCAACAGCTTTCAGAACAAGGTCAAACCTTTGACTTAATCTACGTAGATCCTCCCTATGGTCAGGCAATAGGCTTGAAGGTGCTTGACTTCATTGACAATCATCGCTTATTAGCAGAAAAAGGGCATGTATTTATAGAAGATACAGATTACGAAGAGCGCGCTTTAAATCATTTAAAACTGAAAAGCCATCGAAAGGCCGGCCGCGCTTTTATTCGAGATTATGAAAAAAGCACTCCTGACAGGAACCTTTGATCCCCCTACATTGGGACATCTCAATGTGATAGAGCGGGCTGCCAAGCTTTGCGATAAATTGCTAATCGGTGTCGCTCAAAATCTAAAGAAATCTCTTATTTTTTTTTCCGTTGAAGAACGAGTCGCCCTCCTCAAAGAGCTAACCGCCTCTATTTCAAATGTAGAAGTGGTCCCTATCAAGGGATTGACAGTTACCTTTGCCAAAGAGCAAGGAGTAGATGTCCTCATTCGAGGCCTTAGACCCTTTTCTGATGCAAACTACGAGTCTCAGATGGCATTAGCCAACAAGAAACTGGAGGGGCTTGAAACCCTTTTTCTCGTAGCCGACGGAGCCTATGCTCACATCAGCTCCTCGCTGATTCGAGAGATTGCCTCAACAGGCCATCATCTCAAAGATTTTGTCCCTTCCCCCATCGAAGCAAAAGTTTGCCACCGCCTTCAAGAGAGGCTCTCTGTACCCTCATCTAAAACTTATATAGCAGAATAAGTTCAAAAGTTTACAAATCGGACGAGAGATTTTAGCGAGAAAGGAAGCGCGGAAATCGATGCTGACTTATGTAAGTCAGCGAGATCGAGCGCAATCTTTCCCGCTAAAAAATC
>JBAPRV010000093.1:0-4086 GCA_049281295.1 Chlamydiales bacterium
ATTGAGAGCACTTCGGGAAAAGCTGCCGGAGCTCGGCATCGCACCCAAAAAAGAGGAAAGCACATTGCTTAAACCAAGACCGTAAAGCTCCTGATTATCATTGTAGGGAGGTTCTCGAGCGCTTGTATAAGAGCGCCCAATAGCGGTAGCCTCAATGGCGCTAAGAAGGGTAATGGCGAAAGCAAGAGGGATTAATTTTGTCATGATCCGAATCTCAAAAAAGGGAGGGGCGAGTTTGGGTAAATCCGAGTAGATAGGCCCTACATCCCTTAACAATGTAACTTTTTCAACCCTCTCCCCTTCATTAATATCGAAAACCCCCCTGGCATTTTCTGGAGAAAGGTTAAATAACCAAACCACGCCCCCTGCAATGATAAACATAATGGCTGCCGCTGGAACTTTTTCTGAAGTTTGATAAAATACTATCAGTAGAATCAAACATCCAATGGCGATCAATGTGGTTGGAAGATGGAGCGTTGGGAGGTAGCCAAACAAATACAGCCCTTGTTGATAGATCGGATGGTACCCATCCATTTCTCGAATCCCAAAAAATGGGAAAAGCTGAGTTACTGCAATGGCCAGTGCAGCTCCTGCCATATACCCGACAATGACAGAGCGGCTTGTAAATTGCACTAAACGACCTAAACGCAAGCCTCCTGCCAAAATTTGAAAAATTCCTATAATAAGAACAAGCTGCAAGACAACTCTCAATGCAATGACATCCAATTCAACCCCCGATATTCTTCCATAATAAGTATAAATTATTTCAGAGGTCCCGGATTGAATCAAAATGGCAATCATATTGGTAGGTCCGGAGATTAAACGGCGAGATTCTCCAAAAGAAGCGGTGAAAATAGTCCCAAAAATAGCCGCCCAAATTCCTGCTGAAGTAGGCAGGCCTGCGACAAACGCATAGGCCATCGCTTGAGGAAGAGCCATGAGCGCCACAGAGATTGCAGCTAAAATATCAGCTCGAAAGGAAGGGAGATTATAGGTCTTTAAGTCTCTCCAAAAAGGGAGAAGGGTAATCGGCATTAAATAATTCTCTTACATCTTTTATTAACTTGCAATTTTTTCTCTTCTAAATATATAATATTTTTTTATCATTTACTTTTAAATCCCATGTTTAAATTAGCGATCGTAGGCCGTCCTAATGTAGGAAAATCAGCTCTATTCAATAGGATTTGTAATAAGCGAATGGCGATTGTTGATCAAGAGGAGGGAATTACTCGCGACCGACTCTACTCAGAAGCCGAAATATTCGGCGTCCCCTTTAAAGTGATCGATACGGGGGGCCTCGACTCTGCTTCATCCGATCCCTTTAAAGAAGCGATCTCTGTGCAAACTGAAATAGCTATCGCTGAAGCAGACGCGCTTATTATGGTAGTTGATGCTCAAGTGGGCCTGACACAACCGGATCAGGCGCTGGCTCAAATGCTGCACCAAAAGGGCAAGCCTATTGTATTAGCTATCAATAAAATAGATGAGCCAAGTCACGATATGCTAACCCACGGTTTTTATCCACTTGGCATCTCTAAAATGATCGGTATTTCCGCTCTTCACAACTACCAGATTGCGGAGCTGCTGCAGGCCGCTATCGATTTTATCCCTCAAACAGCTACTTCCGCAGACAGCCAAGAAAATCCTATAAAAGTTTCCATCATAGGAAGGCCTAATGTGGGGAAATCCACCCTGGTGAATGCACTGCTTGAAAAAGAGCGGTGTGTAGTGAGTGAGCTTGCAGGGACAACTCGTGATAGCGTGGAGAATGTTTTTTCAGTGAACCAACAAGATTACTTACTGATCGATACAGCGGGTATTCGTCGAAAAAAATCAGAGCGGGCCCCTGTTGAAAAATTTGCAGCCATCCGTACCGAAAAAACCATCGAGCGGTCGGACATTTGCATCCTTTTACTGGATGCTACCCAAGGGATAACGGAGCAGGAAAAGCGGATTGCCAAGCAAATCGAAAAAGCGGGAAAAGGGTGTGTCATCGTGATGAACAAATGGGATCTCGTATCGGGATGCCCTGTTGAACCCTGTTTGCGAGCGATTCGAGAACAGAACCCTTTTCTTAAACACTGTCCCGTATTGTTCATTTCAGCTAAAACAGGTCGTAATCTCAAAAAGATTTTCTCCGAAATCGACCGAGTCTATGCTGCTTCGAAAACAAAGATCTCGACTCCGCAACTCAATACCTTTATCCAAAAAAGTATGCAGCTCAATCATCCTCCTATGCTAGGGGGGAAGCGACTTCGCATCTATTACATGACACAATTGGCATCTCAACCGCCCCATTTTATCCTGTTTGTCAATAAAACTACGTTAATGAGCGAGAGTTACAAGAAATATTTAATCAATCAATTCCGTGATCACTATCACTTCCCCGGGACTCCGCTGAAATTTTCGCTGCGCAGTAAAGAGCCGAAGAAGTAGCTATCAGATGAGCCGAGGAGGCTCTTGCATAGGAGGGCTTAAACTATCTGTTATTTCCCCAGTATTTAGATTTATCAGAGTGTTCCCTTCGATATAGAAAAAAGGTTTACTGCCTACTTCAAGAGGGGCGACTTCTAAACTAATCGTCCCTTTCATAAAAGAGACTTCTTCCCCTTGTATATTCACTTCAGTATATAGATTCCATTTCATATGAGCTTCATCTTGAGCTGTTTTGCCGTGCCGAATAATCTGCTTCGGCAGATCGTTATACGTGTTTTCAGCTTCCATCATTACTGTATTAAAACCATCTTGCTCACACAAGATATACGCTTTTCCTTCTAATAGATTTGAACGATTTCCAGGAATAGTAAAACTATTTCTAATGGCTGCAAAACAGATCTCCATCACCTCATCTTTTTCAGCTCTATTTCCTAATAGCTTTTTTGCCTCTGCTAATCCAAATCCATTAGGGTTTTTTACTGCTGCAATTATATCATGAGTCAATTTTTCATCGTCTAAAACAGACTCAATATCATTTTGAAGCTCATTGATTTTATCTCTTTCAAAACAATTTTTTCCTTCTACCTGCAAAATCATAGCCCGTTCCCAGTCTTTCCCGACTTTTTTTTCAAACTTATAAGCCGGAAACCTAGATTTAAGGAGCGTCATGCATTCATCATGTAGTTTAAATCGCTGGGATTCATATTTTTCTGAGTTCTTTAATTTTGACATAATTAAATCCTCAGTCCTACTATTGGGATCTTCCGATAAAATCTTTGTAAGATCCTGCGCAAGCTCTTCATCCCCTCCAACAATTTTTTTTACGTCCTTTTCCAAATCAGTTTCAGGTCTCTTTGGAGAGGTAAACTTATCTTTAAGGTATTCGTTTGCATGTTTGTGAAAAACATAGCCCTTCTCTACTTCAGCGCCTTTCCGACAATCTTTAATCGCTTTGGCGATAAGAGCTATTGTGAAAAAGCCGGCTAGGCCAAGAGCAGCCACCCCGATTGGAGTGAATCCTGTTGCAACATTTATAGCCAACACGGCACATATTGAGAGAAGTATTGGAATCGCAACTCTACCCACTTTTTTAGCCACTTCAGATTTGCTAACCTCAGTAGAGGGGAGAGGTTGAATATTATGTGGCTGTGCAGGTCTTTCGGGAGAAACTGGTCCGCTCATCTATGCCAAATAAGGTTAAATGCTAAGTATAGTGTCTCATTCCAAATTTAATCGACTCTATAGTGGATTAAATTTTAAACCACTATATAAATCAAAACTAATAAATTTTCAATTTTTATTGAAGTATATAAAGATCAATAAAGAGACCTCTGCATAACTTAGGAAGTGTCGAAAAATGAGCTTTTGCCGGCTAGATTTGAAAATTTCCATTTTTCGCATTATCAATGAGATATAAGCAGAATAAGTTCAAAAGATAGCCGGAAAGAGTTATTTAGCGGCATTTCCTAAGTTATGCAGGGGTCTCATAAATTGAAAAAAAGACCGAAACAGTAATTTTCTAGATATAGCAGAATAAGTTCAAAAGTTTACAAATCGGACGAGAGATTTTAGCGAGAAAGGAAGCGCGGAAATCGATGCTGACTTATGTAAGTCAGCGAGATCGAGCGCAATCTTTCCCGCTAAAAAATC
>JBAPRV010000094.1:0-1518 GCA_049281295.1 Chlamydiales bacterium
AAAATTTCTAAAGTATTCAATCTAAAAAATATAACAAAACTGCATTAAGGTCTTAAAATATATTTCCAATCAAAAGATAAGAGTATGACAATTTGTTTTTTTTATTTTCGAGTGGCTTTGTTGCACAATTCACCACAAGAGCCCACAAGAGCGCACAGAGAGAATATGAGAGATTTCTTTAGGCTCCTATTAATTCACTTTTAGGCATTCCTAACCTTGTCATTGTGTTTAGTGCTTCACATTTTGCCCTTGATTCAGCCCTTTGGGTTTCTAGTGTTCTGCTTCTTAAATCATTTCCAAAGAATCGTTTAAATCTGAACATTGCTGTTTCAGCAAGAGATCGACGATGGTATCCTTTTAGTTTCTTCCACAACCTTCTCGCATCATCATCTCCACCTTAACCCGAAATTTCTAGCAAACTGATATTACGAATCTCCCAAGAAGGAGATACATTTTCTCGAAAGACAGCATTTCGATTGGGTGGGATAATCGGAATTGAGCCGTGTTTTACATTAGCTGCGTAGCATCGCTCAGTATCATAAGCTCCATCTCCATAGGTGTGCTTAACAGATTTCGGCATTGCCTCGAGAAGCTTTGGGTATACTTCACAATCTGCAACGTTATTTTCCGTAAGAATTTCGAAAATAATTTCGTGAGAGTCAGGGCAGACTGCCAGATGGAGCTTTCTCCATGTTCGCCTTTTACTGACTCCATGCTGCCTAACTTTCCATTCACCCTCACCATATACTTTCAATCCGGTTGAATCGATTACAATATTGGTGATATTTTTTCTCGAAAGTTTCTTCAACTCTTGCCCCAACAACTTAGCCCTCCGACAAATTTGAGTGTAAGAAGGAATCAATAAACCAACAGACAAAATCATGACAAGAGATGTCAAAAATCCTTGGAGTGCTCTCAGTGGAAGATGAAAAATCGATCGTATAATGAGCGCTGTAAGAATGGCATCGTCGGAATAGAGTTTGGGGCGTCCTTTTTTTCCGATTTCTTTTCGAGCGGTCCATTTTTTAATGGCATCTTCAGAAAACCAAACAGTTATGCTTCCCCTTTGAATGAGAGACTTGTTATAGTCGTTCCAATTGCGAATGCGATATTTTGCTTTCATCCTGATCCTCCAAACTGTTCCAACAAAAAATTAGAGTATTAGGTTTTTAACGCCAAGTACGCATTCGCCCTTTTTGGAGAAATAATGACAAGTACTTACAAATCAGAAGAAGTAGATCAAAAACGAGACGATCCTTTAACTAGGAAAATCATAGGCGCCGCAATAGAGGTGCATCGAAGGCTTGGTCCAGGTTTACTTGAATCAACTTATGAAACCTGTCTTTGCTATGAATTGAACTTGATGGGTCTAAAGGTTAATCGTCAAGTTCCTGTACCTATTTTTTAGCGTGATAAAAAGCTAGATTCTGGGTACCGAATAGACATGGTTGTAGAGGATGAGGTGATATTGGAAATTAAATCCGTTGCTACTCTCTTGCCTGTGCATGAGGCCCAACT
>JBAPRV010000095.1:0-5341 GCA_049281295.1 Chlamydiales bacterium
TATTGAAGGCATCGCTATAGTCGCAGGAATAGATCGTTTGCGCGACATCGTGGGTACTATTATTAATGTCATAGGAGACGCCGTGGTGTCTGTCTATGTAGCTAAAACCGAAGAGGAGTTCGATGAGACCCGCTATAATAGCGGCGTCTATATTAGCTATGAGCACTCCTCTGTAACCCAGGAAACACAATCATGACAAAAATCGTTGAAATTACCTTACCCAAACTCGGGGAAAGCATCGTTGGCGCTACGATCGTGCAGTGGCTTAAGCAGGTAGGCGAGCCTATCGCTCATGATGAACCGCTTGTGGAAGTAGCTACCGATAAAGTGAACTCCGAAATCCCTTCCCCTACGGCAGGGATATTGAAAGAAATCATAACCGGAGAAAACGAAGAGGTAGAAGTAGGAGCGCTTCTTGCCAAAATTGAAGTGAGCGAAACCATGGCCACCCCTCCACCACCTCAAAATCCTCCTACTTCAAAAGAGCCCGAGGAACCTTCTCAAAGGCAAGAGTCATTTTTCTCTCCAGCTGTCCTCCGGCTGGCTCATATAGAAGGAATTGAAATGGAAACCCTTCGAAAAATCAACGGAACCGGGGAGGGAGGTCGGGTGACCAAAAAAGATGTGCAGCAATTTATCCAAGCAAGTTCCTCTCATACAACTGCTACGGTCTCTTCTCAAGAAGAAGAGCGTATTCCTTTGTGCGGAGTACGGAGAAAGATTGCAGAAAATATGGTCCGTTCCTTTTATGAAGCTCCGCATGCCTCACTTGTTCTTGAAGCCGATGTGACCGATGTGATGGAGCTCATTGCTCGAGAAAAACAGAGATTTAAAGAGACACACGGCGTAAAGCTCACCATCACCAGCTTTCTGATTCACATGTTGGCAAAGACCATTCAGAAATTTCCGATGCTCAACGCCTCTTTAGAAAACGACACCATTGTGATGAAACGGTACGTCAATGTTGGGATTGCCGTGAATATTGACAAAGGGCTTGTGGTCCCTGTCATCAAAAATTGTCAAGATCGCAACTTAGTAAGTATTGCAAAAGCAGTAGTCGATCTTTCAAACCGGGCGCGAGAGGGGAAATTAGCTCCCGATGAAGTGGCTGATGGGACGATCACTCTCACAAACTTTGGAATGGCCGGAGCTTTGATAGGAGTGCCGATTATTCGCTATCCCGAAGTGGCAATTATTGGAGCGGGAAAGATGCAAAAGCGGGTGATTGTGCGAGAAGATAATTCATTGGCTGTTCGGCAGATGATCTATCTCACCCTTACCTTTGACCATCGACTGATCGATGGGATATATGGGTGCGAGTTTTTAGATCATTTTAAAAGTCATCTCGAGTCGGTTTCGTTAAACTAAGTTATACTACATTATACTCCTTAGTTTTTACTCTTGTAAAGTTATCTCATTTTAATTAAAATGCCCTAAGTCCTTGTGACTTAGGTTTTTATTTAGAAAACCATCCCGGAAATAAAATTTAAATTTAGGAGTTTATGATGTCTATTCCATCTATTCCATCTATTAATCAAGCCCTTGGAACAGGTCTTTCAGACACAAACGAAAGTAATAATGTCGTTTCAGGAGTTGGCCAAGCTGCATTGAGTCAACAATCAGGAAGACCCCCAGTACGTCGCAGTCTTTTTGCTGAACTTTATCAGGCAAAAAATGAAGAGGCTGAACGTACTGAGAATCTTAAGGGAGCATTAAAGCAATTCAACAAAGTTGTGAAAGAAAACCCTGAGAGTCCTGAAGCGATACACCTCTTAGGTGAAGCTTTTGCCCAAACAAAGGATTTCTCTAACGCAAGGGATCTTTTTAGAATTTCCCATACTTTAGAGAGTTCACAATCAGAGGGTATTAGAGAAATGTTTATGAAATTGCAGGAGATGGATTCCCGCAGTTAAAAAGACAAGAAGGCTAAAAATAGCAGCAAAAAGAGGGAAAAGAGCAGGGAAGCAGATCATCAGAGCAAATAGAAAAAACGCCTCTGCTCTTTCCACAAGTCCCGGGCTATAGTAAAACCCTTTGTGTGTTGTATTTTCTGAAAAAATGCCCACTATGAGAAAGGAAGTAACGCATATCAGAATAGAGCCTAACATGAAAAGAGAAAGATATGCTGTTTTATGCAAACTGTAAAAGCTGACCACGATAGCAAACTCTACCACTCGATCGCATACGATATCTAATGCTGTCCCAAAAGGAGAGGTTTGTTTTTTGCAGCGTGCAACCGTCCCATCTAATGTATCCAAATAGCCGGATATTAATAACAAACCAAGACCTATCCCACTATTTCCTAAAGCTATAGCTAAAGCGCTCAAAAGACCGGTCGCACATCCCATCAGGGTGAGATGAGACGGGTGAATAAAAGACCATAGCACCAGTTTTCGAGCTAACGGATCGACAAAAAGATGTTGGTAAAAAGGTCTTATGCGCTTCTCAAACATCGATCTTTAAAAATTAACGAACCTACAAAACCGCTGATAAATATGAGAGGAATTCCATACGCTGCCCAATACCAAGTGTAGCACCGCTCTTCTCCAAATAGACAATAAGCACCGATCCCGCAGAAACAACCCATCATAATGCTTATAAGAACACCTTTATAAGATACGCTTTTCCAATAAAAGCCTGCAAGCAGTCCAAAGGAGAGGGCGGCAATGGGTATATTGGCTAAAATCATTTTTTCGAACACTTTATCGATTAAAGTATTAGATAAAATAAAAGAGATAAGAGCAAAGATGGAAGTAGCTACAATGCTGCGAAAACACCCTTCCGTAGCGGTTGAAGGCTTCATGAAATCTCCGATCCACATCGCTGCCATGGCATTCCAGACCCCTGTAAGTGTGGTGGCAGTAGTGGCAAACAGAAGCGCATAGGCCAACCCTTTGAAACCCTTCGGGAAACAGCAATTGATAAGGGTGGGAAAAGCAAGCTCTGAAGAGGGGGATTTAAATCCTTTATGTCTGAAAAGGGCGGTAGCCAAGATGGCAGATCCGTAGAGGAAAAAGATAAGAATAGCTGCTGCAATAACCGACCGGTAAGCTATTTTTTTTGATTTGGCGGAAAAAATTTTTTGCCCGTACCAGGGTGCTAAAATGTAGGTAAACATGGTGAGAACAATGAGGGAAAAGATAAACCTAAAGGGAAGAATCTCTTGAGCTTGATCTAAAGATAGAGGAAGCTCGTAAGTGGCGGCAGGGGCTTTCCAGACGATAAAGGCTGCTAAAGGGAAAAAAAGAAGCACAACAATAAAGCTAACAAGATGGGTGCGAATGATGGCAAGAATGCCTCCGCGCAAGCTCATGCAAAAGATAATCGCAAGCATCAAGCCGCTCATAATCCATGGATTCACTGAGGGGAAAAGAGGTTGGAACAAAAGCGTCAACGATTTGATGTAAACGGCGCTAAAGCCTAACATAGAGATAATCAATAGAAGGCTGGTGCAGATTCCGAGATTTCTTCCATACCTTTCGCTGAAAAATCCCGCTACAGAGGTTCCATCAAAGGATTTCCATTTTTTTGCAACGCTTAGGGCATAAAAAACCAGTCCGCAAAGAAAGATAAATGGGAGTGAGAGCGCCCAAAAGCCTGCCGTATACCCCAATGAAGAGAAAGAGATGAGCGTAGCACTATTAAACTCTGTCATAACAAGGGTGGCTGTCAGAGACATCCATCCTATTTTTCTGTCGGCAAAAAGATAGGTTGACTCCAAATGGATCTTTCTTGGTTGGTAGAATCCAATCCCTATCCATGAAACAAGTAAGCCGGAAAATATCAATAGATCTATCGAATCCATCATTTTTTTTTAACTGATAGAAGTTTTTTTGTGGAGTATAGCAGAATAAACATCCCTGGACGCATAAAGTCATTTTGGAGTATCTATAGCAGAGTGAGCTGAAAAATTTATATTTTGTCACAGTCAAAATGTAAATTTTTCAGCTCACTCTGCTATATCTAAAGTCGGCAAAATATAAACTGAGTATGGATTTTCGAGAGACCGATCCTCATGAAGCTCAAATCGCAAAGGATACCTTAGAGAGGTATTCGGGGTCTGAAGTGGAGCGGTTTGGATCTTATCTGCTTCTGACCAATTTCTCTCGTTATATTCGGACCTTTGCAGAAACCTATCAGGTCCCTTTGATGGAAGGTTCGATGTTCACCTCCGCTCATTCTCCTGAGTTGGATATCAGTATTGTTGATTTTAAGCTGGGCTCTGCGGCTGCTGCCTTAACGGTTGATCTCTGCTCTTTTCTCCCAACGGTTAAAGCCGTGCTTATGTTGGGAATGTGCGGGGGGCTTCGCCGTCATTATCGTATTGGGGATTATTTTATTCCGGTGGCAAGCATTCGAGGGGAAGGAACATCGGATTTTTATTTTCCTCCAGAAGTGCCGGCTATGGCCAATTTTTTAATGCAAAAAGCAGCAACAGATGTTTTAGAAAAAGAAAATGCGGTCTACCACATCGGAATTAGCCACACCACCAATATTCGATTTTGGGAGTTCAACGAAGCTTTTAAAGAACGGCTTAAAGAAACAAAAGCGCAATCCATTGAAATGGAATGCGCCACTCTGTTCACTGCGAGCTATCGGAGAAAATTACCCATAGGGGCTCTTCTACTTATTTCAGACCTTCCCCTCATGAGAGAAGGCATTAAAACAAAAAAAAGTGCTCAGCATATCTTTGAAACCTATACCTCAGATCATTTAGAAAAAGGAATCCGGACGATTGAGCTGATGCGTGAAATGCTGAAACATAAGGCCAAAGGAGCCTTTAGAGGCAAATCAGCAGCAACAGATATCTAAAAACCAATTCCTGTAGATTTCACCGACCGGAATTAGATGCTTCTGCATAAAACTCCTGGGGGCTTTTGCCATTAATGGTGTATCTGTCTCCAACGACACGACGTACCCCTTCAGGGTCTAATCCCACTAATAGCCTCTCTCCTCCTCCTGGATAAGGTTCATAAGGTCCCTTCAGAACTCCCAACCTAAAAGTTTTAATTTTTGCGTCGGTTTCGAGGGAGGGACGCAAGTTGGCTGAAAACATTTTGACCTCATGCGCTCCCTCTTTACCTTGGAGTTTATGCCCAAGGCGCTTGGAAACATCGGCTATTATCAGAAGAGCTAATTCTATTTGATCGCCCAACCCTTTTTTTCGGAACTCTCTGTGAAGGATTGAGCCGGACTCAGCTCTTTCGGGATCCGATGAATTTCCAACAGCAGCCCTGCCTATCAATTGATTATCACTATTAAGATACACACCATATCCTGTATAGGGAGTGCCCTCTTGTAGTGAGGAAAAAACTGTTTCCGCATATTTACTTACGAGTCC
>JBAPRV010000096.1:0-2285 GCA_049281295.1 Chlamydiales bacterium
TTTCTACCGCAAAAAAGATTTTCTACTTAAGGATTTTGGAGTTTTTTTCAACTGTCTGTTCCCACTTAAGGTCTGCTCTCTGCAGAACTTCTGTAGCTGCATCATGAGCAGATTTTATTTGTTCATACAGTGAAGATGATAATACCTGCAATGTCCCACAAACTTCGGAATCTGAAATTCGGACCCACTTAGCTGCTAGTTGTGCATCTTTTTTTACTCCGTCACGATAGTAGAAGTCAATCTCATCAGCATAGGCAAGAAAAGTATCCATAATACGCTGGGGCAATAGTAGTCCTTTCTCTTTTACATCTTGCTCTGTTGTTTGCACAAAAGTTTTATCCCGCTCCTTGATGGATTCCCAACGTACCTTATCTGGTGCTGTTACATGTAGTAATCTAATCTTGTATCCTTGTTTTTTCAGGAAATCAAAAAATTTATAAGTAAACGGACTTGTAGATGTTGACCCAAAATAGAACGCATAATTCTCACGAATAAGATTACCCAAAATTAAATGAGTTGCAGCATTTGAACCAGGTCTCCATTTGTTATATGCAGCTTGATATGCCTCTTTAGAGCCATCCCCTCGTTCAATATCCGCCCCATATGTTCTGGTCTGATTCTTTAAGCAAACATCATCAGGACAGATATAAGCAAATTGTCTACTATTCGCTTCTAAATCCTGCCGTAATTTAATAGTTTTCCCCGCACCAGGGGCGCCCGCCGTAATGACAGCTACTTTTTCTCTTACAGGATTACTAGAAATAATTTTTTGAAAAAGGTCATTAATATCCTCACGTAGATAAGCAGATTCCTGTTTCGTATAAGCTTCTGGATTGTCAAAAGCTTTTCCTGATAAATAGCTGGCTAAGGTGTCTTTAGGTAAGGAATAATTGTATCCCTCTTCGCCCTCATAGATAAGATTGATGTTGCATACATCATAAGTAGCTACATTATTGGCCATAACACTATCTCCTTTAAATGCCCATTCACTAGCTTCCAAGACAACTTGAGCGCTTGTCCAGATAGAGAGAATCGACGCAAATATCCTTAACGACTTCTTCATGGTGTGCCATGATAAGATAAAATTGCGCAGGTATACAAGAAAAAAATCCGTAATTTCTCTTAAGAACCAACCGTGGACCACTCGACCACAAACATGGACCACTTCTAACCAAAGAAGGCCATCGAAAGAAATTCAATAAGCTGCTATTTTGCTTGCTGTTAGCTGTTGCTATCTATTGTGATTAGTGGGGTTTTCACGGACTCATAATCCGTAGGTCGCAGGTTCAATTCCTGCCTGCCCCACTCTTTTACACATATGTGTGAGAGTGTTTTACGAAGTCACGACGCTTCTTGAAAGCGTCCATTTCCCGCCAACGGTGCAAAAACGGTGCAGTGAAAAACTGTTTTAACCGGCGCTATCCAACTTAAAATCAAAAATATGATATTAGGTTGGATTCATGGCATCGATTTACAAAAGAAAACTTAAAGGCTGAAAAAACTTCACATGGCGGGCAGTCGTCCGCATCAAGGGCTATCCCATCGTCTGCAAAACTTTCGAGCGCAAACAAGAAGCCGAGGATTGGGGGGCCAGCACAGAACGGCAAATTAAAGCCGGCAAATTCAAATTCGACCAGCATAAGCAGCAATATACTTATAAGGAACTGGTCGAGCGATTCATTTGCGATGGAGCGTTGGAACACCATCGCTCGGCGAAAGACACCCTCCGCCATCTGGATTATCGTACCCTTAATATGCTTCTCCACTATACCTATATGGATATGGAGGTCACCAAACAGTTCAGTAACCAAATCTCAGATCAAATCCTGAAAGGAAATTCTTTATGACCACTAAAACACCTCCCCTCCCTTGCAAACCATCAGCTCAGATAGCTTTACAGGATGGTCTCCTTGAAGATCTCCGGCATATGATTGACCAAACCCGTAAGTCTATTGCATCGACTGCAAATGCCGGATTAACTCTACTTTATTGGCATGTAGGGTCACGTATTCGCAAGAAATTCCTTCTGAATGAACGAGCTGAATATGGGAAAAAGATTGTCGCCACAGTGTCGCGACAATTGACAAAAGCGGTTCTCGCACAAAATGGTTATTCTTCAAAAAAAGCAATCTCTACCAAGCTCATTGAGATTTATGAACGGCAAGCAAAACAACTTGAACAGGAAGTCGAGAAACTAGAACAAGAGCGGCATGCCAACACAGAAACCGACAGACTCAACTGCCTTCTCGGGACAATCCCTCAAGATGATAATTCAGACAAAATCT
>JBAPRV010000097.1:0-3639 GCA_049281295.1 Chlamydiales bacterium
ATAAACACCAATTAGAATTGGAGCATGATCAGGAGGCCAAATAATCGCTAGATCATTTGTTGCACCGTAAGCACCCCCCGTTCCTGTTTTGTTGCCCACCGTCCAGCTGTCAGGGATAGCGGATTTAATTCTAGCAGCACCGGTTTGCGTGTTGACAAGCCAGGTGATAAGCAAATCTCTTTGCGGTTTCCCCAAAATCTCACCAACTGTTAACTTATGTAAGCTCTCAACCATGGATTTAGGAGTTGATGAGTCCTTTACGTTATCAATCTCTCCAGAAAAGGCTTCTGCCGGCCAGTCATTATCCGTTATATTTTCTCTTAGGTCTATTGGGTGGCACAATCAAAAGTACGGGAGCCAATATCTTGTCGATAAAAGAGTGTTGGCCAGTAAATCCGATGAGTTAGTTCGTAAGCATTCTGACAGGCTTGTTCAAAAGTGTCGCCCATCGCCGTGACTCCCATGACGCGTCCCCCATTTGTAATGAATTTACCCTCTTTGTAGAGGGTTCCTGCATGGAATATTTTAGTCATTTGATTATCTGTATGAGGTATGCCTGTGATTATATCTCCTGTAACATAATGAATCGGGTAACCTCGGGCTGCTAATACAACACAGACAGCTGGACGACAATCCCACTCTAAGGAAATAGCATTGAGTTGGTGATCTATTGTGGCATTACAGACTTCAAAGAGATCTGATTTGAGACGCATCATTATCGGCTGGCTTTCGGGATCACCCAGACGACAGTTGAATTCTAACACTTTTGGATCTCCATTTTTTGTAATCATTAACCCAGCGTATAAAAATCCAGTAAAAGGCATACCTTCTGCCTTCATTCCCTGCACGGCGGGTTCTATAATTTCTTCTATAATACGTCGATGCAATGAGTCTGTAACTATGGGTGCGGGAGAATAGGCCCCCATACCTCCCGTATTGGGTCCTTTCTCTCCATAGTCTCGTTTTTTATGGTCCTGAGAAGTAGCCAATGGCAATATAACATCTCCATCCGTTATGACTATAAAGCTCACCTCTTCTCCCTCAAGAAAGTCCTCTATAAGGATTTTTCTACCCGCGTCTCCAAAAGATTTTCCACTTAACATATCTTTGGCTGCTTGAAGCGCTTCATTATGGGAATGAGCAATGATCACTCCTTTGCCTCCAGCGAGTCCATCAGCTTTGATTACCATTGGAAGAGCATGATTTTTGATAATATCGGCTGCTTCGGTTACATGAGTACATAGAGTATAGTTGGCTGTAGGGATGCCGTGACGTTGCATAAAACTTTTAGCAAAAGCTTTAGAGGCTTCAATTTGAGCTCCTTTTTTGGTGGGTCCAAAGCAGCGGAGCCCTTTTTTGTTAAAGTCATCGACCATTCCACTCACCAAAGGCGTTTCCGGGCCAATAACTGTCAGATCGACTCTATTTTTTTGAGCAAACTCAATTAGTTTATCTGTGTCAGTAGCACTTATATTAAGGTTTTCAATTTTTGACTCGTGGAGAGTTCCTCCATTGCCCGGAACGACATAGATCTTTTCAACATAGGGTGAGTGAGCGAGCTTCCAGCCAAGAGCATGTTCACGTCCACCACCGCCCACTACCATAGCACGCATGCGATTGCCCTGAATCGTACCTCTGATTTCGACTGGACTTTCTTCCCTCAAGGCTACAGATCCGATCACCGATGCCGCATAACCTCTAACATGTAAGTCATTTAAAATAGAGTCCGCCTCTGTTGCTCCCACAATCAGCACAAGACCTAGCCCCAGGTTAAACGTACGAGCCATTTCATGATCCTCTATCTTCCCCGCTTGTTTTAACCAACGAAATAGAGGAGGGATATACCAGGTGTGCATATCAAGTATCACTTTTAAATGATCGGGTAAAACACGAGGAATATTTTCCAAGAGCCCGCCTCCAGTAATGTGGGAGATGGCTTTAATCTTGTTTGCTTGACAAAGCGGTAATACGGCGTCCACATAAATTTGGGTTGGCTCTAGAAGAGCGGCTGCTAAAGTGGGATGTGTCGTAAAAAAAGGGGCTGGGCTATTTATGTCGATATGATTATCTGCGATCACTTTCCGCACGAGTGAAAATCCGTTCGCATGTAACCCAGTGCTCGATAATCCAATGACTATATCATCTAATTGAATTTCATCTTTTTTAGGCAGTGCCTGCTCTCGTTCGACAATACCTACAGCAAAACCGGCCATATCAAACTCCTCTCCTTCATACATGCCGGCCATTTCTGCTGTTTCACCCCCTATTAAAGCGCAATTGCTTTTTATACATCCCTCTACCATAGAAGCTATTAACTGCTTGCCTCTCTCCAGATCGAGATTGCCTGTAGCATAGTAATCGAGGAAAAAAAGAGGCTCTGCTCCTTGAGCCAGTAAATCATTGACACACATTGCTACCAGATCTATCCCAATGGTATCATACCTATTGGCAGCCAGAGCTACTTTCAACTTCGTGCCTACCCCATCTGTTGTACTCACCAAAAGAGGGTCTTTATAGGATATCTTTTTTAAATCAAAAAGCCCTCCAAATCCCCCCAATTCAACATGAGCGCCCGAACGCATTGTTTTGCTTACGATAGGCTTAATTACCTCCACAAATTGTTGCCCCTTTTCAACATCTACACCAGCTTGTTGATAAGTGGTGGCCTGCATGATAGAAAAATAGGCTAGACAGGAAAAAAGATATTTTATCATCATTCAAATAGCTTTTTTTGTTTTTGATAGGCAGAAAAATAGCATTTTTTTGATAGCTTTGCAAAATCAAACAAACAGTTTTTTTTATGAAAGCGCTGGATAGGCGAGCAAGATAGGCAGGATTCTCGCTTTGAGTAAACACAAGGCCGTATATAGCAGTTTAATTTTTAAATGATAAAATCGACTCCAAGATTTTTGGCTGGAACAAAGCTTGGAGAACGAGGCGACTTTATAAAGTCGGTGAGTTCGAACACAAAGTTCCATACAATAAGAAGAGGATGGATGTTATCATTTAAAATTTAATCTGTTACAGACGCATCTCCCATTATTTACCTTTGGATGTCATTCCTATGATGTCTATTTTTGCCTCCAAATTACATCACAGGAATAACATTTGTCATTTTCATGATGTAAAAAGTGGAAAGAATATGTATCATAGGATTAACATATGTTAATCCTATGATGATTTAAAGGACGGAAGACATGAGATTTGTGGGTAGAGAAGCAGAGCTAAAACAGCTAAACCAGCTATTTAAGAAAAAGTCAGCAAGCCTTGTGGTGATAAGAGGGCGGCGCAGGATTGGAAAAAGCCGTCTCATTAGCGAATTTACCAAAGGAAAGAATAGTTGGCTATTTTCAGGCTTGCCCCCAACGGAGAGAACAACAAAACAAAGCCAAATTGATGAGTTTGTAAAGCAAATGGCTAGAAATCTTAAAATGCCGCAATTAAAAACGGATAATTGGGGAGATGTGTTCTGGCATTTAGGGCAACCTGCAAGAAATGGGGAATTAGTCATAGTTCTTGATGAAACTTCGTGGATGGGTTCGGAAGATCTGGAGTTTTTAGGGCATCTCAAAAATGCTTGGGACCTTTACTTTTCCAAGAATCCCGACTTAATTTTGATTATGTGCGGTTCGGTATCTA
>JBAPRV010000098.1:0-3894 GCA_049281295.1 Chlamydiales bacterium
TTCTATCAGTATTTGGTCAGGTGCGTTGTATTTCTGCGGCTTGCTTCTCAGCAACTGGCGGCATGGCTTGATTGCCCTGTTCGGTGCAGTCATCGGCACTGTCGTGTCTTATTATTATCGACATGCCGATTTGACGGGAGCAGATTTAGGCCTCTATGGTTTCAATGGCGTTCTGACTGCCGTGTCGGTGTTCGTATTTTGCGGAGGCAGTCTAAGACTTTCTATTTTTGGGGCCATCCTAGCCACGATTTTAATGCCTGCAATTGCTCATTTCGGCGTCCAAACTTTGTCTTCTCCTTTTGTTTTTACCACTTGGCTGATGCTCGTATTGGGATGGATTGAAAATAACTGGTTCACGGTTCGGCCGCCCGCACCGCCAATGACGTCTACATCTAAATCTAATGAGACAAAACCTCAAAACAGAATTATGCTGGAGAGTAAGCTATGCCTTCAATAATCCATTCGATTGTATTTGCCGACCTTATTAAGCACGCAAATGAACTCCGCTCAAAGGGGGATTGGAAGCCATTCCGCCCGGGTGTTTCAGCTCATTGGTTTTACGAAGAAAGTGATACGGGGGCAGCCGCAGTATTACTGCGCTATGAAGCCGGCTCTCGCGTCCCGCTGCATGAGCATCTAGGTTATGAACATATGTACGTTCTGGAGGGGGATCAACTTGATGAAAACGGGTCCTATCCGGCCGGCAGTTTTGTCATACATCCACCCGGTACTAAGCACTCACCATCCAGTGTTGGGGGGTGTATTGCGCTTTTGATTTATGAGAAAGGCGTCCGCTTTGTAGAATCCAAATGAGAGCCTAAAAACTACTGGTCAACTGCAAGGTGCCTGCCCAAGTGGCTGAAGCATCAGAGATCGATCCCGGCTTAGGAATGAAAGTGAGAGTTGGCTGTAAATAGTTGCTTGCAAATAGATAGGCCTGATAATAAGCCTGAAACATCGGTTCCCATTTTCTCGGATATAAGTTTGGATTTAACCGGGCAATGGCAATCCCCCACCCAAAGGAGTCCTTTAGCCTTGTTAGACCGAAAGCCGTGGCTCCAAAACCTATGTACTGATTCATGGTAAGAGTTTTTGAGTCGTTAATCCCGTATTGACAAAAGGCGCTGATTCCGCTGTTGTCTTTTCCCCAATTGTGGTACCAAAGACGCTGAGATGCAAAGGCATAAATACCCTCTGTCCCTCTTTCACGAAGATCATTGGAAGCTGTCAAAACCCCTGTTTGACGCCACCCTCCAACACCTAGCTTTCCGGGTTTTTTTTCCTTGCCAAGCTCCCAACCAATGCCTGCCTCACCGATATAAAAATAATATCCATTAAATTGAGGTCCTCGTTCTCCTGTTGGGATGCCGCGCGCTAAATTGCCGTCATAAGCTGCAAAAGAGATATAGCGGTCTTTTGTTACAGCGGCGGTGATCGTGATCCCATAAGCAGAGTCATAATAAGCCGGCAATACCCCTAGTAATGAAGAGTTTACAAAAATTGGAGTGTAGAGCAACCCTGAAAGGCTTGAGATATTAAAGGCCGGGTTTGCATATATGAACGCGCGAACGACATTGTTAAAATCATAACTTGCTACTGTTTTACCAATGCGGATGAATAGAACATCGTTGAACGATTGTCGATACCAGGCTTGGTATAACTCCGTGCGCTCAAAGGGAGGAGAAGCTATGATGCTGTTAAATCCTTGTACGGCTCCTGTCCCCGCATTGGTATTTTGACCATTAAATTGTAGAAACTCAATGCCAAATGTAGCTCCCTTCCAATGAGCCATTTTTTCCATGTCTAGATAAAGATCAAGAATGAGCAAATTATTAGCTGTCCATTTGTCTACACCGCTTCCTCCAATTGGAATCGTGTTTCCATTAACAATCCAAAGGCCTCCAAGTCGAATGCCTGTTTCGGGTTTGATCCCTAAACGGCGCCCTAACGCTCCGGTTCCTACAAGGATGTTCATGGCAGGGTTTGAGCCTATGGCATACGATTCTTCCTCTTTAGCAAAAAGAGCTAAAGTATTAAATATTAAAACGATACAAATCCATCTAAAATTTGGCATGCGGCACTTATGTTTATCTGAGAAGAGATCTTTGAAAGGCAGTCTCTCAAAGGATAAGTTTTTAGGCAATGCTGGTTGAATTTTTACTCTTAATTGGAGTGATTATAAAACCCGCTCAATCGGGATGACCAGGCATAGAATCGTAATGATGATCAAAGATAAACGAAACATTTGCTTCGCCCATAACTTGTCGTTTTTATTCTTAAAGCCCAGAAGAGAGAGCAAAATCCAAGCTAACCCCAATATGAGTGCAGCAAAGAAATAGAGCTGTCCTGCAAATTTAAAAGTGGCCAACAGGGTGGCAGCGATTAGAAATCCAATCGTGTAAAGCATCATATGCAATTTGGTTTGGCGCATTCCTTTAATGACAGGAAATACAGAAATAGATGCTGCCGCATAATCTTCGAAATGCACAATGGCAATGGCAAAAAAATGGGGCATTTGCCACAACACTAACATAGTAAATAAGATAACGGCTCCCATATCAAATTGATGACTCACTGCGCAGTAACCGACAACCGGTGGAACAGCCCCTGCAATGCTTCCAATTGCCGTTCCGTAAATCGTGCGCCCTTTCCACATGCTATACAAAACAACGTAGACAAAGAAACCGAAAAGGGCGATCAAAGTCGCCAAGCCATTTGTATAGTATAACAAAATGAGGATGCCCAAAGATCCCAGAAGTGAAGCGAATAAAATGGCTTTTTGCCCGGAAATCAACCCTTTTGCTAAAGCTCGGTTTTTTGTGCGATTCATTTTTTGATCTATTTTTCGATCTATAAAATTATTAAAGATGCAGGCAGATGCCATGATAAAAGCAAGGCCTAACAGGGTCGCTGCAAACAGCAGCACGTTGAAAGAATGGTGGCTTGCAATTAAAAACCCCGCAGCAACGGTCAGTAGATTTCCTACAATAATCCCAGGCTTTGTTAATAAGTAGTAATTGATCAATTTTTACCTCATTTATGCATCCATGGCATCATATTATAATCAAGATAATGCATTATCCAAATTGAGAAGATAACAATGATTAAAACAATAGAAATAGTGGAGACAAAAACACCAAGATTCCATGGGGGGCCATCTTCTTTCCAAAGATCGATAAAGCATATCAACTGGACAAGTGCCTGGAGGACAGCAAAAGAGAAAATGACCCAGACAGCTTGATTGTTCCCTAGATAAAAGGTTTGTGGAGCTATAATAATAAGATACGCAGCTATCGTAAGGATCAGAGAAGAGACGAAACCTAAAGTGCGCATAAGTGTCTTTTGTCGGCTCATATTCATGCCTGTCCTGTTTGCAAAAGATAGCCCATACCGTATACGGTCGTAAAAATGAAAATCCAGACAAAATCTAAAAAGTGCCAAAAGAGCGCCATCCGTAAAATTCTTGAGACACTCGACTCTACAAAGGGGCGTATTGCAATGCGAACGAGGGCAACTACCATCCATAATAGCCCAATGAAGATATGGAAACCATGTGTTCCTACCAATGTAAAATAAGAAGAGAGGAATGCGCTTCTTTGAGGGTTTGCGCCCTCTTTTATAAGAGAATGAAACTCGTAAATTTCGATTGTCAGGAAGGAACATCCAAGAAGGAAGGTGAGAATAAACCAGAAAATCCCTTGTTTTCTTTGGCTCTGATGAACTGCAAGCATGCCGATGGCGCAGGTAAAACTGCTTGTGAGCAGAAGAAGTGTTTCGGCTAACATGAATGGCATTTGAAAAATGTCGGCAGCGGTGGGCCCTCCATAAGTATTATTGCGCAAAACCACAAAGGTGGCGAAAAGTGCAGCAAAGATAATTAGGTCGGTCATCAGA
>JBAPRV010000099.1:0-20328 GCA_049281295.1 Chlamydiales bacterium
AGCAGCTGTGCGTTCAAACTCGCTGACTTAACTGAAGTCAGCTTCGTTTTCCACGCTTTGCTGCTCACAAAAATCTTGTGCCCAATCTGTCTCATTTCAAATTGAATCGACTATAGATAAAATTAACCTACTATAGGCTTATAATAAAATAATCTGCAATCCCCTCTCCCAATTAGATGGGAGAGTATTTCAAATCCTCTTGAGAGATCCGTGCGCATCCAACTTGTTCAATAGCTAATCCCGCTGCTCTATTAGCTAACAGACTTATCTCCTCAAGACTTATCTTATTTGTTATCCCTGCTGTAACCACTGCAAGGACAGTATCTCCGGCTCCCGTCACATCTTTTACCTCGTGAATATAGGTTGGAAAATCGCGCCGTCCTTGTTGAGGGGTGAAAAGAGAGATCCCCTCTTTTGAACGAGTAATCATCAACGCCTCTATATCGACCTCATTGAGGAGGTGTTGAGCTATTTGATCCAAGCTAGCCTGTTCGCCAAGTCTCGCTGCAGCTTTCGCTTCCAAAAGATTTGGCTTAAGTAGAGTGCTTCCTCTATATTTATGAAAATCAATGCCTTTAGGATCGGTGATCACGGGTATTTCCCTAGTATTGGCTTCATCGATAAGGGAAGCAAGAAGAGAGGGAGTTAAAAACCCCTTTGAATAATCGGAAATGGCTATCCCGTCTACATCTTCCAGCAAGTGAGGAAGGTTTTCTACAAGCATTTGGTGGTGAGCCTCATTCAAAGCAGAGGCTCTTTCATAGTCGACCCGTAGCAGTTGCTGGCCTGAGGCGATCATTCTATTTTTAATAGGAGTTTGAAATTTAGGATCTTGTATAATCCAATCTGTATGAATAGGTTCTTGGGCAAGAGCTTTCAGAAATAGATCTCCTCCTTCATCGCACCCTATCCTCCCAACCGCTTTGACCTCCATCCCTAAAGAAACAAGATTCAACATCACATTTCCTGCCCCTCCGGGAAGATATTTCTTATGGGAAACCCGCATGACAGGCACAGGCGCTTCAGGAGAGATACGCTGCACCTCTCCTATCGTATAGGCATCTAATAATAAATCGCCTATAACTAGAATCGTCTTCTTTTGAAAAAGATCTGTCAAAGGTATTGCCCTGGAAGCAGATAGTTTTGGATGTACTCTGTTACGGCTGCATCAAGGGTGTAGGCGGGCAATCTCAGCTTTCGTAATTTAGTTTTTTCCATATCAGCGCAGGTGTAGTTTTGATACTTACCCAATAAATCTTGAGGCATATCGATGTATTCAATTTGAATGGGTCGATCTAGAGCATTGATGACCGCTTTGGCCAGCGAATTCCAAGTTTGCGGCTCTCCCGTTCCAATATTGTAAATCCCGCATAGATCGTTCTCTAAAAATTGGATTGTCATGCCGGCAGCGTCTTTCACATAGATAAAATCTCTGAGCTGCCCTCCATCTTTATATTTAGCGGGATCAGAGGATTTGAAAAGGCGGATTTTTCCTGTATTCAGAGCATCCGGAACCATTTTCATGATTGCAGAAGCCATCCGTCCTTTGTGAAATTCATTGGGACCAAAAACATTGAAGTATTTAAGCCCGACCACTTTATCTAAAAGATTTTGTCTTTTTAACCATAGATCAAAAAGGTGCTTTGATTGGCCATACATATTGAGAGGACGAAAAGTATCCAGTTGATCCTCCAAATCGGAAAATCCCTCTGAGCCATCTCCATAAGTTGAGGCGGATGAGGCATATATAAAACGATGTTCATTATTTAGAGCATATTCAACCAGATCTATAGAAAACCGATAGTTATTTTCTAAAAGATAGTTGGCATCTTTCTCAACTGTGCTGCTACAAGCTCCCAGATGAATAAAGGCTTCAATATCCCGCTCTCTGCCCTTAAGCCATTCAAAAAGATTGTCTTTGTGAATCACGTCATAAAAACGCTTTCCAAGCAAATTTTTCCATTTGTCGGCAGCTCCCAGATTGTCCACTACAATGATATTGTCGGTATTTAGATCATTGAGCGCTTTGAGTACGCAAGATCCAATAAAACCGACTCCGCCGGTTAGAACAATATATTTGTCTGGGAACATTTTCATATCTTTTCCTTTCGCTTAGAAGAGACCCCTGCATATCTTAGGAAATGCCGCTAAATAACTCTTTCCGGCTATCTTTGAAAGTTTCCATTTTCCTCTTATCTCATTGATAATGCGAAAAATGGAAATTTTCAAATCTAGCCTGAAAGAGCTCATTTTTCGACATTCCCTAAGTTATTCAGAGGTCTCTAGAACGAAAAAAGTAACAATGTTTGGAAAAAAAAGCAAAGAGATGGTATCAAAAAAATAGTATTATGGAGGTTTTTATGGCAAAAGCTGGAGGAGTTTCACCCGAGTCACCGATGAATAGGCCTTCCTTCCCTCGAGGTGAACAAGTAGCAAAAAAAGAGGCCCACTCCTATATGGTTATCCAGAGCAAGCAAAATCCGCCGGAAAAAGCAAAAACAATGACAGCTACCAAATCTATGTCTCCCTATCTCCGCACCCGGTACCCTGGCCGGCATAAAGCATCTCTTGCTAAAGGGTCTACCAAAGAGACGGGCTGGATTTCAGGTCGGGGGACTTTCCCAACGTTTATCAACTCCATTAAAAAAACCCGAATAAAATAATGAAGAGTGAAAGTAGATTACCTCTATTCTGCAGAATTTAGGTTCTACGAAGAGCTCAATGATTTTCTCCCTCCCCGAAAGCGAAAATGCTCTTTTGTCTATAGTCGATTCAATTTGAAATGAGACAGATTGATCCACATCTTTTTATAAGCAGCTGTGCGTTCAAACTCGCTGACTTAACTGAAGTCAGCTTCGTTTTCCACGCTTTGCTGCTCACAAAAATCTTGTGCCCAATCTGTCTCATTTCAAATTGAATCGACTATACCGCTTTTTAGGAAGCCCGACGCTTAAAGAAGCTATCGAAGGGATAGGGGTTCCTCATACGGAGATAGACCTGATAAACGGGTCACACATGGCTATTGGATTAGAAACACCCAGCCCAAAGCACAAGCTCGAGAGGTTGTTTTTAGATTTAATCTCAAAGAGAAAATAGACCCTTTTTCTCGTTGCCTCGAGTGCAATGAGGTACTTGTTTCTGTTGAAAAAGGAAAAATCATTCACAAAGTAGATGCTGATACCCAAGCCTATTTCGATACCTTCACTCAATGCCCTAACTGTCTTAGAGTCTATTGGAAAGGTTCTCATTATGAAAAAATGAAAAAGATGATTAAGTCTATTTGCGACTGATACTAAGATACTTATTGATTATTATTTTCTTAATTATTGAGAATTAATAATTTAGTTTATAATTTTATCGATTTTTGACATAATAATAGATAGATAGGCGGAGTTATCCGTATCCGTTCAGTGGGGGTAGCAATCGCTTAAAATCTTGATTGTTAGGTGCAAGACCCCATTGAACGGATACGGTTATCCTAGGAGGTATTTATGGTACTTGTCAAAGCTAAGGAAATGCAAAAGCCAGAAATCCTCAGCTGTGAGGCAATGATAAACAACCTATGGGGAGAACTCAACACCGCAAACATCCCCCATTCGATTCGAATGGAGTTAGAATTAAAGCTTTCTAACTGTGAGCAGCGGTTTAATGACGTCCTAGCGGGTCAAGCTTCTCTTGCAGAATTGAACGAGAAACTTGAAGAAGTGGACAAAAAATTAGCTATAAGCGCCATTAAGCAAGCTGAGAATGAGATCTCCAAAGCTGAACATACAAAAAGTGCGTTTCAAGGACTTGAAAATGTACATCGGGAGTTAGAAGAAGGGAAAATAACCCCGGCAAAAGCACGACATGAAGTAAAAGATATTATGCGCCACCACTCATAGATGTGGATAAAGAGACACCGGAGGGGGGAGTTATTTTCCCCTCTTTTTTTTGTATCCGTTCAGTGGGGTCCCGCGCCTTAAAATCAGATTCTTAAGCGCATCTTTCTCACAAAAATCCTCCCAAATAGCCGCTTTTCGCTATTCGCTCGGATTTTTGAGAAAAATCTACGCCTAACAATCAAGATTTTAAGTGCTCGTTACCCTCACTGAACGGATACCTTTTTTTTATAATTTCAACCGCTTCTTTTTTAAGCTTTAACCAGAGTGAATAAAAAGCATCTGCATCAATGGGACCGTCTACAAGATATTTTTTTGCAAGATAATGGATGCCTGTGAAGTCGATGCCGAGATTTTGCGTGGACTTTTCCATAGACTCCAAATTTTCAATCATATCATCAATTAAAACCACCTTTTCAGGCATCCAATCAATCAATTTCAGAAAGCTCTTAAGAACCGCTCCTTTCGGCTGGTTGTTTGCGCAAATAATACCGGAGGCTCCTTCAGGATAGGTCCCGAGAAAAGGGGCCAGATTGTCTAACTGAAAACGGGGCAGGTAGGGAGCTGTTTTTGAAAAATCGATATCAAAGAGTAAAAGTTGTTGCTTTCTCCGTGAAAGGACATCTTTGATCTTTCCAAGCTCCCCTGTCATAACCGAGGTTAAAGCAATCGTGGGTATCTTTTGCTGTTGCAACGAATGGATAAAAACAACGGACCCGGGTTCAACTAATTTGATCTTATAGCTGAGATCTGCAAGGTTTATAGCCACCTTTTTCTCATCTTCTGACCAACCCATCCGACTTAGAACAGATTTATAGCAAACCACATTATTATACTGATAAGCAGGGCAAAGGGGAGTAATGAGAGTTAAATCAACATCAAAAATAACTAATGTCTTTGCATCAGGACAGCCGACCCATTTTTTAACCTCTTCAAGGGAGTTGGCTTCGATGATCTTGCCGAAAACAGAAGAAGCAAGAAGAGTGAAAAGCAGCGAGAAAAAAAACCTTGTCATGCCCTAGCGAGAGTCTCTCGGTAAAAGATCGGGAGAAGAGGCAAAAGTAATATGGCTTGTTTCAGTGACTGTTATGTCTCTATAATCCCCATTTTCTCTATATTCTCTTTTGTCTTTCCTGTAATAGCGAATATGCATTCGATCTTCAATTCTCTGCTCTTGTTTTACCTCATATTTCCCCTCTGGCAAACCCATGATTTTCCATTCGTAAATGATACGATTCGCCAGATGAATATCTCCTCGACTTTCGATCTCTTCTTTTAGCCTCTGAACTATTTTGAGATGACTTCTGATCAGATACATAACAAGAAGAGCTAGAAGAGACAAACCTCCACCTATTCCCTTTAGGGCAATACTCAACGGCAATAAGCCCGAAGTAGTGAGTATAATCGCTACACTGCTGGCAATGATGGCCAGAGCCATGATGTTGATAGCACGAATCTTTTCGACGCTTTTAAATTCAATAGTCGGCTTAATTCCTGTTACGATATCAATTCTTTGCCGATACTCTAAAACAGTAGGAAGTGCACTCATCATCTTTCTCCTTAAATTAAGAATTTATAAAACAAAATTTATTAACTGAAAAGCTAAAAAATAATTTAATTTAACCGGGAGCTTTAACCAGCAAGAAGGTGCTTAGACCGAGATAGACGGAAATAGTAATAACATCCGCCATCATCAACACAACAGGGCCTGCAGCCACTTTAGGATCGAGGCGGAGGACGTGCAGAGTAATGGGAAAACCTGCCCCGAAAAGAGCTGATACGACCATAGCTAATATAATACTAATTCCTATAGCTATCACCGGCGTCAACTCAACACTCCACGCAAAATAGAAAAAAGTTATAATAAATGCGCTGGCTAATCCCAAGAGTAAACTTGTCTTCCCTTCGATAAAAAGACGTCGCCATACTTGATTCCAATGAATTTTCCTTATATGCAAAAATCTGAGGCTAAGCGTCATAGATTGAATTGCGACCGACTCGCTCAAAGCCAGTACAAGAGGGATGAAAACCGCTAAAATCACAAAACTCGATAGAGTGGTTTGAAAAAAATCACTGATGACGGCACAGATAAGCCCCCCTACTAAATTACAAAGAAGCCAAGGCATCCGATATCGGAACTCTATCCATGGGGAGTCTCTTTTTCTCTGTTCAATAGAAAAACCAATAAATTGAAAAATATCTTCTTTTTGGTTTTTATACTGAATTTTCTTCAATCTGTAAGAAGCATCCGCTTCAGAAAGGCTCACCTCTAATAGACCCACAAAATGATTTTCCCGATCGACAATAGGGATGATAAGCAGTTGATGAGTCGTTAATTTTTTCAACCCTTTCTCTAAAGGGTCATCTTCATATGCCTTTACAATATCGGTATCAAGGATGTCGGTCAATGGAGTATTGGGAGGGTTGTAAAGAATATCTCCCAGAGTAATCATCCCTTGCAATACATTTTCCCCATCGACAACATAAAAATAATCATATTCTCTTTTAATCTTCTTTGATTGAAGAATTTGGATCACTTCCTCCACTGTTTGATTCAATGAGAGGCAAAGTTCTGCAGGCGAGATGAACTTTGAGATAGGGGACTCAAGTTCTCTGTGGCTCATTCTCCTGGTTGTATCGATACGCATAAGAGTCTACCTATCGCTCTAGAAGAGCAAAGAATAGTGATTTTTTTGTTTTAAACAATTTCTTTTTAATAAAAAAGAACCTATCAAAGAGCTGATGGGGCTGATCTATCTTTTTAGTACTTTCTTAATTGTAGGGATGTTTTTTTCTCAAATTGTTGATTTGAGTGAATGGCGTTCTACGATCACGTTTATTACAAGTGTCCTTCTCGCTTACATTATGATGGAGGTGGGGCTTGAATTTGTGATCGATAAGAAAAGATGGAAAGCCTACATTAAAGATTATTTAGTTGCCATGTTAGCTGCGGGACTTCCCTGGCTATTTTGTTTTATTTATTATTTGATTTTTTTTGAGGGGAACGGTTGGACTGAACTACTGCTTATTGCCCGTTTCGCCGCCCCAACCTCATCCGGCATTCTCTTTTCAATGCTAGCGGCGGCCGGACTCGCCATGACTTGGCTTTTTCGAAAAGTGCAAATCCTGGCCATTTTGGATGATGTGGATACCATGTTATTACTCATCCCCCTTCAATTTCTTTTGGGAGGGACCCTGTATGCGCTCTTAAGCGTCGTCGTGTTTATTGTCATCCTTGTGTTTTTAGCCTGGAAATTTCTACATAGGCTGACCCTCCCTGTAGGGCGGTTTTGGCTGCTTCTTTATGCTATTATTTTATCTTTTCTTTTACGCTTTACCTCTCATCTTATCGAGGTAGAGCTTGAAATTTTACTCCCAGCCTTTGTCTTTGGCTGCCTGCTTTACAACCCTCACGATCCTAGAATAACCAAAGCTAAACTCTATTTGCATGAACATGCTTACATTGAGCCTGAAGAGAGACCTTTTCGCATATTCGATCGAATCCTAAAAGCATTTTTTATGCTGATGGTCGGTCTTCTATTGCCTAAAGTTCATTTTAACTCTTTTAATATATGGATATTAGTGGCTCATGTTCTTGTAATCACTTTTCTTTCTAACCTAGGGAAATGTTTTCCAATCTTCTGTTATAAAAAAGAGGCCTCTCTAAGTGAAAGGATCGCTGTCTGCTTTGCCATGTTTCCAAGGGGGGAAGTGGGTGCGGGGATTTTAGTATTAGCTATCGAACATGGTATTAGGGGGTATCCACTGACTGTTTCGGTATTGAGCCTAGCGCTCAACCTTCTTCTTACAGGAGTATTTATAACGATTGTGATTGAATTGGTGAAAAAGAAGTATGGACCCAAGCCTCTTTGAGATCATTTCCACGGTAATATTTGCTCTTGCCATTGCACACACCTTCCTCACTCCCACTCTTTTTCACCTATCAGAGAAAATGAGTAAAAAAAAGGATCGGGAAGAAGAGAATTCACACCAGTGGAAATTCTACCATTTCTGCTCGGAAATTTTCTATTTGCTCAGTGAAGTGGAGGTTGTTTTTGGAATATGGTTAATCCCTCTTATTTGTTTTTTTGCGCTGATACAGGGATGGGAACAGACCGTTGAATATCTGGACAATCGAAATTTCACCCATGCTCTTTACATCACTGTTATCGTGGTCATCATCGGATCACGCCCCATTATTACTTTCTCTGAAAAAATCTTAGAGCGTGTAGCCCGATTCGGCAAAGATACACCGGGCAGCTGGTGGTGGACCATTATCACTCTCGGCCCTTTGTTTGGAGCGATTCTAAAAGAGCCGGGAGCCATGGTTCTTTCATCCATTTTGCTTTCGAAAAAATTCTATCCCTACCAACCGAGCCGTTTGTTTAAATATGCAACTCTGGGGCTTTTATTTACTAATGTCTCCGTTGGAGGAATGCTTACCACATTTTCATCCCGATCCCTTTTTATTATAGCTTATCGATGGGACTGGAACTGGTACTATATGCTAACCCATTTTGGATGGAAGATGATTATTGGCTTACTGTTGAGCAATGCCCTCTACTATTTTCTTTTTCGAAAAGAGTTTAAAAAAAATTTTCCTGAAACCATACGCCCTCTCAAAAAAATAGACGAGAAAGAACGGCCCACGCCTTTTTGGATCACTCTCATCCACCTTATTTTTGTAGCACTGGTGGTCATTAGCGGCGAAAATGCGCCCATCTTTGTTGGAATATTTATTCTTTTCCTCGGTTTTTGGAGTGCTACCTCCTTTTACCAAGCCCCTCTTCACCTTAAATCAGGTATCCTGGTTGGATTCTTTTTTGCCGCTCTGCTTATCCACGGAGAACTGCAAGAGTGGTGGATTATTCCACTGATAGAGCGTCTAGATTATTTTGGAGCCACAATAACCAGTTTTATTTTATCTGCATTGGTTGACAATGCCATCGTAAGTTATATGACAGCGGATCTTCCCCAGTTTGATACTCTCAAGCACTATCTGGTGATCACTGCGGCTATGTCGGCTGGAGGGCTGACCATTATGGCCAACGCCCCTAACGTGGTAGGCCATGCCATATTACGCTCCTATTTTAAAGGAAGCATCTCCTTTCTCTATCTCTTTTTGGGAGCATTAGCCCCCTCTTTAATTCTTTTAACTCTGTTTTGGGTGTTTAAATAGATGGGGAAAAAGAGAGTCGTTATCGTCGGCGGAGGCTTTGGAGGACTTAACGCAGCCAAGAGCCTCAACAAAACAGAGCTCGACATTTTGCTTATTGATAAGACCAACCATCATCTTTTTCAACCTCTTCTCTATCAAGTAGCCACTGCTGTTCTTTCACCCGGGGATATTGCGACGCCTATTAGAGAGGTTTTAAAGCACCAGAAAAACACCCACATCACGATGGGAAATGTCATAAGTGTTGACAAACAGCGCAAACAAATAGTTTTAGATAACGGTGAAAAAGTTTCATATGACTATCTCATTTTAGCTCCGGGAGCCAGACACTCTTACTTTGGTCATGATCAGTGGGAATCATTTGCTCCCGGACTAAAAAGCCTTAACGATGCGATCGATATTCGCGAAAATGTTCTTCTTGCTTTTGAAAAGGCTGAGCGTTGTGAACATCCCTCTGATGCTGAGAAATATTTGCGTTTCGTCGTTATTGGAGGCGGGCCAACAGGTGTGGAGTTAGCCAGCACTCTCGCAGAAATTGCGAAAAAATCATTATTTCGAAATTTTAGAAAAATTAAACCTGAAAATTCAGAAATATTTTTGATTGAAGGAGCCGAAAGATTGCTGCAATCCTTTCCAAAAAACCTTTCCATCAAAGCGGAACAGTATCTTAAGAAAATAGGCATCAAGGTTTTAACAGATACTTTGGTGACAAACATTGAAAGCGAACGTGTTTATATAGGCGATCGGGTCATTGAAGCGAACAATGTGATATGGGCGGCAGGAAATCAAGCCTCTTCCTTACTAAAAACATTAGAGACTCCTTTGGATAATGCCGGAAGAATGATTGTTAACTCAGATTTAACAATTCCGGGCCATCCTGAAATATTCGTGATTGGGGACGCCTCCCATGCTCTGGATGAAAAAAAAGAACTGCTGCCAGGAATTGCCCCAGTAGCCATTCAACAAGGGCGCTATGTTGCCAAAATAATTAAAAAGAACCTTCTTTCCACTCAACGCCTCCCTTTTCGCTATTTTGATAAAGGAAATTTAGCCATAATCGGAAAGGCAAAAGCCGTTGGGATGGTTGGAAAGGTAAAATTTTCAGGATTATCGGCATGGCTTGTCTGGTCTTTGATTCACATTTTTTATCTTATAAACTTTGCCAATCGCCTTTTTGTATTATCCCGTTGGATGTTTTGGTATTTTACGGCGAGATTACGTGTCGGAATCATTAAAAAGCCTATATTTGAAGAGCACCCTCCTGTCAGCTGACGCCCCGTTTTTATTAAAAAAGGCGTCCGATGTCTTGAAATGTCAAGAAGACTAAAAGGGCGATCAGCAAAACGACAAAGGGGATAATCAACCTCTCCATGGTTTTGGCCTTAAGACGCCGACGAGTGACTATCTCCCATAGGGATAAGCAAATATACCCTCCATCAAGCACAGGTATCGGTAAGATATTTAGAATGCCGAGATTTAAGCTAATCGCACCAATCCAAAATAGCGCCTCGCCTATTCCCACTTTCCACCCATGTTGAATCACTTGGACAATCCCGATTGGTCCGCTCAACCACTTAGGATGAAGAGAACCTGTTACCAACGCCTTTAGGGTGCGCCAGGTGTCGCCGCAAATTTCGCTAAAGAGGGTGACTGGAGAAGGATTATAATCAACTAAGCGGTCTTGAAGATAAATTCCTAGGATAAGCTTTTGTTGGCTTTGGTCTAAATATTGCAAGGCGCGCTGCCGTTTGGTTTGGTCTCGGATCGCTTCAGCCTCTGCCCTTTGTCTTTCAAATTGCCGCTTTATTTTCTCCTGTGTTTCGGGGGCAAGGGTAAACTGGTCCATTCGTTTGGGAGTAACAGGATTCAAAAGGGCATAGTTTTCCGTCTCTCTCAGAAGATGAGGAGTCCCAATCGTCCGGGCTATAGACTCGATCTCTTGCCAATGGATGCTATTTAGAAACACTTTATCCTCTTTTTTCCAAGAGGTTTTAGTACTCACCGGAACGTTTTTTTTAACAATAAGCTGAACGCGACGGGTTTGTAGAAGATCCAATAGGGTATGCCCTTTGCTCACAGGAATCCCGTCTACGGCAAGAATTCGATCCTGAGCCGCAAGAGGTCTTTCCAGATCTTTTGAATAGGGATAGAGTGGAAAGGCCTCCACGCGGCTCTCCTTATCAATAAAATTGAGTGGCCCCTCAATATACCCTTCGCTGTTTACAATATAGGGGAGAACCCATAAATCTTGCCATCGACCTTTGATCCCCGCCTCATACTGCCAATCGATCACCTCATTGCGCACATAGGCTGGGAGAATCAAATCAGTTACTAAGACGCGAGGTTGACGGGTTAAAAAGGTCTTCCCTTCCCTTTGAACAGTAAGCAAAGTTTGGTCCCCATTAAGAATATAGCTGAGCTGTTCCATTGAGAAAAGAAGCTCCCCATTAGCCCAAACCAATTGCTGACCGTACTCGATGCCGCTCTCTTCCATAGGAGACGCTTCCGGCAAAGGATAGGGAGTTCCATCTGGTAAGTGATCGTAGATCAGGTACCGGGTCCAACTGGAAACGCCTGTTGTTGAAATAGAATCAAGGGCATCGGGAGAGGGATAGGTCTCTATAGTGTAATCAAAGGGAGTTTGCTCTTTGTTGATATAATCAACATGGTACCCTTTTAAGTTGATCGTTTTATCACCTAGAATCGCTGCGTAGAGAAGGTCTTTTGAACTGGTCAAGGGCTTGTTGTTATACTCGTTGATTATGTCCCCAGGCCGCACTCCCATAGCATAAAGCTCGGAATGGGGATCGACCCATCCGACAATCTGGGTGAAATCTGAAAAAGGTTTCTCTCTCCCTCCCATGGCCCAGACAGCGAAAAACAAAAGAAAAGCGAGAATAAAATTCGAAAACGGCCCGGCTACCGCCACCATAATCCGTCTCCACGGAGCTTTGGCAAAAAAGCCATTCGGTATATCGTAGGGCTCGTTGTAGGTTTGCTTATCTTTTTTGGAAAATTCCATCCCGGCTATTTTGACATAACCCCCAAAAGGGAGCCATCCCAGCTGCCAGTTTACCCCGTTCCATTTCCATTTCAATAGGGGCCGCCCAAAGCCTATGCTAAAAACTTCAACGATCATGCCCACTTTCTTAGCCACAAAATAGTGGCCCAATTCGTGGATGAATACCAAAATGCCTAAGGCAAGAGCGGCAAAAATAAAATATAATCCTGTCATGCTTTCAACGCCTTTTGTCGAGCCTCCCTGTCAACCGATAAAATCTCTTCTACAGAACTAGCAGCTGCCCCTTGATGACGATCTAATAATTTCTGTAGTTTTCCTACAATATCCATCCAAGATATTTCTCGATTTAAAAAGCGGCTTACTAAAACCTCATTAGCTGCATTGAGATAGCAGGGAAAACTATTGCCCGCTGCTAAAGCATCTCGCGCCAGCCGCAATGAGGGAAATTTCTGATCATCAGGGGTTGAAAATTCGAGACAACTGTTTTTGATAAAATCAAAAGGTGGAAACAACCCCTTTTCTCTTTTGGGATAGGTCAGTGCATATTGAATGGGATAAACCATACTCGGCTCACTCATCTCAGCTAAAATAGTCCCGTCTATCCATTCGACCATGCTATGAATAATGCTTTGCGGATGGATCACCACCTCAATTTTTTCGGGAGGTAAATCAAAAAGCCAATGCGCTTCTATCATTTCTAACCCTTTGTTCATAAGGGTAGAAGAATCTACTGTGATTTTAGCTCCCATATTCCAAGTTGGATGATTGAGCGCCTCTTCGAGTGTGACTGAACTGAGCTGGTCAAAAGAATGGGAACGAAAAGGCCCTCCGGAGGCCGTTAAAATTATGCGATTCACCTCGTGTTTGTTTTTTCCCTGTAAACATTGAAAAATTGCACTGTGTTCGCTATCAATCGGAATAAGAGAAACGTGGTGCTTTTTCACAAGTTTGCCGATTAACTCCCCTCCCGATATCAATACCTCTTTATTAGCTAAGCCAATCCCTTTTCCACTCTGAATAGCTGTTAAGGTAGGGACCAACCCGGGCATGCCCACCATAGCTATGACTACAAAATCAACCGCCTCATAAGAGGAGATAGCCACTAAACCCTCCTCTCCGGACACTACATTTAGGGAAGGAAAAAGGGCTTGAAGCTTTTTAGCCTGTTTTTCTTCAAAAACGCAAACTATCTCGGGATGGAAAGTCTGTATCTGGTCGGCAAGAAGTTCGATATTTGAGTGAACAGCAAGAGCCGTTACCTGCACTGAATCTTTCAGGTGCTCTGCTACTCGCAGCGTATTTTGCCCAACCGATCCCGTGCTTCCTAATACGGCTATCCGTTTCATAAAATTGTTTTTTACAGCTTTTTTAAAGATGAGCTAATCATATCGTGAAAAACGGCTTGTGTCAATGGGCGCGAAGCTGATTGCGGGCGATCCACTCGGCTATTTTAGTAAATATCAGGATAGCCAGATAAGCTACCCCCAGAAGAATAACTACAATGCCTCCTGTAGACAGTCCCACCCTATAGATGGTCAGAATATGGCGAGAAAGGGCAACCCCCAAGGCCGAAGCGGCTATCCCTATGCCTACCGCCCACCCCATTAACTTGAGAAGTGAATGGGTTAAAAAACGGGCTATCAAGACGGGGATGATCAAAAAAGCCAGTATCATCAACATCCCCACAGCGCGAAATCCCCCTATCGCGGTCGCCGATGTTTGAATCATTAGCAAATAATTGAAAAACAGTGGAGAAAATCCTAATGCACGAGCCAGTTGAGGATCGAAAGTGGTCACCTTAAATCCTTGAAAAAGAAAGAGAAAGAGAGCTAAATGCATGACCAGAATAAGGGAGATTCCCCGCAAATCTTGAACTTTTAAAGCATCGACATTACCCATCACCAGATCTGTCCCTATCGGGAGGTTGCGCGCTGAGGTTGAAATAAGGACAATAGCCAATGCAAATAAAATTGAAAAGACGAGTCCGATACTTGCATCTTCTTGTAATTTAATTATATAAGTTAGAAATTGAGTCAAAAAAGTGGTAAGAAGCCCTGCCATCAACGAAGCGATGATCAAAGTAGGCAGACTGAGCGCTTCTTCTCCCTTTGAAAGCCCTCGCATTAAAAGGTAGGCAGATATTATCCCAATCAAAAGGGTGTGTGAAAGGGCGTTTGCTAACATGGTCATTCGGCGGAGAACAAGAAAAGTACCAACTAATGCTCCGGAAATAGCCACACAGATTAACACACAAACTTGAATTTCGTCTGATGCGAGCGCTTTCCCCTCCATTTGTCCAGTGCAAAAAGCCCATATCCGTTGGAATAGGACAGCGAAAAAGCCAAAAAAGGTTTGCTCCGAATAGGGATTGAAATAATCTGAACTAATGATGGCCCATCACCTCCTCTTGAGAGGGAATCGGTTGATGATGAGGATCTTGCATAGGGTTGTTGAGCAACTCTGTCAATTTCTTTTCCAAACTGGGGGTTAGGATGTGCTCCATTTCCTCCGCACTTGAATGGACTCTCTGAGCTCCCATTCCTAAAGCATTGACGAGATAGACTTCCCAAAGACGGTGAAGACGAACAATCTGCCCCCCTCGCTGGGTCCCTTCGACAGTAAGTGCAAACCCTCCCCATGCTCTTTTCACCCAGCCCCGCCTTTTCAAACGAAACAGCAGAAGCCTTAAATAGAATTTAGAACAACTTTGATTCTCCATGATTTCTGAGAACGAAGTGAGGTATTTCCCTCCCTCTGTTAACCTCCATATCGATTTGAGAAGATTCTCTTGAATACGTTGCATTCTGAAGGATGCCACTCTAATGCCACGCACAAAAAGCCCTCTTTCAGGCGCCCATAAAAGGGCATATAGAGCAAAGCCTCCCGCCACTAAAACAATAATGGGTCCAACAGGCAAACCGAGCCGTAAAGAGAGATAGTTTCCACAAAAAGCGCTTATTAATCCGAGGAGGGCCGAGAGAAATAAGAGTTGTTTAAAGGAGTGGGTGAACTGTCTTGCCGAAACGGCAGGGGCAATTAACATAGCCGAGGTTAAAATGAGCCCTATCCCCCGAATGGCCATGACAAGTGAGAGACCGATGAGCAGAACTATGGCCGTCTCGATGAGTCTGCCATTTATCCCTATGCTTTGAGCAAACTGAGCGTCGAAGCTAAGAACAAAAATCTCTTTATAAAACAAAAAAATCACAAGGAGAATAAGTAAGGCAAGTCCTCCGTAAATAAAAATATGCAGATCAATCATCGTCGCTGTTTGGCCATATAAATAGGCTTGAATTTGGCGGAAAAGATGAGGATACGCGAACTGGGTATAGCTTGCGACAGTCACCCCGACACCAAAAAAAAGAGTCAGCACAAAACAGAGAGCCGAATCTTCTGAAACACGAAGCTTACATTTAAGGCAGCGAATCAACCAAAAGCCTGCGATCGAGGAGAGAAAAGCGCCCGTAAAGATCAACAAACCTATCCATTCATCAAAGCTTCCAATCCCTCCAATGAGTACGGCCAAGGTAACCCCGGGATAGGTGGCATGAGAGAGCGCCTCTCCGAGCAACGACTGCTTGCGCACAAAAACAAGCACACCGACAATAGCTGCAGCCATACACATAAACATCGATCCAAGAGTCGGAGCGCGAAGGATGGGATCTATAAAAAAATCAAAAAGTGTCATACCTCCCTCCTTGAAGGAAGACCTCCTTTTTTCTCCTGAGAAAGTTTAGCTGCCTCATCGAGCAGCACCGTCTCTTTCCCATATGTTTTTTGGATGGCTTCAGTTGTAAACACCTCGGAGACAGGGCCGCTTTCCACAAGGCGCATATTGAGAAGAATCGCCCAATCAAATTGCTGGGCGACTGCTTCCAAATCATGATGTACGACTAAAAGAGTTTTCCCCTGATCGCGTAAATTCTTCAAAATAGAGAGAATAACTTTTGAAGAGGCAATATCAATACCGTTTAAAGGCTCATCCATAAGGTATAGATCGGCCTCTTGAATAAGGGCGCGAGCTAAAAAGGCTCGCTGCTTTTGCCCTCCCGACAACTGACTGATCTGTCTTTGAGCATAGGAACTTAGCCCCACCATCTCTAGATATTTTTCAACAGCCTCCCTGTCTTCGCGATTTGGCCATTTAAATAGCCCTCTACGCCCAAATCGCCCCATTAATACCAAATCGAATACGGTAATAGGAAAATCCCAATCGACTGACTCTCGCTGCGGCATATAAGCTACTTGCCGGCGCACCTTTTTAAGAGAGGTTTCAAAGAAACAGACTTTTCCCGAAATCGGTTTGATGAGTCCGACAGCTGTTTTTAAAAAGGTGCTTTTTCCCGCCCCATTCGGGCCTGCAATCGCGACTAATTTACCTTGAGGGATTTCGAAAGAAAGGTCCCATAGGACGGGAGTTTTTGCATAATTCACTGAAAGTTGCTGAACAATTAGAGCCGCTTTTGGTTTCATCCTTTTAATCCCCTTTCGATAACCCTTGCATTATGGGCGATCATTTCGAGATACGAATCCCCCTCTTTCATCGCATCTCCGTAGAGACACTCTTGAGACAACTCAATAGCTATCCCTCTACTTTTGACAGCATGAGCTACTTTACGAAGGGCATCTCGATTGACGTTGGATTCCGGAAAAAGGGCTGAAACCCCATAACTTTCAATATGAGAGACCATGTCGATGATGTCGACCAAACTCATTTGAGCATTTGGAGCCAACCCCTCGGGCGCTTTGCAACGCTCTTGCCAATCGTCGTCATCGACATTACTTAAATAGTGCCGAGAGAAATAGTTTAAAGCATCATGGCTTGTAACAAGATATCTTTTTTCTTCCGGAATAGCCTGCAGCAAAGCAAAGATTTTCTGATCGGCGAGCGCCATCTCGTACTTAAGCCTCTCTCCTCTCTCTGAAAAAAGAGGGGCATGGGCCGGGTCTTTTCTAGAGAGAGCATCAACAATAGGATCTATCGTATGCATCCATAGCGCAATGTCCATCCAAATATGGGGGTCGTATTGCCCATCTAATTTCAAAATTAGAGAGGGGTCTTTTTCAAGAAGCGCTTCTCCCACTGCTACCGCTTTAGGATTATCTTCCAGATTTTGCCGGAGGCTAAGCCCATGCTCCAAACCCAACCCATTATAAAAAATGAGATCCGCACGGGCGAATTTTTCATCATCACCTTTGACCAACTCATAGCTGTGAGGGTCGAGCCCCCCGCGAATTAAAGGCATTGAATCTACCTCTTCTCCCCCAATCTCTCGAACCAAATCATGAATCATGCCGATAGTGGTTAATACCTTTAATTTCTCGTTTCTTTGAAGCCAGGATGCATCTCGAGAGGGCAAGGGGCTGCAACCCACAAAAAGAGAAAATAGGAAGAGTATAATGAAAATAAATGGGTTCATTTTTTTTAATAAATTAAAGGAACAAGTAGCGCATAAATAATTCGAGTACTGTCCTTCCCTTTCAAGGAGAGCTGCATTAACCGACTTCTCCCTCTCAGCCACGATTGCCAAAGGGTGGATTATTTTGAGTCGTGAAAAAAATTCTAAAGGCATTGATCAATCTCCAAATCAACCAAGCCAGTTTAATCTATAGATTCATTGAGATCAAACATGGAATTGTAACTACTTTTATTTCACTTACATAAATCTACCACAATAAATATATGAAAATCAGGAAAATTGCTTTCAAAATTTCTGATTTTAGACAGAATCTAAAAAACTTCTCTGTTTTTATAAAAGAGTATTGCTGTTTTTTTTATAAATTGCTAACTTGGCAATGTTTTATTCAAAAGAGTCTTTGGGATCGATTCATTTACCAAAAGCTTCAAAAATAACTAAATAAAGGAAGGTATTCAAATGACACTGATGGAAGAAGGAAAAATTAAAAGCAAAGAAGAGCTCGAAAAGCTGATCAATAAAGCCATCAAGAAGGTTCGAGGCACAAAAGAAAACGATCTTTGTCGGTACATTCCAGGACCGAGCGGCGGCTATATGCACCATTTCACGTTGCGTAAGCTGAAAAATTCCGACCCCGAACAGCTTTTTCTGCTTCTTCAAAAATTTATTATGGAAACAGAAGCTCCCAAAACATTAGATCCTAAACCTAGAGCTCCTCGAGGATCGAGGAAACGTAAAGATTTTATCAGCTTTACCCGCTCTGATATTGAACGCGTTTTAGAATTAGCGGTACGAGTCGGAGATAAAGATTTAGTAGCTCGTTTCAGTCCAAAGAGATCTCTCCCCTCTCTGAAAAGAGAGCTTATTCGATCAATCCGGGGCAACCAAGTCAATCAAGAACTTTGGGGTGCTTACTCTGAAGCAATGGCCACTCTAGAATCCGCTGATTTACATGAGTATAATAATCAATAAGTAGATTTTAGGATAAGGCCGATCACTCGCAGATCGGCCCGTTAATAATTCTTTTCAACTCTTATTTTTCTTGCAATCGTTTCCCATTTCGATATAATAATCCTATTGAATTAGTACATTTTGAGGTAATGATTTATGTCATCTGATAGTGAAAATAAGTTTGGAAAATGGCGATCTTTTTTTTGGCCGATCCATGCATGGGAGCTCAAAAAAGTTCTACCCATGCTGCTTATGTTTTTCTGCATTTCGTTTAACTATACGATTCTCAGGGATACTAAGGATACCCTGATCGTCACAGCCCCCAAATCAGGGGCGGAGGCAATTCCGTTTATTAAGGTTTGGCTTGTAGTTCCCTGCGCGGCCCTTTTTATGGTTGTTTTCGCGAAACTCAGCAATCGTTTAAGCAAACAAGCCCTTTTTTACACGATAACGATCCCCTTCCTTATTTTCTTTGGTCTATTTGCAAGCATGATCTATCCAAATAAAGATTGGCTCCATCCCACCACAGCAGCTGATTCTCTGCAATCTGTACTCCCTCAAGGAATGGCGGGATTGGTGGCGATTTTCCGTAATTGGACCTACGCCCTTTTTTATGTTCTCGCAGAATTGTGGGGAAGTGTGATGCTTTCACTCATGTTTTGGGGCTTTGCCAATGAGATTTCCCGGGTCACTGAAGCGAAACGTTTTTATCCTCTTTTTGGAATTGGGGCCAATATTGCTCTTCTATGCTCTGGACCGGCCATTATCTGCGCTTCAAACATTCGAGAAAAAGTGCCTACCGGCGTGGACCCTTGGGGTGTTTCACTTAACTTTCTGATGGGCATGGTAGTTATAGCGGGGCTGGTTATTATAGGTGTTTACTGGTGGATGAACCGCTACGTTCTGACAGATTCCCGATTTTATGATGCAGGAATGCAAACTTCGAAGAAAAAAGAGAAGCCAAAGATGGGCGTGAAAGAGAGTTTGGTCTACCTAGC
The DNA here is from genome assembly GCA_049281295.1 of Chlamydiales bacterium. Taxonomy (GTDB): domain Bacteria; phylum Chlamydiota; class Chlamydiia; order Chlamydiales; family JAAKFR01; genus JBAPRV01. The sequence goes on from JBAPRV010000099.1 coordinate 19,446, forward strand.
CAAATCTCCTTATATCCTATGCATTGCAGTCCTTGTTATCTCCTATGGGGTAGCCATTAACATCGTGGAAGTGACTTGGAAAAGTCAGTTGAAGTTGCAATATCCCGACGCGAACCGCTACAGCACATTCATGGGTGGTTTTTCGACTGTAACAGGAGCTGTGACCGTTTTCATGATGCTCTTTGTCGGAGGAAATGTTATCCGCCGTTTTGGATGGGGAGCAGCTGCACTCGTAACACCGGTTGTTCTCTTAATCACGGGAGCTATTTTCTTTGGTTTAGTGATTTTTGGAGACCATCTGGGTGGAGTTGTTGCCGCCTTTGCGACGACCCCATTGATGCTAGCTGTAATGGTCGGAGCTACTCAGAATGTTTTGAGTAAATCATGTAAATATTCCTTATTTGATCCTACAAAAGAAATGGCCTATATCCCGCTTGATCAAGAGCAGAAAGTCAAAGGAAAGGCTGCTATTGACGTAGTAGGAGCTCGATTAGGGAAATCGGGAGGATCTTTACTACAGCAAGGACTCTTAGTCGCTTTTGGAACCATCGGCGCTATTACTCCCTACCTGGGTATCATTTTAATAGCGATCATTGGAGGATGGGTGATTGCAGCCCGCGGGCTTCATAGACAGTTTACTGCGCTTACCAGTCCAAAAGAAGAAGAAGCACCAGCTGTTGAAGCAACTAAAACCGCAGAAGCCTCTTCTTAACGTTCTGAAGGCAAACAGGAAGGGTTGAACCTCCCTCGCCTTTTAGGCGAGGGATTCCTGATTCCTCGCTCCCAGCAACCTGGGCAGCTCCACAGGCTTTAGACCGACATCCCGGCGGCCCTTAAGTTTAATGCTGCATTATGATCCCGATGCATCCGGTGCCCACAGCTG
>JBAPRV010000100.1:0-14443 GCA_049281295.1 Chlamydiales bacterium
CAATAGCATCGGGGAAGGCACATCCGGTCTTACAAATAACATGAAGACAAAATACATAGTTGATTTATGCTTGGAACCCGGTGTCAAAATTGGAAATTGTCTACTTCTATATTTCAAATTTGGCCCTTCATATGTTGGATGGAGACAGACTCGAAAAATAACTGAAACTGTTTCTGTGCAGACTTTGGCTGAAGAAAAACAGGACTACCATAATTGGGGTTATACTTTCGGAACAGGGGCTAACGCTTTAATTACTAGATGTATTAGTGCTTTTGCTGAATTTGAAAGTCATTTCTACCCTAATAATTCCAAACAGCGAATTGATTTCATAGACACCGAAGGGATACCTCGAGTCTTAGAATTTCGCACTCGATTGTATGGTTTTGGCTTTAGATTCGGTTTGTCAACACAGTTTTAAGGGATATAGTTAGCAGCTGATATCTAGAGAAAATAAAATGCCCGAAAGGAGGACAATAAATGTTTCGAAGTTTTTTTCTTACACTGGTTTTGTTCATAAGCGCTTATATACCCTCGCTGCTTGGCTATCACTGTGAGTCGAGCTATTGTAACACTCTTGGATCGGGTTTTCTAATAGGAGGATATGGGGTGTTTCACACTTTCAACTTCCACACAGAAGATGCAGTTCCAGGGAGCAACACAATACAGAACCAGTTTTGGAGCTACGACGCTACCCAACGAGCCCCGGGAGGAGGGGGATTTATTGGTTACGGAGTCTCTTTGTGCAAACGGTTCACTCTTGCTTTGAAAGCAGCAGCTACAGGGTATTCCTCAGAGGCTAAACATTCATTTTTTGTCGATCAATCCGATGCACCACAATATTACCCTAACAAAATGCGCGTGGAATATATCATTGACTTAAGCTTGGAGCCGGGAGTCAATATTGGGAATTGTCTTCTATTGTATTTCAAGTTCGGCCCTTCTTATGTTGGGTGGAGACAGACACGACAAATTTTTAATGTTGGCCTGCCCCAACTACGGATTTTTGGAGAAGATAAAAAGCACTTCCATAATTGGGGATATGTGTTTGGTGTTGGCGCTAACACTTTAATTACTAGATGTATAAGCGCTTTTACAGAATTAGGTTGGCATTCCTATCCCCTTAATAATTCAAAAAGGACACTTTTCAATACCCTCGATCCATTAACCAATTTAGAATACCGCACAAATCGTTTGTATGGTTTTAACTTTAGATTTGGTCTTATGGCAGGGTTCTAGAGACCTCTGCATAACTTGGGAAATGTCGAAAAATATAGTGCATTAATATTGCTCTTCATCAGGAGTAGGGTAGTGCTCTTCTTCAGGGAGTAAACGGTTAAGCTTTTCAATAATCGCATTAAATTCAGAGATCCCTTCACGAGCAGAAAGGTCTATTCCCACCTGCTCCCAAAGTCGAAGAGAATCATTAAATAGGGAGGCTTCCTGATGAGCATTGAGATGATGCGCTCTTAACTCTTGGCTAAGATAGTGCTCAAAAGCTACAATTTCCCCTTTTACAAACTCCTCCGCGCTATCCGTCATTAAAAAGGGATAAGGAGCCTTCAGTGATTGATTCATCTGTTCTACAATTTCGTTGAGTTCTTTTGCAGCCACCAAACTGTCTACCTCTCCGGCTCCCAGCTTTTGAAGAAGCTCGAGGGAACGCTTCCGGATTTGTTCAGCACTTTCAGGAGGGAGGCTTTGGGATTCTTTAGAAATGTTGAGAAACATCAACAAAGCTTCGAGAGCATAGGTCACTTTTTCCACACTTAAAAAACTCATAAACTAAAGATTGCTCAATAAGAAAAAATTAGCAAGGCAGAAAAAAACGAGCCTCTGTATTCTACTTTGAAATGAAACGCCTCCTTGCTATTTTCTTCCTTCTCGTTCTATGCAAAGGAACCCTTTTAGGAGCTTATCGAATCAGCTTTGAAGGAGCTGTCTCTTCTACTCTTCTTACTACCATAAAAAGTGTCTCCAGGCTAGAAACAGAGAAAAACTCCCCTCCTCCTACGTTTTTCATACTCAAGAAATGGGGTGAGTCTGATAAACAAAATTTGATTCAAGTTCTTCATGCTTATGGCTTTTTTGAAGGTGACATTGACATTGAATATTTAGGAGAATTTCCTGATGTATTGGTCTCCGTTCAAATAAAGAGAGGGCCTCAATACTACTTTGATTCATTAAGTATCTGTGATGAGCAAAATATGCCAATCTCCCTTTCTCCATCATCTCTTGATCTGAAAGTGGGATGTCCGGCTCTCTCCGAGGTCATTTTAAATACGGAAGACCAGATTCTTGAACAGCTCGCCTGTTGCGGCTATCCTTTAGCGGCGCTTGCGAATCGAGAAGTGGTCGTCGATCAAGCGACAAAACGAGTCTCTGTGACGTATTCGGTCTCTCGTGGGCCTCTCGCTTACTTTGGGCCCGTTATTATCGAGGGGACTAAAGCCGTTAAAGATTGCGTGATCTATCGGCATATTTATTGGAAAGAGGGAGAGCTTTTTAATCCCAATAAGGTAGCTTGTACGGACGCCTCATTGATTGAGTCGGGATTATTTTCGATTATCACTGTGGCTCCTGCAGATCAAGTCGATGAGCGCGGTAACCTCCCTATGTTAATTCGGGTTGAGGAGAAACAATACCGCCACATTGGAGCGGGGGTTAGCTACAGCACAGATGAATCGGTTGGGGCAATGTTTCAATGGGGAGATGAAAATCTAACCGGATTTGGCGACGCCCTCTCATTTATCGGTGAATACTCGGAGGTGATCAAGAGAGGCACTCTACTTTATGCGATACCCAACTTTTTTAGCCGCAATCAAGATCTCTTGCACAGTTTGGAGGTGCGCAGAGAAGACACTCCCGGTTTTACAGAGAGAGAATTCAGCTTTCTATCTCGTATCAACCGAAAAGTAAACGACTTTTTTTCATTCAACTATGGAGTACGGTATGAAAGACTGATCAATACGAAAGCGGAAGATCCCGACAATTACCACCTTCTTAACTTGCCGGTTCAGCTCTTATGGGACACCTCTAATCGCCTTTTAAACCCCACTTCAGGAACCACGATTCTCTACTTTTTCACCCCCTATCAGGCTTTTATTAACTCTAATATTTCCTTTCTTAAACAAGAGGCTTTGTTAGCCACTTATCAATCTATTACCCGAGGTTCAGGGGTGATTTTTGCTTTTTCGGCGCAAGTTGGCTCCATTGTGGGACAGCACTTGCTTACAATCCCCGCTTCAAAACGGTTTTATGCCGGTTCTTCCACAGGCTTGAGAGGTTATAAATACTTGACCGTCAGTCCACTTATAGGAACAAAACCGATTGGAGGACGTTCTTTGATGATTTTTCAAATAGAGCCTCGAGTGAGGGTGTGGAATAAACTTTATCTGGCAGGTTTTTATGATTTCGGTAACGTGTATGCAACCTCTTTTCCTAACTTCTCGGAAAAACTGCTCACCTCTATAGGATGTGGATTCAGATATCTCACTGCAGTGGGTCCCTTCCGCGTAGATATCGCTTTTCCTCTAAATAAACGAAAAGGCATTGACAAATCATTTCAAATATATGCAAGTATAGGGCAAACGTTCTAATAAAAGATGATGAGTTTTCTAAAGTATTTTTTTATTTTTTTTCTTCTTTTATTTGTTATTTCATTAGCGGCTCTACAGACTCCCTTTGCCCAAAAGAAAATCAAAGCTTTTGTCGAAAAAGCCGTTTCGGAAAAAACGGAAGGACAGCTTGCTATTGGAGAATTGAAAGGGATCTTACCGATCTGGTACTCTTTAAAATCTGTTGAATACCAGTCAAAGGAGCTCGAGGCTAAATTCGATCACATCCGTCTTGTCTTCTCTCCGACCAGTCTCCTTCTAGGCCGCCTTGTTCTCTTTCATGTCCATATAGATGGAGGATCTGTCCACACAAAAGCAGAGAATGAAAAAATTACAACCGGCCATCGCCCTTTGCCCTCATGGCCCTCTTCCCCCTTTCCCTTGGTCGTTCAATCGATGCAAGTCGATCGCCTTAAAATCAATTCTCTTGAAGCGATTTCGCTTTCAGCAAGAGGAGAGTTAGAAGATGATTTTTCTGCCGATCTCACCTTTACAACTACCGGCCTCCCGGACACCATTTTTCACACCACCCTGGAAGGGTCTAAAGAGGCTCAAGAGGTTCACTTTATCTCTCAAGTTAAAACCTCTTCCTCCCTTAACGTTTGGGCAGGCGGAACCCTAGACTGGACCACCTCCCTTATTAAAGGCTCTTTCTACGGCAACGGTTTGATTAACCTGCCGTGGAAGCTTGCAGGAGATTTCGCCATCTCTCATGGAGGGATTCTTTCTCTCCCCTCGTTTCATTTTGAAACCGATCACTTTTCTTCAGAAGGGCGCCTACAGTATGATCTGAAAAACCACACTTTAACCACTCAAGGCTCTGCCTCAGGGACTCCCTATTGGCTTGCTGCCCAGCTTAAAATAGATCAAAATCGGGCAACTGCTTCTTTTTTAAGGCTCCATTACGGAGACAACCAGTTAAAAGGAGCCCTTGCTTACACTTTCCAGGAAAATGGACTTGAAGGAGAGGTTGATTTTGAGATTCAAGATTTTTCCTGTTTTGGCTTTGAGCATTCCCCTAAAGGAGCGGGAAGGGGGCATTTATCTCTAAACAAAAAAGAGGCGACCATTCAGTTAGAGGCAGATGCTATAGAATGGAAAGAAATGAATGTAGAAAAAATGACCCTCAACGGCCATTTCATCAATCAAGTATTAACTTTTCAGCTTAACTTAAATGAATTATCTATTTTGGATCCTGCCTATGAAATGCTTCCAACTGCTTACCTTCAACTTGCAGGAACAGCAACAGATAGAAAGCTCAACTTGGATGGAAGATTGTGGGGGTTGGGAGATACCCCCTTTTCCCTCACCCTCGATCTTCCCATTGCTTTCTCGCACCACCCCTTTGACCTTTCAATTGATAGAACGACCCCTTTTACCCTAAAGCTTCTGGGTAAAGGATCCATCGATCCTCTCTTGGCTTTTTTAGAAAATGCCTCACTGATAGCTCGCGGCAAAGTCGATGTAGATCTCACCTTTACCGGCTTATGGGAAGAGCCCGAAATTAAGGGGCATTTGATCTATAACGACGGAAGGATTGAAAGCTTAACAACCGGCGCGCTTTACCGTGATATTTTCATGCATTTTGAAGGAGAAGAGCATGCTCTTCAAATCCGCCACCTAAGAGCTCATGATTTTGCCAGAGGAGATCTTTCCGGAAGAGGAGAAATTCTCTGGGATCCTGAAAAGAGATTTCCCTTTAACATTGACCTATTTACCTCCCGCTTCACCCTACTGGCAACCGATGCCTTCAGAGCAAGCGTCAATAGCGAGATCAACGTATCGGGCACCTTTCAAGAGATGACACTCAAAGGAAATGCCACTGTAGTAGAAGCTCATCTTACTATTCCTGATAAGCTGCCTCCTCAAATCCCTGTCATCGACGTCACTTATATCAATCCTCTCCCCTCTCCAAAACTTGAAGAGAGAGAAGAAGAAAAGATCATTGCGATTCACTGGGATCTTGTGGTCAATGCCCCCCGCTATCTAACTATCGAAGGTCGAGGGCTTACCTCCGAATGGAAAGGCTCTCTACATATAACAGGTGAGCAAAATGATTTACAATACAAAGGAGAGCTCGGTCTGGTACAAGGACGGTTTTCGCTTGTAGGGCGTTTTTTTGACCTTACGGAAGGCAAGATCAGAATAGAAGGGATTGAACCCAAGAACATCTTCCTCGAACTTAAAGGAGATCTTGAATTAGCAACCATCACCGCATCAGTAGATGTGACCGGAACCCTCGATGCCCTGCAGCTTGCCTTCTCTTCCACTCCTCCTATGAGCACCAACCAAATCCTCTCCTGGATTCTCTTCAATCAAGATGTGAACGAGCTCACCCCTTTCCAAGCATGCCAGCTTGCGAATGTACTCGTCTCCTTCTCGGGCAGCCGAGCAGGCCCTAAAGTCTTTGAAAACATAAAAGAGGGATTGGGCATCGATGTGTTTAATATTACCCATTGCGACATAGACACTTCTGATCTTACCTTTCAAGTTGGAAAATATATCTCTCAAGGCACCTTTGTAGGAGTGAACAAAAGCATATCCGGCGAGTTTGATTCAGTCACTATTCAAACTCGGTTATATAGAAATTTCTTTCTTGAAGCCGATTATGGAGGTTCTTTGAATGGGTTAACTCCTAACGGGGGTAAAATAATTTTTAAATGGTACCGAGCATACTGATTGTCTTCGACCCAATTAATATATATATATATATATTATTTAAATTTTTGATTTTTAATTATAATTTCTTTATTATTATTTTATAAACTTTAACATATTATAATAAATTATGTCTATTTTTGAAAATATCGGGTCTGGCATTTCTAGTGCTTTTAGCTATACTATGAGCAGCATAGGCTCTATGACAGGAAGCGGAATTAGTCACTTTGCAAAGGGTGCGATTGAGTCACTGCGACTAGAAGAAATTGGTGGGCAAGTCGCGGAAACTCTGGCAAAGATCTTTAAGGAAAGTGTCACAAGAATGGATACAGAACACCTATCTAGTAACCTTCGCGACAGTCTGGGTGTTTTTCGTAAAAACTTTAAGGAAGCCGTAGGCGATACCATAAGTGATATGAGTGACATCTTTAAGGAAGGTGTTACAAAAATGGATATGGCCGGCAATATGAGGCACCTAGCTGGCGAATTTCACGAGGGCATAGGAGTTTTTCGTGAGAATTTTGTTTCAGAGATCGATCACTTCAGAGATGATGTCCAGTCGATTTTGGCTAATATGGCGCGTGATACAACCCTGGAGATAGTCCCCTGGATTGCTTTGGGAGGCATTTTTCTGACAAGTGCACCACTGCTTACTTATTATGTGTATAAAAAGGCAGCCCATAACATTGGTCGTCCTAAGCTTTCTCAGGAGGTCCGCAAGGTGGCTCTTTGGGACCGCGCTACAGACGGAGTTTCTCGCGCAACCTCAAATATTTGGAGCTCAACCAAAGATGGGATCAAGTGGAGCATTTTAACTGGAGTAGCTGGGTTGACAGCAATAACAGCTGGAACAGCATCATCACTTATTTCAGGAGGAAACGGAGAATGGTTTACAGCAGTCCCAGGATTTTTTTGTGCCATGGGTGTTGGCCCCTATTATTGTGACCCCACCCCTGGTTATCCATTGATCGCAGCAGTACTTGGTGCTGGAATATTAAGAAGTAGCTCCGGTATTGCTAGCAAGGTGTATGACTTCGCTAAAAGATGGAATAAGAAGGAGACTCAACCGATCTTTAATGATGAAATACAAACAAGAATCGATGAGATCACGAGGGCAACCTATAACACCAAGCGCAATGACGGCTATATGCAAAATTTACTATTATATGGTCCGGGTGGTACAGGGAAAACAATGGTCTCAAAATATATAGCCAAGAACTCCAACATGAACTACATCATGATGTCCGGAGGTGATCTTCCCCAGTATATCAAACGTGGGGAACATGTAACAGAACTTAATAAACTTTTTGAGTCTATCAACTCGCCGACAATTGTGTTTATAGATGAATGTGAATCGCTTTGTGGTGACCGCGGTAAGATGAACCGATCTGAATCAATAGAATTGGTTAACGCTTTCCTTAATCATACGGGCGAACCCAGTAAAAAAGTAATGGTCATTCTAACGACTAACCGTCCGGAAGATCTTGATCCGGCTGTTCTCAGCAGAATGGATCACCAACTATATATCGGCCCACCTGAAGAATCTGAGCGTAAAAAGATTATCGAACTCTATCTACCAACCTTTATGACTCCTCAAGAGCGCAAAGAGTTATTCACCGACGAGATGATTGCCACTATTACAAAACAGACAGATGGGTTTACTGGCCGTACAATCTTTAAGATGCTCAACGCTATTTCTTCAAAGAGGGCATCCACTACTGATAATAGACTTACAGAGCAGATGATTACCGATACAGTCAATGCCTTCATCAAACAAAAAACTGAAATAGAAAGAAGAACTCAAGCAGCCCCATCGCTAATAGCTGATAGCCATGAAGTCGATGATCCTGAAACAGAAGACCACTTAACTACCTCGGAATCTCCGGAACCTGTTACAGTCGATATTCCTGAAATAGAAGACGATTCAACTGCCCCGAAACCTGCTACAGAAACCCTTGAAGTGGACAATTCACCTCCTGTAGGAGAGCAAAAAAAGTCAATTTTTGAGAACGAGAGGGTACAGACTAAACCCAGATCTTCATCAGCTATACAAACCCTTAAAAAGGTTACTCTTTACTCGCTTATAGCATTTTCGGCTGGAGGTACTATGACACTTCTAGGATTTGCATTACTCTGGGCTGCCATAGCAGGTGCTACCACGTTTGTTGCCTTGCCTATATTAGGCTATGCAAAAAGTCGCTTCACTAAAAAGAATTTGGAGTAGTCTCTATCCAACGATTATGTTTTTTGATCAGTTGAATTAAACGCTCGTCAGCCTCTTCCATATCGATATAACGTTCGACACACTCTTTGCCCACATAGAGATCTATCTTTCCCTCTTTCGAGCCCACGTAGCCAAAATCGGCATCGGCCATCTCTCCCGGACCATTCACAATACAGCCCATAATCGCAATCTTAACACCCGGCAAATGATCCGTTTGCTTTCGAATCCGTTTTGCGACCTCTTGTAGATCAAAGAGGGTTCTTCCACACCCCGGGCATGAGATAAATTCCGTTTTCGAGCTGCGCATTCGAGCTCCCTGAAGAATCGAGAAAGAGAGCTCTCTTCGTTGACTAAGAGGAAGATCGGCTTGTAAGCAGATCCCCTCTCCTAATTCATCACATAAAAGAGATCCATATTCGGACGATGCAAAAATCGTCACATCTTTCGGACCGCAGTCATAAGCAAATTGCAAGATGACAGGAATGTATATCTTACGATCATAAAGCCATTTAAAGAAAAGGCGGGCATAATGCACATACTCTTTTGCAGGGGCAAAGAAAATAACATCAGGCTTTTTTTGAATGATCTGCTCCCATTCTTCCTCGTTCTCAGAGATAACAAATGGGTTTGCCAAAACTCCCATGCCAATTGCTTTAAGCTTCTCAAGTTTTTCATGACCTTCTTCTTTAACGATAAGAATGTCTACCGCTCCTGATTCCTTTATCGGCTGTCCAAACTGCAACCCACATCCCACATTTTTAAAAAAATCCGGCTCTTCAATCTCCTCAGGAGATACATGAACCACCACAGAACCATTCCTATTGAAAGGGGGTAGAATAGATTTCTTGACCCTTTCCACTCTTGAAAAAGGCTCCACCCGATAGCCTTTTGCAAAATTGATAAGACGTTGACAAGGATCGATCTCATCCCAAGGATCTTCAGTCAAAGAGACACGGATCGTATCTCCTAATCCCTCAAGCAAAAGAGAGCCTATCCCAATAGCCGATTTCACACGCCCCTCTTCTCCCTCTCCAGCCTCCGTGACTCCAAGATGGAGCGGGTAATCCCATCCTAACTCCCCCATCTTAACTACAAGCAAGCGATATGCCTCAATCATCACCTTTGTGTTACTCGCTTTCATAGAGAAAATAAAATTATGAAAATAGAGCTTGCGACAAACTCTAGCAAACTCAAAAGCCGCTTCAACCATTCCGGCGGGAGTATCGCCATAATAATTCATAATACGGTCTGATAAAGAGCCATGGTTGGTTCCAATACGGATCGCTCGCTTCAATCTCTTGCATTTCTCCACAAGAGGAGCGAACTTCTCCTCAAGTTTTTCAATTTCTATTTGATATGTCTCTTCATTATATTCAATTTTTTTAAAAGTGGCTCGTTTATCAACAAAATTACCTGGATTGATGCGCACTTTATCTGCAAAATCGCACACTTGCATCGCTGCGGGGGGATAAAAATGGATATCTGCCACCAAGGGGGTCGAGTACCCTTTTTTTATCAATTCATTTTTAATCGCTTCACATGCCTCTGCCTCTTTTTTACCCTGAACAGTCACCCTAACTATTTCACATCCCCCATCGGCAAGGCGCATGATCTGCCGGACCGTCGCATTCACATCACGAGTATTGGAGGTAGTCATCGACTGAATGCGTATGGGGTTATTGCCTCCCACGCCTACCTTTCCAACCTTAACTTCTCGGGTCTTCCACCTTGCGGACATCTATGCACCTACATTACAGATAAGTTACTCACCTTACGCAAAAAATGCCAGAATAGGCTGGCTGCAGAGGGCAATCTACTGCGCATCGCTCGTCTCCCAACTAACAAGTAATTGGACTTCCTCTCGATGCTTGTATTTTGCCCCCTTCGCTCACCCCTTTCACGGCATTTTTTGCGTAAGGTGAGTAAGTTAAGATATAATAGAAAACAGCTTTTCAGGAAGGAAAAAGACCGTTTGCTCACAAAGGAAGAGACATTTAGAATAGGCTCAACATGCAATTTTACATAAAAAAAATTTACGATGCTTTTGTGGGCGTGGGGAACTGGGCGATTCTTTTTGCCCAAACGATCTGGGTATCCTTAAAGCGCCCTCCCTCATGGAATTTAATTTTAGATCAGCTCTATAATATCGGAGTGCTCTCCCTCCCCGTGGTAGCTATCACAGGTTTCTCGACGGGACTTGTCCTTGCTGCCCAATCTTTTTATCAGTTAGGAGATAAGGGGCTCGCCAGCGCTACAGGTCTTTTTGTCGGCACAGGGATGCTAACAGAGATCGGACCTATCCTAACCGCCTTTATGGTTACCGGACGTGTAGGCTCGGCAATGACGGCCGTTCTAGGGACCATGTGCGTGACCGAGCAGATCGACGGGCTTAAATCGATGGCGGTTGACCCTCTTCGTTATTTAGTGGCCCCCCGGATTATAGGCAGCATATTAATGCTCCCTGCCTTAACAGTTTTCAGTGGAGTGATGGGCATTTTTGGAGGTTATCTTATATCTGTTTTCTTTTTTGGGATGACTCCTCAGGGATATTTCGATCCAATCCCCGCTCATGTCAGCCACTTTGATTTCTGGACAGGGATCATCAAAGCCTTTTTTTTCGGACTGACCATTAGCACGATAGCTTGTTATAAGGGGTTAACTACAAAGGGAGGAGCTGCAGGAGTAGGAAGAGCAACCACCAACAGCGTTGTGATTTGCTATTCATATATTTTGATATTCAACTTTTTGCTCACTATGGGTCTCAATATAGCCCACGTAACATTAGCAGAGAAATTTGGGATTAAATGATTCGGGTAAAAAATCTATGGAAGCGGTATCAGGACAAGGACGTCTTAAAGGGGCTCGAACTTGAAGTTCAAGAGGGAGAGACTGTCGTTATTTTGGGGCGGTCGGGCTCGGGGAAAAGCGTCCTGCTTCGCCAGATTATGGGGATTGAAAAACCTGACAAAGGCGAGGTCATAGTTAACGGAATGGATTTAGGCAGGTTAAAAAAAAACCAGCTATTTGGAGTCACTCGGACCATGGGGATGTTATTTCAAGCATCCGCCCTTTTCGATTCCCTTTCGGTGGGAGAAAATACAGCTTTTTATCTCCACCAGCACAAGCGCGACCTTCATTTTACTGAAGAAGAGATTCGAAAAAAAGTAGCTGAAGCCCTTAAGATGGTGGATTTAGAAGGAACAGAAAAAATAATGCCTTCCGACCTCTCAGGCGGTATGCGCAAAAGAGCGGCACTAGCCCGTTTGATTGTCTATCGACCGAAGATACTTCTCTATGATGAGCCTACAACAGGTCTGGACCCCATCACTGCGATGCAGATCAATGACCTCATAGTCGCCACCCAAAAAGAGCTTAACGCCACGAGCATCGTAGTGACCCACGATTTATGCTCTGCTTTTCATGTCGCTGACAGGATAGCCTTGAATCATGAAGGCAAGATTGTCTATATCACAACAAAGGAGAAATTTATTAAGATTGAAGATCCGATTGTACAAACCTTTTTGAAAAATTCGACCCCGGATGGGGATCTTTTCTCGAGATTAGGAAATGGGTGATCAACTAAAAGCATTTTGGTTAGGGATATTTATTTTAGCATCGGTAGCCGTCGCTGCCTGGTTATTACTATTTTTAGAGCCTTCCGTTGGGGATGCAAAAAAGACCTTGCATATCCGTTTCGCCAATATTAACAACGTTTCGGTAGGAACACGGGCCACCTTTGCAGGCAAGACAGTGGGCGAAGTGAAGTCGATTCAAAGAGTTGCCGATTTTCGGCAAAACCCGCCCGATGAATACGGCAATCTTTATGTTTATGAGCTGATCCTAAAAGTAGACTCAAGCGTATCGGTCTATTCCTATGATGAAATCATCTATTCCAGTTCAGGCCTACTGGGGGAAAAAGCAGTTGCCATCCTACCCAAGGCTTCCCCTCCGGGCGCTCCCCCTGCTTACGACGTGTCGGAAGATATACTTTATGCCCGATCGACAGACACCCTTCAACAAACCCTAAATCGAATCTTACAAGTGGCCGATTCATTTGAAGAGATGCTGGATGAACTTAAAAGATTTTTCGAAACCAACACAGAAGACTTCAATCGAACCCTCAAATCATTAACCCACGCAGCTAACGAAGTACACGTCTTTACTTCTCGAGCCAACGCGATCCAGTTTATCGACAGAGCCTCAGAGGCAGCCGACTGGTTTAACATCACACTATCCGATGCAAAAGAGCACGCTTTAGTGGAACGGCTAGGGAAAAATCTTGATAAGATTTACACCATAACCAACCGAATTGCTCAAGGAAGAGGAGCATTAGGACAATTGCTCAATGACGACTGCCTGCTTGTACAAATCAGAAATTTAATCTGCAAATTTGAGACACTTCTCAATGACATTAATAATTATGGCCTTCTGTTCCAGTATAATAAAAAGTGGCAAAGAAAGCGCAACACCAGACTCAAGCAAAAAAGATACTGTTCAGTTGAAAAAGATATTCAGCAGCTGACTGCCTGTATGACAGAGTCCATAAAACAGTATACAGAAATTCTAGAAGACGCCTATGGTCAATAATTATGGATGGAATCCCCTATTCACACCTAGATAAAGGAACTTTCCTAATAGCAACACCTGATGTATCCTCGGGTATATTTTTTCGTAGTGTGCTTCTACTGTGTGAGCACAGTCCCAACGGTTCTTTTGGGATTGTAATCAATAAAAAGCTCGATTTAGATCTTCCGGAGGAGATTTTCGCTTTCGACCATCTGGTAAATCCCAACGTCTCTTTGCGTGCGGGAGGGCCGATACAGACCAACCAGATGATGCTGCTTCATTCCTCCGAGAAGGTACCCGAACAGACCATTGAGATTTGCGAGGGGGTGTTTTTGGGAGGAGACCTACAATTTCTCCAGGAATCTATTTCCAGCCATGACGGCCCGCACCTTCGCCTTTGTTTTGGCTATACCGGCTGGCAATCAGGTCAATTAGAAAGAGAATTTTTAGATGGAGGGTGGTTTCTCTGCCCTGCTTCTTCCAAACACATCTTTGAAACACCTCCCGAAAAACTATGGCAACAGCTCCTTCGAGAGCTGGGCGGCAAGTATGCAACCTTTTCGATGATTCCCGAAGATCTTTCATTGAATTAAAATTTTTAATTATTCAACTCATTCTAAAAATACTTTATATTCTCTTAAAAATAGAAACATGCTAGTATTTATAAAAAACTACAATAAAAAGAGACTATATTTATGTATATAACTCAAAGCGATTTTATTCCGGTATCCAATAAAAATCGTTGGCAATCGGATCGAGAGTTCCAAGCATTAAGGAGAGATGCCAATATAATAGCTGGTCTTGTTGCTATTCCTGCTATTATTACTTTAGGATCAGTTCTTGCAATTTCAATATTAGCAGCAGAAGCGATATTTTCAGTAGCTTTCACATTTTTTGCGACAATGTTCATCATAGCAGCAGTGGTAATGGCTTGGGGAATGGCTTGTATTTTTACAATATGCATCCCGTGTTTTACTATTGCGGCAATAGTAGATACATGTGCACTATTTCACCGAGACCGCTAACCGCGTTGCTTTCGATCGAAGAGCTTTTTTACTTGAGTGACCTTGCTTCTCAATAAGAGCCATTGTTAAAGCTGCAGTTTAAAGCAAAAGGCATCACTATGAGCTTTTACTTACCGCTCTTTGCTCAAATCAGAACTTGAACTCTCTTTTACTATTCTAAGAGCCTCTTCGTATGGTTCTTTATGAAGGGCATAGAAGCCCTCTCCCTCGGCATTATAAGCTCTATAAAACAGATCTTGATTGTTACCAATAAACATTAAGGCTACGTGTCCGTCGTGAGTTATTTTTCTTTCACTATCTTCAAACCCAATACTTAGTTTAATATTATCTACTCCAAAAGGAAAATTATGCAGATG
>JBAPRV010000101.1:0-10547 GCA_049281295.1 Chlamydiales bacterium
GAAAGATGTTGCACCTGGTGCAGCATTTGGCGAGCTGGCATTTGTGTGTATGTTTTGTTTCATCCAAAAACCTCTCCCTCCAATATATGGATTGATTGTGAAACAATTGCAAAAACAAAGGGTTCGCCGGATATATAAATCTGCATAATAAAGATTTAACTTCCATTGAATATCGATGCTAGAAAAATGTTGTTGCTCAAAGAGAGTGAATAGAGGGTAAAGGTCGACATTGAATGCAATAAAATTAGTATCTATGGATGCTGGATTATGGGATGCAGAGACATAGGGTTGAGAGGGGAGATGTGTAAAAACAGTCCCAATAGCCCAACAATCATTTAATATATAGTCAGCATAAACTTTATATCCACTTGAATAGTTAAAATCCGGAATAACTACCCTGGAGGCAATAAGTGTTCCTCCATTTCTCCCTTCCACATCGGCAGCTATCTCCATTTGAGATTGTTCCGCCTTCCAATAAAGCCATTCAGCCCCTAATAGTAGACCATTTTGACAAATCTCGGAATCAACACAAGTGTAGCTTTGTGCTAAAAGTGAAGATAGGGTCAAATTGAATATGATAATAAGAAAAAATAAATTTTTCATGACGCCACTCATCCCTTGTCTCAAAATACAAAAAATAAAAAATATTCATAAAATGATTATTTTAGTCAATAGATGAGCCTGTTTTTGCAATTGGCTTACGTATTATCACCAAGAAGAGCAATAGCTTCTGCAATTTTTGAGATGAAGTTTTTAGAAGCAGCCTCGTTTTGTTTTATAAGCTTTTCATCTTTCCCGCTATAAAAATAAAAACATCCCCCATATAGCATTTCAAGATAGCTGCAGGTTTGTGAAAAAGGATCTTCAAACCCCTTTGGCAAGATTGTGCCATATGAAGTAATAAGAAAAAGCTTTTTACCGGCGAGTCGTCGGCCAAGATCTTTTCGAAAGCCTATTAGATCACTCCATCTATCAATGAATGTTTTCATGATGGCGCTCATCGAATACCAGTAAACGGGGGTAGCTAAAATAATAGGGGAGTGTTCGACCATTTGTTCTGCTAAAGAAATAAAATCATCATTTCTATTTCTATTATCATAATCATAATAAGAGATATTTAATTTGTTGAGATCTATGATGGGAACAGGGATCTCGCGGACAATCATTTGAACAGCTGTATGGGTATCCCCTTTGCTTCTGGAGCTTCCTAAGATGATGATAGGATTGCTGCCCATATTTACATAAAGGGTACTTTACTTATTGACTAAAGTTGCTTTATGACTGAGCTTATATTGACCCCGATCGTTGATATCGAGCACTTTTACCTTAATAGTGTCTCCTGCTTTGATAAAGCCATGGATATCAGTGATTCTAGTTTCAGAAAGTTGAGAGATATGACATAGCCCTTCTTTGCCCGGTAATATTTCGACAAAAGCACCGAATTCTACCACTGAAGTCACACACCCCTCATAGGTTTTCCCTTTTTCTACTTCTGCCACGAGGCCTTCTATGATACGCCTTGCCTTGTTCATCGACTCCGGATCGCTTGAAGACAAACTCACAAGACCCGAGTCATTCACATCGATTTGAACCCCTGTTTCCTCTACAATCTGCCGGATCTGTTTCCCTCCGGGCCCAATGATGATAGCGATTTTCGAAGGCTGTATTTGGATGGTTTCTATGCGAGGAGCATAGATGGACATCTCTTGCCTTGGTTTAGGCAAGGCTTCGAGCATTTTGTTCAAAATATGGACCAATCCCTCTTTTGCTTGAGAGAGGGCCTCTTTTAAAATTTCAAGGGTAATCCCCTCTACTTTGATATCCATTTGAAACGCGGTGATTCCCTCTGCATCTCCAGTCACTTTAAAATCCATATCACCCAGCGCATCCTCGATCCCTAAAATATCCGAAAGAATAGCTACTTGTTGTTTCTCTAGAATCAACCCCATAGCAATCCCCGAAACAGGACGCTTAATGGGTACCCCTGCATCCATTAAAGATAAGCACCCTCCACAGACCGAGGCCATAGAAGAGGAGCCGTTGGATTCAGTGATATTGGATTCCAAACGAATCGTATAAGGAAATTCTTCAAGAGGGGGTAAAATAGAAAAAAGAGATCGCTCAGCCAGTTTCCCATGTCCCACTTCACGTCTCCCCGGAGGGCCGGCTCGGCCTACTTCTCCGACGGAAAACGGAGGGAAGAAATATTGGAGGTAAAAACGTCGTAAACCTTCTCCGTTAAGATCTTCAAAACGCTGTCCCATAGTTTCGCCCCCTAAGGTGGTGACAGCAATGGTTTGAGTCTCACCTCTTGTAAAGAGACAGCTTCCATGAGTACGCGGTAGAAGGGCGGTTTCAATGTCTATAGGGCGGATCTCTTTAGGATGGCGCCCATCAGGACGCACTTTCTCCTCAAGGATAATCTGACGCATCTGCTTTGCGGACACCTTTTTGAAGGCTGATGACACTGCCACTTCTGTGAAGCGGTGAGGCTCTTCTCCTTGAGGAAGCAAGGCGGTAAAAAGTTTTTCTTTGATTTGAGCCAGTCCTTTTTCCCGTTCTAACTTGTTGGCAGTACGTAAAACAGTATTGAGTTCATCTACGGTAAGCTTTTCAACTTCATCGATTAATTCGTTAGGAAGCAAACGAAGGGTTTCTCGATTTTTAGGCTTTCCTAACTCGGCTTGCCACTCTTGAATGGCATGGCAAATTTGTTTCACTGCTTGCTGTCCAAAAGCAATCGCATTGATGATCTGTTCCTCTGTAAGGAAATCGGCATATCCCTCAATCATCAAAATTGCATCTTCACTGCCCGCTAAAAGAAGGTCGAGTGTGGAGCTTTGCATTTCTTCTGTAGTGGGATTAATCACAAACTGGCCGTCCACCATACCTACTCGAACACCTGCAATCGGCTTTATGAACGGAATATCCGAGATGGAAAGAGCTGCCGAAGAGGCGCATATAGCTAACGGATCTGGGAGGTTTATTCCATCATAAGACCAGACATAAGAGAGGACCTGCACGTCATTGTAGTACCCTTCTTCGAAAAAAGGACGTATAGGACGATCAATTAATCGAGACGTTAAGATTTCTTTCTCGGTGGGACGTCCCTCACGTTTGATGAATCCTCCTAAGGTTTTCCCTGCGGAAGAAAATTTTTCTTGATAATCGACTCGAAGAGGCAGGAAGTCTATCTCTTCACTCGGCTCTCCTCCTGTTGCACAGGCTGAGGCAAATACAATGGTATCCCCTGTTCGAGCAAGAACAGATCCATTAGCTTGTTTAGCGATTTTCCCGGTTTCAAAAATAATTTCTTTATCTTTCGCGATCTTTACGGTTTTAGTTTTCCGTTCCATTCTATGTGTTGAGCTCCTAATTTATAAAAAGATTTCGAATGACACGACATAGATATCCATCTATGCCTCAACTTCGCTCATTTTTTGTTAATAATTTTTTAGAAAGAAACTATTTTCTTAGATTCAGTCTTTTAATAAGATTTTTATATCTTTCTGTGTCTGTGGAGTTGAGATACTCAAGTAGTTTCCGTCTCTGGCCGACAAGCTTGAGAAGAGCTAATCGAGAAATGTGATCTTTTGGGGATCGCTTTAAATGCTCGGTCAGCTCTGCAATACGTTCAGTTAAAATAGCGATTTGAACATCAGCAGAACCTGTGTCTTTCTCATGAAGCTGAAACTTTTTTGTAATTTCTTCCTTTGTGCCTTTATCTAGCGACATTTAAGCTAATCTCCCTATTTAAATCTTAGTTGAATATTTATTATACCGCACTCAGAGTTAAAGCACAACCGAGAAGGTTTAATCTTGTGCGTTTAAAATCGCTTCAATACATGGTCGATGGTCATTTATACATTTTTTCACAATACTAATTTAAGTGGAATAGTAATAATTCATTTTGAGATTGATTGGTATAAATTTTTTACAGGTTTTCAAAAAAAAGGATATATTTTTATTTAAAAAATGATTTTTGTTGTTTCGTACAAAACAAACAGGCTGGTTGTAGAAAAACACTATCGTATTATTATGGTTGTGGGGACAGACGAATGAAAGATGATACCTATTTTATGAGAGAAGCCTTAAAGGAGGCAGAAAAAGCTTACCTTTCGGACGAAGTTCCGGTGGGTGCTGTTTTGGTTTTTGAGCAGAGAGTGATTGCAAGGGCTCATAATCAAGTAGAGCTATTAAAAGATGCGACAGCACACGCTGAGATGATATGTATGGGAGCCGGTGCGCAAGCTTTGGATAATTGGCGGCTTCTTGAAACTACTCTTTATTGCACAATTGAACCTTGCGTTATGTGTGCAGGGGGAATGTTATTATCGCGCATTAAAAGGTTGGTTTGGGGGGCGAAAGATATTCGCCACGGAGCAAATGGGAGCTGGATGGATTTGTTTGCAAGGCCGCATCCTTTTCATCGTGTTGAAATCACATCTGGGATATTATCGGATGAGTGCGGAGCTATTTTGCAAAATTTTTTTCGAGAGAGACGTGAACGAAAAGAGCAAGGTGGAAGCGATTAGAGGGCTTCTTGATGAAATGGTGGAAGGACAGCGAGAGAAGGTTTTGAAATGCGGGCGTCATTTCATTCCGACTTTGACACAGGAGGATGTGCTGCAGCCGGTCGATTATCCGGAGCTCGAGGGTAATCCTCATTTTCGATATGAGGAGGGGGTTTTGGAGGGGATTCAAACGGTTCGTAGTGCTTTGTTTGCTCTGTTTAGGGAAAAGGAATAGTTAAATTTTTTGGTTAGGTTTCGCGGTCTGTATTTGTATTAATTCTTGGGGTTAGGGTTCGCTTTTTTTAAATGGTAGTGCATTAGATCTTTACGCTCCACTTTGCTTCGCAAGTGAAAGAATAGGCTTGTCGGGGGCTTTCGCCCCCCGCTCCCCCACTTGGGGCTGCTTCTGACTTTGGTCAACGCCTATTCGGCGCCCTTGCGGGTCGTTTCGCACTCGCTCGCCGTGCGAAGCACTGCTCTTCGCTCGTTTGAAACGATTGCCCTTTGCCATAAGCAGCCAAGGTGGCCGATTTGCTGCGCAATCGGCATGAAATGTTAGATTGGGTCGGATGTTGGCAGGAAAGGTGGCCGATTTGCTGCGCAATCGGCATGAAAGTCTGCCTTAATCTCTTTTTGCCAGCTTTTGCAAATCCTTAAGCTGGCTGAGCATGTCATGAACAGTTTGATTAATCAAAGCAGTAGCCATGGTCTCAGTCATGTTCTTAATATTTTCGGTATTACCATCTTCAGGCTTCAATACATAGATGGCTCCCTTTATTAACTCTTTTTTGGGAGGGGAAGAAAAGTCTTTGTTTTGTTCAAATAGGTTGGGATTTTTTATTAAGTCTAGAAGCATCTTGTAATCGATAACTCGATTGAGCAAATCCTCATGGGTTGTTGCTTCTGGGCCAGATGGATCTTCAAATTTCATATGTCGATATTCTAAAACATCTACATCCGGCAGGTCGGAATTGTGACCAGGCATTGTCATTTTTTCGGATCCATGGCTTATTGATGCGGCGGAATATCTTAACTCAATATTTATTATTTAACATTTTAAATCTTGTGCTGACGTTCCCGGATTACTTTTTGCTTTCAGAAATTTTTCGCATCCGCTCCCGCTCTCTTCTCGTCAAGGATTTCTCGCCTTTGGTTGCTATTTTTTCCAACATGCGATCCATAAAGGCATCGTCGCTCTCCTGAAAAACGTTTATGTCGATGATTTTATTCTCTCGAGAACGGTGCATTTTTGAAAAATCCAGATTGAGAGGATAGGGATTGGGCAGGTGCCACACAAGACGACCAATGGTAAATCCCCAAGCTATGCCGACAAGATCGGCTATAAAAGGGAGAAATTGACCGTATGAGAGGCTGATCAATAGGGCAAGCCCTAAAAAGATGGCCACGAGCCACTTTGCCTTCACTTTAATGAAAAAAAAGAAATAGATCTCAAGCTCCGGATAGAGCATGGCCCATGCCATTAAAAGGGCGTAGACGGGAGGTCCACTTCCTACGACGACCGATTGACTTGAAAAAACCAAAAGGCAAATTAATGAGATCAGCCCAGCAACCAACCCCGCACTGAGATAAAAAAGAATAAATGTTTTTGCTCCATAACGATTCGCTATCTCTGAGCCAGAAAACCATAGTAGAAACATATGGAAAAATAGTGAAAATAGAAGGGAAAGGGAAATGCCTAACCCCACTGAATGGATAAAGAAATAGGTAAAAGGTTGCCAAAACCACCCCTGCTTAATCCCCCACAAGGATAGAGACAACCACTGCTGTGGACCGGCTATCTGAAAATAACGCTGCAATATGAAGGTAACAATGGGTGATACAAAAGAGAGTACTGCTGTCAAGATAATCAGGAATTTTACACTTTTAGGTGTTCGATGGGGGCCTGTTAAAAAAGAGGTGACGGGCATAAAGGTTGTCTTTGATTTTCTGCAAAATTACTGCTATCTTTTGGGATGGTATGTTTTCTCTTTATAATCAATCCCTAGCACTTTTGGTCGATCTCTATGAGATTACCATGGCCTATGCTTACTGGAAAAGTAAAATGGCCGAGGATGAGGCTGTTTTTCATCTTTTTTTTCGAAAAAAACCCTTTCAGGGGGGATTCACTGTAACCGCCGGGCTTGAAAGTGTGATTGACTATATCAAGAACTGGCATTTTGATGATTCGGATCTTCACTACCTTTCAACTCTTCACCCTTTTGAGGAGGAGTTTTTAACCTATCTAAGCCGTATCCGCTTTAGTTGTGATGTGGATGCAATGCGTGAAGGGGAAGTGGTGTTTCCTTATGAACCTTTGGTCCGTGTCACGGGCCCTATTTTGCAAGCTCAATTGCTGGAAACCCCTCTTTTAACCTTAATCAACTTTCCCACTTTAATTGCTACTAAAGCTGCCAGGGTCTGTTTAGCTGCCGGAGAGGATCCTGTTCTTGAATTCGGCCTTCGGAGAGCTCAGGGAATTGATGGAGCTATGACGGCTACAAGGGCCACTTATATTGGTGGATGTGAATCCACTTCCAATACGTTGGCAGGTAAGCTTCTTGGGATTCCGGTGAGGGGAACTCATGCCCATAGCTGGGTTATGGCGTTTGAAAATGAGTTGGAATCATTCGAAGCCTATGCGAATGCTCTTCCTGATAATTGTGTTTTTTTGGTCGATACTTATGACTCAATACTGGGAATTAAACATGCTATCATTGTTGCTAAACGGCTTAGAGAAATGGGGCGCCCTTTTTTGGGTGTTCGACTCGATTCGGGAGATATTGCCTATCTCAGTATCCAAGGGCGAAAAATGCTTGATGAAGCCGGGTTTCATGAGGCCAAAATCTTTGCCAGTAATGAATTGAGCGAAACGTTAATCCTGGACCTTAAACGACAGGGAGCTAAAGTAGCCGTGTGGGGAGTGGGGACACACTTGGTAACAGGGCAAACGCAGTCAGCTCTCGATGGTGTCTATAAATTGTCTGCTTATAGAAAAAAAGGGGAAAATGCATGGAGTTATAAACTAAAGCTCTCCGAAAGGATGAGCAAGATTTCCGATCCCGGTATCTTGCAAGTGCGTCGTTTTGCCGGTGAGAATGGGAATTATATCGCTGATGCACTCTATGATATAAACACAGATCTTTCTAAAGGCTGTCGGATTGTTGATCCTCTTGATTCTACACGCTCTCGGCTTTTAAGTGCTAACATGCAAGCTCGAGACCTGCTTGTCCCTGTTTTTCGCCGTGGGGAGCCGGTTTATCAATCTCCCTCTCTTGAGACAATGAAAGATTTTGCTAAAAAAGAACTTCGTTGTTTTGATGCTACGATTAAACGTTTTTATAATCCCCATTCCTATCCTATCGGTATGGAGGAATCGCTCTACCAATTAAAATTGAAGCTTATCGACCAGCTTCGTAATAAAATTCAGCATGAAAGCTCTCATCATCATTGATGTACAAAATGATTTTCTGCCCGGAGGGGCATTGCCTGTTAAAGAGGGAGATCAAATCATTCCTATTATTAATGAACTTCAAAAGTCTTTTGATTTGATCGTGGCAACCAAAGATTGGCACCCTAAAGATCATATAAGCTTTGCCCAAACTCATGGGAGGCAAGCAGGTGAAATCTTGGAAAGGGATGGAATGAAACAAGAGCTTTGGCCGGTCCATTGCATACAGAACTCAAAGGGAGCCGAATTTCCCCCGAGTTTAAAACAGGAAAAAATAGCAAAAGTTTTTTACAAAGGTGTTGACTCTCAAATTGATAGCTATAGCGGTTTTTTTGATGCCGCGCATCGCCGCTCAACGGGTCTTGCTGAATATTTGAAGGGAAATGGATGCAATGAGCTCTATTTTGTAGGGCTTGCCACTGACTATTGTGTGAAATACTCTGTTATCGACGCCGCTACTCTTCATTTTAAGGCTTATTTGATTCTCGATGCATGCCGTGGAATTAGCCCGGAAGGGGTCGAGCAAGCTGTCGAAAAGATGAAGGCAGCGGGAGCTGAGATGATCGCTGCCTCAATGGTTTGAATTATGCGTATCTTGAAGCCTTACGAAGAAGCGCTTTAAAACTTGTCTCACTTAAATCTTTCATGTTCTTCGTTCCTTGCGATTGAGATGACAATGATGTCTCGTTTGCAATACTGATATCCGACAAAGCTTCTTGGGTGTGTTGCTGTGAAGCAGATCCCATTTTTGTAAATGTGTCCTTGAGCTGTAAAAGAGCCTGGAGTTGAGCTTGAGCGTTTTGAATCTCTTTTAGGTTTTTTATGTTATCGTTACTATCTCGAATTTGCTCGGGGATTTGAGGCAACTCTATCTTTTGTGACAAATTGTTCATACGTCTTAGAAAGTCGGTACTGTTTTGAACTGCTAAAGAGTGAACGCGTGAAGTTTCTGTAGCGATATTAGCCATTTGGAAATAGAGATACCAAGCCAAAAGGTAGCCCTTTAGATCAGCTGGATTAAATTGCAATTCTTCTGTCGAAGATTGTATGTTATGATTTGGATTGTTATTTTCAATTTTACTCATGGTTTTTCCTAAAATGGTTAATTACCTTGAAATTAAATTAGTTATCATTTTGAGCAAGTCCATGGCACCATTTGCCTGCTCTATCATTTGATCGATTACGTTCGTACCCGTACTCACACCTGAGGTCAAGTTCTGGCTATTCTGGCTGTTTACGTTAATCTTTTGACCTAAAATATCGTCAAAAGCACTAGCTAATTGGTTGTTCGCGACCATCAGATCTATATCTTTTTGGCTAATTTTATCCATCTGTGATTTCGTATAGGAGGTATACTTTACATTAGACTTAAGACTTATCAGATGTTGTAGCCGAGATACTGAAGCATTTAATGCATCTTTCAATACGTACACATTCTGAACTCCAACCTTAACGGCGTCAAAAATCCTTAACCAACAAAGCAGAAATACATCTGGTTTTTGCGCATCTGTGGAGTTTGGTTGAACTGGCCCTGTACGAACAGTTTGTGTTTCTATCTTATTTTCTGACATAATATTCCTTATATTTTTTTAACTTATTATTGTGGTTGATTCATTTCATTAATTACAGAAAAGATCTTGTTAAGTATTTTTAACCACTCAGAGTCTTGTGTCGCGTTTTGTTGCATAAAGTTTACATGAGTTGAAGTATCAGTCATCATTAACTGCGCACTTTGTCGCATAGTAAGTAACGAACTTCGAATGTTGTCCTTTACGGAAGAGAGCTGAGCGTTTAAGTTCTGCACTCTTTCAATATCAGCTTGGGTTGCGTTGTCAGGGTTTGCTAAGACCACGAACTGGAGCTGTCCATCTTTCTCGTTTAGTTTGGTTTGAGCTTCAGCGTTGTTAGAAAGTATTGTAGATTTATTCAAAATGTATTTGTTGGAGTTATCCATCATCTCGAGGAGAAGATTCCAAAGATACATATATAAAGCTGCTTTTTTCTGCTCAGGACTTAACTTATTTGTGGTACCAGTCTCGACGGTCTTCATATTATTATTTGAATCTGAGGCAGTAATGCTGCTTAACTGTGTCATAAATAAATACCTAATTTGTTTTAATTAATTAATATTAATAGAAATAATTATATCAAATAAAATATTTAATTTCAATATATTATGTAAATAAATATTTATAATCTTTAAATACAATTAATAGAGAAAGGAAAAATAGATATAATTATTATTAGAAAACATAATTATAGCAAAAAATATATTTAATTTCAATGGTTTATATTAAAAATTTCTAATGTATTTAACACAAATTTAACATTGAAAAGAATAAAAGGAGGGGAGGTGTAGCAGCTGGGTGAGGTGGTCGAGCGCCTCTTGGGACTCTTTCAGCAAAAGGGGATCGGCCAGGTCGGAAGCATGAAGGGCTTCTCGGTAGTGTTTATCTACCCATTTGGTTAAATCTTTGTAAAGAGAAGGCGTTAAAAAGAGAAAGGGATGAACTTGCTCTTTTTCCTGCTCTGTCATGATAGTGCGGAAACGGAGGCAAGCGGGACCTCCCCCTCCCATCATGCTC
>JBAPRV010000102.1:0-2563 GCA_049281295.1 Chlamydiales bacterium
GTGTTACCCGGAATAATGTGTTGAGCAATTAAAGAACGATCTATCGATAGGCTTAATGCTTGGCGTATTTTAGAAGAGGAGAGAAATGGATGGGATGTGTTTATATAAACCCAATGGGTGCGAGCTACTGGTTGTATTTGCAACTCCCCTTTTTCTTGCAGCTGAACAACCATTTCAGATGAAAGCCAACAAAAAGGATTGCCTATCCAATCAATTTTTTGCTTTTCATACATCAGAAAAGAAGTAAGTGGATCATCTACCATCTGAATTTCAATCTCACTAAGAGGTACTTTGTCAGAGTCCCAGAAAAAAGGGTTTGCTTTCAAGACAAGGAGACTGCCTCGCTTCCATCTTTCTACTTTAAAGGGACCATTGAATCGTGTAGGCTCTGCCTCATCGCGTGTAACAGGAGTAAATAAAGGCGATGCTATGAGCTTTAGAAAGTAAGGCGTTGGGAAAGTTAGTTCAACGGATAATGTTTTTTTGTCTAATGCTTTTACCCCTACCTCGCCTAAGGAAAGGATTCCTTTTTTTGCTTTTTCAGCTCCTTTAATTGCATAAAAGAGATCGGATCTTGTGCAATCCGATGTGGGTGCAATGGCTTGCTTCCAGGCTTTTTCATATTGAAAAGCAGTAACAGTAGTCCCATCTGACCACTTATTGTCTCGTAAAATGAAGGTGTATAGAGTCTTAGAAGGAGAGATCTCAACAGACTCAGCTCCAGCAAGCTCAGCCTCTCCTTTCCCATTAATACGAGTCAGCCCCTCGAATATTGCTTTTCCAAGGACTCGCCCTCGCATGTGTCCTTCTAAAAGATGAGGGTGGAGGGTTGGTACATCCCCTTCCTGAAAATTTAAACGTAAAGTTTGAGTGTTTTTCTCATATTGATTGTTACAACTTACAAAAATTAGTAAGAAAATGAGCAGAATTGCCCAAATTTTTTTAGGTAATATTTTCATATTTAACTCTCCAAATAAGCCCATTTGAAATCTACGCATCCGTTATGGTCAAATACAAAATCCTGTAATTTGGGATTGTGTGCATAAAGTGCATTAGAGTTGCAAATTGGAATAAAGGGCATTTGTTCAAATAAAAATTCTTCTGCTTCACGTAAATATCGTACGCGTTGCTCGGGAAGTCTCCTTGCAAGGTTGAGCTTTTCCTGATAAACAGGATGTTCCCATTGAGAAAAATTAGCTGTTTTTATGGATGAAAACCGCTCTAACATCTCGCTTGGATCTGGATAAAGGGCTGACGCATTACTCATTGCAATTTGGAATTGCCCTTTTTCTAAATGGCTACGTAAAACATTCCATTCAGCTCCTTTTAAATGGATCTCTATACCGAACGTCTTTTCCCAAGTCTCTTTCAGATATTCAGCGAGCGGTTTTTGTCCAGCTACGTTGGCATAACTTAGAATCAGGGGAAAACATGATTTTTCTTCTTCAAGCCCTTCCTCAAATAACTGTTTTGCCTGTCCGAGATTGTTGTCAATAAAAAGGTTAGGACAAAGAGAAACAGAAGAAGGTAAAGGCTGATAGAGAGGAGCGTTACCCAGGTCAATATGCTCTGCAATAAGGGAACGATTTATCGACAGGCTTAATGCTTGACGTATTTTAGAAGAGCCGAGAAAAGAACACGTAGTGTTTATGTAAATCCAAAGAGCTCGAGCTACCGGTTGTTTTTGTAACTCTCCTTTCTCTTTTAGTTGAAAGACCATGTCGGGGGAGAGTCTACAAAAAGGGCTGCCTATCCAGTCGATCTCTTCCCCTTGAAAAAGGGCATAGGATTGTTTTGCATCAGAAAGACACTCAATTTGTATGGATTTGAAAAAAATGCGAGGATAATCCCAATAGTAAGGATTGCTCTCAAGTAATATGCCTTGAGTGGTTTGCTTTTCGATTAGGTAGGGACCATTAAACCATTGTGGCTCTCTAGTCCTATTCAGCATAGGGAAAAGCATCGGCTGCGCTAATTTGTACAAAAAAAAAGGATCAGGCCACTCAAGTTGAACTTCCAGTGTTTCAGTATCATGAGCACGAAAGCCTACTTCTTCAAGGCTACAGCGCCCCTCTTTATATTTTTGAACGTTTTTGATCATAAAAAGAAATTCTGAGCCGCTTGAAAAATGAAGATTATTTAGTATTGAACACCAACTATTTACGAAATGAAAAGAGGTCACTTTTTCTCCATTTGACCAATGATGGGAACGCAGTCTGAACAGATAAGTAAGCCCATCTTGAGAACGTTGCATCTTTTCTGCAGCTGCAAGTTGAGGTGCTCCATTGGCATCTATGCGTGTAATCCCTTCGAATAAAAGCTTGCTCAACACTCGACAGCGCATATCTCCAAATGCATAGTGGGGATTTAAAGAAAGCGGTTCCCCTTCTTGAAAGGTCAGCCGTAAGGTAGAGTGTTTTCGGCGAGATTGAAGTGGATATTTGAGTAGAGATTCTAGTTGAGATAGATAGATATTTTTTCTGTCTAAGACAGAGAGATAGTGAAAGTCCGAGCAGGAGAATTGAGCATAAGCAATATTATCCTCTCCCCACTCTTTTATTTT
>JBAPRV010000103.1:0-2250 GCA_049281295.1 Chlamydiales bacterium
GTTTTCCTCTTTTTATTCCTTTTGCAGCCATTTTACTTAGCAATTTAATCAATACTCGAATCGCCGCCTTTGCCACTTTATTTCTTGCCATTGTCTATGCCATGGGACTGGCTGTAGAGAGTGTTCCTTTTTTGGTCATTAATGTTCTGACAGCTCTCATTGCCATTTTAACCGCTCGAGGCATTCGAAGAAGGAAAGAGGTCTTTATTGTTTGCGGTAAAGCTTGGCTTGCAAGTGCAATAGGGATTTTGGCTTTCGATCTTTATGACAGCGGCTCTTTGCTTACTTTCTCTTTTCTCGCTGACATGGTTAGCACCTTCCTTTTTATGATTTTAACGGCTGTGTTGGTGGTAGGTCTTTTTCCCTTGCTTGAGAGCATCTTTCGGATTATGACCGATATCACCTTGATGGAATTCATGGATCCGAGCAATGAACTGCTCCGCCGCCTAACTATTGAAGCTCCGGGAACCTATCAACACTCTATGATTGTTGGCCATCTTGCTGAGGTTGCTGCTTCGGCTATTGGGGCAAATGGGCTTTTTTGCCGAGTTGTCGTTCAATACCACGATATTGGCAAGCTTGCGAATCCTCAATATTTCACTGAAAATCAGTTGAGTGGAATGGATATGCATCAACTATTAACCCCTCTCGAATCGTCTCAGGTGATCATAGCGCATGTGAGTGAGGGGGTAGCGCTTGCCAGAAAAGTGGGTCTGCCCGAACAGTTTATCGATATTATTAAAGAGCATCATGGAACAACTCTGGTTTACTACTTCTATCATAAACAGATCGAGTTGATGGGAGAGGATAAAAAGAAAGTTAAAGAACAAGATTTTCGCTATAGCGGGCCTAAACCGCGGAGCAAAGAATCGACGATTATTATGATTGCTGACACATTAGAAGCCGCTTCTCGCAGTCTCGATCAGTTTGATGAAAAAACGGTCGTGGAGCTAGTCGAGACTCTGATAGCCCAAAAAATGGCAGATGGACAATTCAATGAGTCATTACTCACTTTTGAAGAGTTAGGGATTGTGAAGCGGACCCTCATTCAAACCTTGCTGGCTACAAGCCACCCCCGCATCAAATATCCCCCTCACCATCCGGGAGAAGAGGGGTGAAAATCGAGCGCGCTTTCATCACCGGGGCAACAGGAGGAGTAGGAGAAGCGCTTGCCCACCTCTTAGCTTCAAAAGGCGTTGCATTAATTTTATCCGGAAGAGATCCCGTCCGTTTGGAGGCGGTAGCGAAAGCTACGAAAGCCAAGGCTATTGTGATTGCTCATTTAGAAGAGAGGTCGGGGCGTCAACAAGTGAAAGAGGCGCTTCAAAAGCATATGCCGCAGCTTGTGATAAACAACGCAGGTTTTGGCATCTATGGCGAGGCGCTAAATACTTCCGTAAAAGAACAGGTGGATATTTTAAAGGTAAATGCGGAGGCTGTTTTAGAAATCACCCTTGAGGCTGCCCATCTTTTAGTTCAAGCTCGAAAAAAGGGGATCGTTTTCAATGTCTCTTCTGTAGCAGGGGAGTTGCCCTCTCCCGGCATGAGTGTGTACGGTGCATCGAAAGCTTTTGTCACCCTGCTTTCACAGGCATTAGATACAGAGTTATCGCCGAAAGGGGTGCGTGTTCTTGTGAATTGCCCCGGAATGATAGCTACTGATTTTGCCAACCGAGCCGCTAGAAAAAAAGTCTTTCAAAAAGGAGGGTCTGTCATGCCCCCTCAATTTGTAGCTCAAAAAATTTGGCAGCAAATAGAATCGGGAAAAGAGAAGATGATTATCAACGGGTACTATCGGGCGGTCACCTGGTTAGCTACCCGTTTTTTCCCCACCAAGATGATTAAAAAGATAATCTGGGAAAAAATTAAAGCTCGTCTAGATTGAGCGCATTGAAAGTTTTAGGGGACTTAAGCGCTCGAACCCACAGAGTTACACCTTTAAAAATAGCTATATTTCCCTTTTTTGTAATTTCTCTATTGTTCGTAACCTTTCAACAAATACATTGTTCCTTAAGAACTAAGACAAGAGACAGAGTATACTTCTAGAGGGTGAAACATAAAGTTAATTTTTTATCCATCTAGGCCGTAAAACCCGGCCATTCATGGGCGGGATATAAGGCCTAATACCATTTATCAAAAATAAAGTTTAGTTCAAATCCATTCTCTTAAGCACAATTGTCGCACAGCTCCAGCCGTTGAAGTAAAGGCATTCCAAGCACTACAACAGCTTTCCAAAATATGCTCGTAGGA
>JBAPRV010000104.1:0-3339 GCA_049281295.1 Chlamydiales bacterium
ATTTACCCCCTCCTGAGGGTCCTACAAGGGCTACTGTTTCTCCTTTCGGAATTTTTAGAGAGAAATCCTTAAAAATATATTGGGTGCTTCCAGGATATATAAAGGATATGTTTTTAATTTCAATATCTTCCCGAAACCCTTCACATCTATTTCCGGAGCTTGAAACAAACTCTCTATCTTGACGTGATAGTATTTCTCGAAGCCTTAAAATCGGCCCTCCTTTACCAGCTATTTCCCCTCCTGATATCATTCCTACTCGGATATAGGTCCCCAGACGATAGGTTAATGTGAGGAAAGTCAACAAAGCCGGGATGACCGGAAGCGGCCCCTCTTTTAGCACCATTAACCCTAATATTAAAGCGGTGCCCACAAGAAGAATTCCAATCATTTCATTAAAAGGTAAAATGGAATGATTCCACTTATTTAACTTAAAGGTGGCGCTGTTGATTTGGTTTAATGAAAATGCAATTTTTCTAAGAATCTCTTTTTGGCGATCAAATATATGGACTATTTTTAACCCTTCTAAATGTTGTGCTGTCTGTTTGCTAAGCTCCACCATATGTTCGGATTGCAAAGAAGACATCGACGCAATCTTTTTCATAACTATTTTTTGCAAGACAATCGTCAATAAAAATAGAGTAAAAACAATACTTGTTAAAAGAGGAGAAATAAATACCATGCAGAGAACATAAACCAGAATCATCATGGCTGAAATGATAAATCGATTTAAGTGATCCATCACTAAAGGAATAAAAGTGGGCGGCGCTGTTGCATAATTAATCAAATCCCCTGTCTTAAAAGCACTGACTGAGCTAAAAGAGAGGCTAAAAATCTGATTATATATCCTTGTTTGAGCCTCTTTTTGTATGCTCAACAATAAAAAGGAATTCATGAGTTGCCCCAAATAACAAAACAGGCTACGAAGCATTTGAAGAACGATTGCACTTAAAATAAAAAAAATAAATACATCGTTTTGCGTTCTATTTTCAAAAAAATCAAACATAAATTTTGAAAACAAAAAATCGGGTTTGACATCTTGCGTTAACACAGAAAAGCCAAATAATAGAAAAGCATAAGAGATCCCCTCCAGAAGGGCTGCAATGAGATTAAAAACAAGTATGACGATAGAAAGCACACTGTTTTTCCAAAGGTTGGCAAAAAAAAGAGAGTATAAGGGATTTTTCTTAAAAATTTTCATGTTGTCTTTTTCTGCATTATGACCAATTTTTCTATGAACGCAAAGGTCATAGCAAAATGCACCCAAACATAGGTACGAAACAATCCTTGATTAAATTGAAGCACGATCAACATTATTAGTGTAGAGAAGGCAAGATTTAATACGATATAAGGATCTACACAAATTGATTTTTTTACCTGTCGATAAAATACAAAAGAGAGAAAAAAAAACGCGATGATTCCCAAGACCCCTAAACTTGCCAATATTTCAGTAACCACATTAGTGGGTTCAAATACTTTGAGCAAGTTAGGGATGTCTGCTTGCGACAACAGTTTAGAAACAGGGGATCCTAAGATATAGCCCGCTTTTCCTTCTAGCCATGCATCAAGCAAATGGGGAGGAATCCCTCCTATTCCAACACCCAGAAAAGGATGATTGAGAAAAATCATCCAGGCATTTTTTATTCCCAAAAAACGTAGAAAAAAAGAGTGATGAGAGAGAAATCCATGAAAAAAAAATTTCATAAAAAAGTTTTTCATCATGGATGGACAAAGCAAACCAAAGAGTGCGCCTAGCATAGAAAACGATAAGAAAAAACGGAAAAATCGAGAAGAAGAGAAAAAGCGCTTTCGAAATGCAAAGAAGAAAAGAAAAAAGAAAAAACCGTAAGCAAAAAAAGTGGATGTCGAAGTAGATATTAGAAATAACCCGTTTACAAAAAGCACATGTCTTATGGAAATATATCTAAAGCAAAAAAAAGATTTATCATGTTGGGTGAGGTAGTGAAAATTGACCATCATGACAAAAGGGGTCATATACAAAGCATAAAAGGAGGGTTCATAAGACAGAGCGCTTGGGCGGGCAATCCCTTCTTTAATATACTGAACAACAAACGGATCCACCCACCCAAGTAGAGAAAAAAACAACTGTAAGCAAGCGTATAACCCCACACAAATAAAAGAGGCTAAATAGAGCTTGAAAATCTTCTGCTCATCTAACTTAAATATGAGAAAATAGGGAAGAACCACATAGAAAAGAAGCGTGAATCCATACCACGCTAAAAAGAAAGCACACCGTTTTTTATATGGGGAATTAAAAAAAGAACACAACATCGCGAAAGCGAGAAATAATAGGGCGTAGCCCAGCCATCGGTTTACAGTAAATAGGAGAGAGGGGAATCGCATCAAAATGATCATTAGAAGAATGAAAGCAATAAGATTGTTTAAGCGAAAAGTGATCTCTCCTATGCTGAGACTCAGCTGATCGGCATGCAGGGTAAAAAAATATAGGAAAAGCAGCGCGTCAAATAGATCAAAAAAACGTCTTTTTGAGATTGGGAGATAGCGGGAGATTGAGAGGATGAGCAACATTTTCTCTAATGAATGTCAGAGACTGCTTAGATCAAAAACCTAACATATATTAATCACTCGAAACTTTACTAGATTTTTTCATCCACCTAAGCGTAATTTGCAAAAGATTCCCATATGCGATAACCTCTTCACCTTTTTGATAAAAAATATACAAAATGTTTTATATTTCAAATTTCACCTCTCTAACACAGCCTTTAGAGATCATTGAAGTCCAATGCCAGAACATTTTATGCCTGCATAAAGAGATTGAATCCCGTGCACAAATACAAAAAAATGAAAACAGCCAATTTGAAAAAATTAAATCTTTATATGACCTTATCCAAGTTTTAATTCGAGCAATTAAACAACAGAGTGACGACATCGCTTCTCGAAAAAGCCCTGGTGTACAAGTAGGAGTCAAGAGAAAGCAAATGACCTCTGTTTTAGATAATGTTACAGATACACAAAACCAACAGATTGTAAAACTGAGCGATCTGTATTTAAAATTATTTGAAAAACCAGAAACAAAGGGCCAAATCTTTGAGTTACAAAACCATCAAACATCCCAATTAGAATTTCTTGTCATAGATCTCATGGCAGAACTTAAACAACTAATTGTCAGAAAAAATAATTTTGTATAAATATGCGGCGTTGTTGCGTAATTTAAATAGCTCAGATTTAGCCAGATTTTGCATTCAGTTTTGGAGTCGCGAGCGAAAGAGGTAGCCCCAGAGCTACCTTTGAGGGAGCGACTCCAAAAATGAGTGCTGAAAGATGGCTGAAAATGAGCTATTTAAATTACGCAACAACGCC
>JBAPRV010000105.1:0-19874 GCA_049281295.1 Chlamydiales bacterium
GAGAACGCCATCTAACGTCCTCTTGCCTGCGACCGCAGTTATATGCGGCATCTTATGACGCTCGTTAAATGAGATTTGGACAAGAAATCAGGACCCATGGAAATAGCATACCTACTTCCCTATTCCAATCGTTTCGGGTTTTTAGGTAAAATCTAATTAATTGAATTCAGCTCGTAAAGACTAGTTTGAATTTGGTTCAACTCGATAAAGATCAAATTTTGCACCCATTGTTTCTAGAGCCTCTAATTTCTCTTCCTTTGTACTTTTTTCTAGCTTTTGTACATCAAACCCACTGTATACCAGTAGAAGGCGTGCTATCATAGTCTTTATTTCATTTTTATCAGACTTAACTATGCGGTAATTTGGATCATAGAAAAGAACAGAACCATTATCTTTTACTTTTAATCCAAGAGCATGCAATCCTGATCTTCCTTTTGAATCACGAGCAGGAATGGTAAGCTGATAAAGGCCCGACTTCAAACTAGGCAAAGTTTTTAAAAGATCTAAAGCAGTTGTTTTTTCATGAATCGCTTCCTTAAGCTCTAAACCACTTAAAGCTAAAGCAAACTCTAGACGATCTAATTCATTTGTTTGTTTTCCCTGGACTAAAAATGGTAATTGACGTCCTGAATAGTAAATGTATAAGCTCCGAAAGATTATCTGTCTCGGCTCATCGGTCAATCTATTATTCCAATGATGAAATAAATCATTATTGGGAAATGAATTATTGTTATGCAAGTTTTTAAAAATTGTATAGAGCTCTACATAGGGCTCACCAAAATTATTTTTTAATACCTCTATATTATTTTTTTCCATGATTGGATCGTCAATCATTGCTAATATCAACTTAGTAGCTTCCTGTATGCTTGGACCTGAATATAGGGGAAAATGACTCTGATAAATTTTATGTACATAGATGGCATTAGAGGGGATACCCCCTTCAAAATCCCTGTGGCTTTGTGTTCTCAACCATTCATGAACCCCAGCAAGACAAGCTCCTCCTTTATGTAAAGGAGAGGCAGTAATCGCTTGTTTGTCTGAGCTTTGTCTATATTTAGTTTTTAATTCCTTTAATTGGCCTTGACCTGTTTTAATTGGTTGTCTATTTTTAATGATGAAAAGAGCCACATCTTCTATTTTCGCTCTGTTTTGAGTGTCAACTCCTCTTGCATCTCTAAATACATATTCTTCTATTAAGCGTGTATTTTCGCTGGCTTTTTCAGTAAATGTTCTATGATATGCTTCTTGCCATTCTCTTAGGAGCTTCTTCTCTCTGGGACTAAGAAGCTTCTGAGCTGCCGCATCTGTTTTGGCATCTATCTCATTATGACCGCTTATTTCTTGTTTGAGAGGTTGGGATTGATCCCCATCCGAATGGTTAACTAGTTTAGATACAGACATAATACATCCTAAATAATTATTATTAAACAGCATTTATTATATCATAAGAATATTAAGTAAATATTTAATTTGATAATTTTATGTATAAAAATTATTTGTTAATTAACTAATTATTAAAAAACGAGGATAAATAAATTAAGACAGCTTAAAGAAAAAACTTTAGATGAAAAAATGGGCAAGATTTATAACTCAACTGACTATCGATCATGTATTCTCTATGTAAACTTTTTAAGTTAATTTACTATAAGTGCTATCCAAAAACATGTATCTGTAAAAGGTGACGGAATCATTTTTGGTGCATTTTTGGTGTGCTCGGCCAGAAAAAATAGCCCGAAATGACCACTCTTCGCAACAAATCACTCTGACTCAAATCTTTGATTCTTTAGTCGCTATGTATTGTAGAATGTTGTGGATTATGGGCTTAACCTGGACTATCAATCCAGGCGCCAGATCTCTTCGGCATACTCTTTAATAACGTTGTCGCTTGAAAATTTACCCATGCCGGCGACATTACAGATCGATTTTTTATTCCACGCATCGCCATTTTTATAAAGCTCGCTGACTCGTTCTTGACACTCTGCATAAGAGGCAAAATCGGCAAGAAGGCAGTAAGGATCTCCTTCATCGAGCAATCCATGTAGAAGAGGCTTAAACAGCTCTTTGTTGCTTGGACTAAAAAGGCCATCATGGATGGCATCGAGAACCCGCTTGATCGATCGATTGGTATTGTAGTAGTCCCGAGGATTATACCCTTTTTCTTTAAGAGACTGAATTTCTTCTGCTTTTAACCCAAAAATAAATATATTCTCAGAGCCTACTTCTTCACGAATTTCAATATTAGCGCCATCTAGCGTCCCAATTGTCAATGCTCCATTTAGAGCAAATTTCATATTCCCCGTTCCGGATGCTTCTGTGCCTGCAGTTGAGATCTGCTCCGATAGGTCGGCTGCAGGTATGATTTTTTCTGCTAGGGTGACACGGTAGTTCTCCAAAAAAATCACTTTTAGTTTATCGTTTGTCTGTTTGTCTTTATTGACCACATCCGCGACTGAAGTGATCAATTTAATGATCTGCTTTGCTATGAAATAACCCGGCGCTGCTTTTCCGCTAAAAATAATGGTACGGGGTATCCACTCTGCTTTAGGATTGTCTTTGATGCAAAAATAGTGATGAATGACTCTTAATATATTGAGTAATTGCCGTTTGTATTCGTGAAAACGTTTAACATGACAGTCAAAGAGAGAGTGGGGATCGACTAAAATTTCGTGCTCTGAAAAAATAAATTTTGCTAGCTCTGATTTGTTCTCTTGCTTAATCCGTTTAAATTCGGAAAAAAAGTTTGCCTCTTGGATGGTGAGGAGTTGCTTGAGCTCCGATAAGTCCGTTAGCCAGCTTTCTCCCAGGTAGTTGCTGATAAGGCGGGCTAGAGCAGGGTTGCATACCTTGAGCCATCGCCGGGGGGTAATCCCATTGGTTTTATTGGTAAATTTCTCTGGATCCATTTCACAGAAATTTTTAAAGACTCGATGCTTGAGAAGGTCGGAATGGAGCATCGAGACTCCATTGACTCTACGAGAGCCCACGATTGCTAAGTTGGCCATGTTGACCCGTTTTGGGCTGGTCTCTTCGATCAATGAGAGGCGATAGCTTTTAGATTTATCATCCGGATAGTGACGCCCTACCTCTTCAAGCCAGCGGCGGTTGATTTCGTAGATAATCTGCATATGCCGCGGCAGCACTTTTTCCAAAAGCGGAACCGGCCACCTTTCAAGGGCTTCAGGAAGGAGGGTGTGGTTGGTATAGTTAAAGGTCTCCTTGGTGAGCTGCCACGCTTTATCCCAGCTCAAATCTTCTCGATCTACCATAAGCCGCATCATTTCAGTGATGGCTAAGGCAGGGTGGGTGTCATTGAGCTGTATAGCTACTTTATCGGGAAGAGCATCAAAGTGGACATGTCCTTTTTTGAAGCGGCGTAAAATATCTTGAATGGTAGCGGAGACGAGTAAATATTCCTGCTTTAAACGGAGTTCTTTCCCCTCAAAAATATTGTCGTTAGGGTAGAGTACCTTTGTGATATTTTCCGTGATGTTAATGTCTTCGACAGCACGAATGTAGTCTCCATGGTTGAAGTAGTTTAAATCAAAACCGCGGGAAGATTTAGCCTGCCAAAGACGGAGTGTGTTGACGGTGTCGTTTCTATAGCCGCAAACCGGTGTGTCGTGGGCCATTGCCATGACCTCTTCGGTATCTACCCAATGACTCTGCAATTTTCCATGTTTATCGGTATACTGAGCTACCCGCCCGTAGAATTCAATGGGGTAGAGATATTCACTGCGGCAAACCTCCCACGGATTCCCATAGCGGAGCCAGTTATCGGGGGTTTCGAGCTGATACCCATCTTGAATCTTCTGCGTGAATATACCATAATCATAGCGAATCCCATATCCATACCCCGGAATGCCTAAAGTTGCCATCGAATCGAGAAAACAAGCTGCCAGACGCCCCAAGCCCCCATTACCCAAAGCGGCATCTGATTCCATTTCAATCAATGGATGAAGGTCAAAGCCAAGATCGTGCAGAGCTTTTTCGCAATTTTCAAAAAGCCCGAGGTTGACCAGGCTATTTTCAAGGGTCCGCCCTATTAAGAATTCCATCGAAAGATAATAGACCCGCTTTGTATCTGCGTCATAATACTGCTGTTGGGTTTTGATCCATCGTCCGACCAGCTGGTCTCGCACTGTATAAGCGATCGCTTCAAATACGTCTCGCTTAGTTGCTGTAGAGAGATTTTTTCCTAAAGTAAAGTGAAGGTGATCTAGAATGGATTGTTTGAGAAAGGGGGCATCTGTTCTCAGGTTTTCTTGTTTGGTAGCAACGGACTCAGACATATTTGAGACCTCTGCATAACTTAGGAAATGCCGCTAAATAACTTTTTCCGGCTACCTTTGAAAGTTTCCATTTTCCTCTTATCTTATTGATAATGCGAAATATGGAAACTTTCAAATGACACTTCCTAAGTTATGTAGAGGTCTCTATTATCTCATGAACCTATCTGACAAGAGAAAGGAATGTCAATTAGATTTTTTTGCGATGTGGGTCCAAGAAAGCATCTTATTGCTGGCTTAATAATTGTTCGTTTCATAAAATTGAGAGATGAGTGTAGCTGGTCGAGATCTTTTACCGGAAACGGGACATAAATTCGAATGCATTTTCGAAGTGCGCGATGAAGGGCGATTAGAACATCGGCGTGTTCTCGTTCCGGATCTTACCAAATATCCCGCCCCTTATAAGCCCAACACGACTATACGAGTAGCTGCTTTGGCGCTATTGGTCGTCACGGCAACTCTCGGCATACTCGCTCTATCAGGACACTTGGCCACGTTCCCTCATGGTATTCTTAAATTAGTGCACGGCTACGAGCCCTATGTGCTTCTAGGCGGCGGCATCTCCTTAATGCTTGAAGGGGGAGCTCTCATTGTCTTTCAAAGGGTTTTAAAAAAGCGGGATCTATTCTCTAATACGCCCCTTATTGAGATGTCGGGGAGTGATCATTGGAAAAGAGGAATGATGCTGCATCTTAACTCAAGAAAAGAAATAGTTGTCAGTCGTCTGTCGCATATGCCTAACTATTTTTTCTCCATTGATACATCAAGCCTGAGAAATGGAAATTCCAGGGCGAATGGCTATGCGCCTTACGCACCCCTGCATGAAGTCGTGGGAGGTGTGTTAGCCATGGCGGCTCCTTTTTATATGGTAGCAGCGATGGCCTATAATGTGGGTCGGACAGTGGCCATTCCTTTTTATATCCTTGGCTGCATGTGCACAGAACAGGCGCAGCAATATAAACTTTCCGATATCCCAAAAGAAATGGCTTTATCGATCGCAAGAGCTGTAAAAGCTCCCTTCTACGCAACAGCCTTTTGTTTTGCAGCTATAAGGACCATTGTCAACCCTCAAGAAGGTAGCAAATTACTAGGAGCAATAGAGCGAGATTGGAATGAAGATGTCTCCCTCAGTGATGGGATGTGGTTGTGCGATCTAAAAAGTTCCTGGTTTTCCAGATGGAATCGTGAAGATTTAGGCAAAAACGGCCTCTATCTTGCAAAATGCAAACAACCGACCTGTGTCATCGAGTGCGACCGTTTTGAAGAGGGGGCGGAGGTGATTGTCCACAGCCGCTCTCATGCTCTTGATCCAAGTAGAGGGTATGCTCTGAGGGGAAAGGTTATTAACGGATGTTTGGTCGTTTTGGCAAGAAGAAGCGCATACCATCCAAACGCAACACTTGACTTCGCTGAAACTCAATGAGCTCGTTTCATCGCACGGTCGATTTCCCGCTTTTTCTCTTTTTCAATGATCGCATGCCTTTTGTCATATCTTTTTTTCCCTTTCCCTAAACCGATCTTAATCTTGATACGCCCCTTTTTAAGGTAAAGAGAAAGAGGAATCAAAGTCAGGCCCTTTTGTTCCACAGAGGTTTTGAGACGTTCAATCTCTTTTTTGTGCATGAGCAGCTTTCGCTCTCGCCTCTCTTCGTGGTTGTGAATGGTGCCAAAGCGGTAAGGAGCAATGCTCGATCCGATTAACCACAACTCGTTGCGAAGCACCTTCACATAGGCTTCGGCTAGATTGCCTCCATGATTGCGCAGAGACTTTACTTCAGTCCCCAATAAGGCAATGCCTGCCTCATAGGTTTCTAAAATTTCATAGTCGTGAAAGGCTCGTCGATTTTTAGTAAGTTCCATCTTTTTACTCGAAATAGTATATCACGCACGACCCCTTTTCTTCCACCTGCCATTCGAAGTATACATTGATAACGGATCTCGTATTTAAAAATTTGAAATATCTTTTTCCTTTTAAGGCTTCCAGGATAGACCTCTTTCTTCCACTTGACATTGGGAAAGCTCTTCCCTATCCTCGTTTCAGCAAAGGAGAGTTTATGAAGTTTGTGATCTCTAGAAATGAGCTGGCTCAATTAATTCGTAAAATTCAAAATATTGTTCCTCAAAATGCTCCTCTTCCCATTCTTTCCCATTTTTTGATTGAAGCCAAAGATGATGAGCTTGTTTTTACAGCAACCGACCTGACGGTAGGGACTCGCTGTGCGGCGAAAGCTAAAATTCACCAACAAGGAGCGCTTTCTCTTCCATCCAGGCGTTTTTTTCAGCTTGTTCGAGAACTCACCGAGCCTACTATTGAAGTGGTTACAACAGATGACGAAATGGCTGAAATCAGGGCGGGCTCCTCTCGTTTTCGGATGCACGGAATGGAAAAAAAAGAGTACCCGATCTTGCCCGATCTCAAAGAAACGGCTCAATTTTCGATTCAAAGTGAAGCTCTTAAAGAGCTCTTTTACCGCACCGCTTTCGCTGTTTCTAAGGAGGATAGTCGGTATGTGCTCACAGGAGTATTGATACGCATTGAAAAGGGAAAAGCCATCTTTGTCGGTACCGACGGGAAGCGGCTTGCCAAAATGGAAACCCCTGTTTCGCTTCCGGCCGATTTCTCCGGTGAATATATTCTCCCTCTTAAAGCGGTGGATGAAATCATGAAAATGCTTGTTGAAAACGAGATGGCAACGGTTTATTTAACCGATGATAAAATGGCGGTTGAGTCGGGCAACACAGTTTTAATTACCAAGTTGCTTTCAGGAGACTTCCCTAATTTTGAGCAAGTGATCTCCACTCAAAGTAAAATTTCGCTCACTCTTCATCGTGAAGAGCTGATTACCTTACTGCGCCAGATCTCTCTTTTTACCAAAGATACCTCCGATTCTGTCCGTTTTACCTTTGTCAATGGGGAGTTGATTCTTACAGCAAACTGCGCTGAGGTGGGAGAGGGTAAAGTGAGCATGCCGGTGAATTACTCTGAACCGCAAATCGATATTGCCTTTAACCCTTTTTTCTTCCTTGACATCCTTCGTCATAGTAAAGATGAAACAGTGAATCTATCCATTTCAGACTCTTATAACCCAGGCCTTATCACCGATTCATCTGATGGCCTATTCATTATTATGCCGATGCGTCTTAATGATGATTGATGATTCTGCGCACCCTTTATTTAAAAGACTTCCGAAATTATAAAGAGGCGGTCGTTACCTTTTCCCCCGGCATTAATTATATTTATGGCCAAAATGGAGAGGGGAAAACGAACTTGCTTGAGGCGATTCAAGTGCTTATTACAGGCCGTTCCTTTCGCAGCCATCATCTGACCGACTTAATTCGGTTTAATAGACCCGGCTTCTTTCTGGAAGCGCATTTTGAAAAGCATGGTATTGAGCAGGTTTTAAAGCTCTCATTTGATGGCCAAAAGCGAATGATTATTCATAATGCAAGCTCTATTGCTTCCTTAAGCCTCCTTTTGGGCATCTTAAATGGTGTAATTCTCTCGCCGGAAGATCGAGAATTGATTCAAGGAGGGCCGGCTGCCCGACGCCGTTTTCTCGATCTGCAGATTGTTAAAACTCATCCGCTTTATTTTCACCACCTCTCCCGCTATCATCGTGCTATGAAACAGAGAAATTACCTCATTCGTCAAAAGAAAATAAGAACTGTTGAAGTATGGGAAGAGCAAATGGCTGAATCGGCAGCTTATTTAACCCTGCAACGCTTCGAAGCGACTCAACAACTCGCCTCGCACAGCCACCCTCTTCAACGAACCTTGAGTGGTGATGTTGAATCGTTGAAACTGGTTTATAAATCTTCTGCTCTCACTTCATGTAAGGATCAAAAAAGCCCTTTGAAAAGCTATTTTCTCGAACAATATAACAAGCAAAGACCCCGTGAATGTGAAATCGGAACAACCCTTACGGGGCCGCATCGTGATGATTTAGAGATTTTAATTCACGATAACGAGGCTCGCTTTTTTGCTAGCGAAGGGCAGAAACGCTGTTGCGTAACTGCCCTTAAGTTAGCTGAGTGGTGCCGCTTAAAAACGCTTACCGAAGAGGCTCCCATTATATGCATTGATGATGTGGAGCTCCACCTCGATCAAGAGCGCGAAAAGAGCCTCTATAGAGAATTGGGAAAATTAGGCCAGATTTTCTTGACCTCTCCTCACCGCATGGCTTCTTCTCAAAAAGGGATCCACTTCATTCACGTCAGTAACGGAAGGCTTTTTTCGTGAGCGAACCATATCCAAGAATTTTTCACGGGAGATAGAGAGTTCCGAAATAATGTATACGAAATCGATAGCAGAAAGTGCAAGGTAAAGGGCTAAAACCACTTCGGGATTTGGAATATGGAAAGTAATCAAGACCTTCGCTGCAATAGAGAGCGCCCCTAACAAGAGAAATACGACATGGCATAATATGACTCGCTTGATTTCAGCTTGAGCTGTTTCAAGCAGCTCTGCCCCTTCTTCAAGAAGGCTCCCTTTTAAGTCTTCAAGCTCTTGGCGATGGCGGCGAACTTCTTCGATAGAGGTATCAAGCCATTTTTTTACGCTTTCGTCTTTTAACTCGTTAGAAAGAGCTTCCAACTGATTATAAAGGGGAAGAACGCGGTCGATTATTTCAAAATCCGAGAGCCCTGCAGTTGAAAAACTCTGAACTTGAGACATGAGCTTTGTCACTTTAAGCGGTTTTTCTGTAAGGCTGTCTAGTGAAGGAAGGTCATCGTCTTGTTTCAGGGCATCAAATACAGTATTCACTTTGGAAGCAGTCTTTTTCAAAGCATCACTTTGTAACAGATGACTGACTCTTCCTTGCAAGGAAACTCTTCCCTCGTTTGAGCTAAAGTTTCTGTTTTGAAAGGTATATTCCTCTATTTTTAATCGGATCAATGCTTCCTGCTTCTCATTGAGCATTTCGATCTGAGGCTGCTCTTTGTAAACTGCTTTCAGTTCCTGAATAAGATCAAGAGATTTATCAATAAGCTTTAGCTCCGATCCTTTTTCAGGATCCAATAATTCAAGTGAAAGTTCAGATAAACGTCGTAACATATCTTTATCAGACTCAGATATCGCTGGATTAGAAGCAAGATATTCAATTAATGATCGATTGGCCTCTTTAACAATTTCGGAGGTCTGCTCTATTGATTTAGAGCCCAATATGGGTTGAAGGGTGGATGCCATCTCTTCTAGAGATGAATCTTTACTTGCTTTCAATTCATTATATTTTTCAAGAGCTTTAGCAGCCTCTTCTTGCAATTGGTTGTGCTCTGCAAGAGCCTCAGCGGATTTCTCTTTGAGCTGATGACGCTCGTTAAGAATATCATTGATTTTAGCATTTAATGCTTTTTGATCCTCTCTATCTTGAAGGGCTAATCTCATCTTTTCAAAAGATTGGCGAGAGAGCTCTTCTAATCGAAGATGTTTGTTATAAGCTTCTTCTGCCTCTTTTTTTAATTGGTTGTGTTTTTTAAGAGATTTATCAGACTCTTTTTGGAATTGAGTATATCTATCGGATGCTTTATCAGACTCTTCTTTTAATAACTTTAATTCTTTTTGTGCCTTAAAGGTTTTAATGATCTCCTGCGACTCTGCCAAGACACCCATAGTACACATTGCTAATAACAAAGGAGGGAAAATAGAGCCGGATAAAACTGTAATTTGGGTTGCGCCAAAAATCAGAGCGCCTCCTAAAAGGAGAACTTTGAAGTTATCCAATGCCGACTCGAAAATACCTATAGCACGTCCTGCCCAAAAAGCAGTTTGTGCAGGCTTAGAGATTTTATAGCTGCTTTTCATCATATTAAAACGATCTTTGGTCAGCTGCAGTGCAGGTAGGAGGAAAAAAGGAAAGACAGCCATTTCTAACATTGCTGGAATATTCGAATTACCCAAGCTTGTAAAAGCAAGTACTATCGAAACAATATAAATAGTGTTTAAAACCATTCGAGACCAATTAAAATCGGTAAAGAGCGCTTTTAAAGCAGTTCCAGCTTGGTTTAAGGAATGAGAGGCCCGATTTTTTAATTCTGCCTCTTGGGATATATTTGGGGGCGTAAGTTGAGCTATTTTTGGTAGCACTTCTTGAACCTTCACCTTATTATCGGGAGGATCCTTAATCACCCCATTATTTAAGGGAGACATACTGTCTCCTACTCTATTAATCTTCAAAGTCATAACGTTCACACTGGTTTGTTTCAATCAACGTTTTATTATAACAAATAGATATTAAAAAAAGATAAACATTATTAATATTTGATTAAGGGTTTTTCT
The DNA here is from genome assembly GCA_049281295.1 of Chlamydiales bacterium. GTDB lineage: Bacteria > Chlamydiota > Chlamydiia > Chlamydiales > JAAKFR01 > JBAPRV01. Next base: position 10,564 of record JBAPRV010000105.1, read on the forward strand.
TACGCCCTTTTAAAAAGTCCTGAAACTGCTGCATATAGAGAAAAACAATAGGGGTGACGAAGAGGGTGATGAGCTGTGAAAAGATCAATCCGCCGAAGACCACAATTCCAAGAGGGCGGTTTGCGTCTGAGCTCTCTCCAATGCCAATAGCTATAGGAAGGGCGCCCATCATAGCTGCGATCGTTGTCATTAAAATAGGGCGGAAACGGGCACGACATGCCTCAGTAATGGCATTGACGGGGGTTTCCCCTGGTTGTTGGAGAAATTCTAGAGCAAAATCGATCATCATGATTCCGTTTTTCTGAACCAGTCCTATCAAAACAATCATTCCCACGATGCTGTAAAGCGAGAGGGAGAGGCCGAATAGCCAGAGGGCAATCAATCCGCCTAGGGCGGCTACCGGAAGGGCGGATAAAATCGTGAAAGGGTGAATAAAACTTTCATAGAGAATCCCTAAAAGGAGATAAATCACAATGATAGCGATCACGAACAGCCACTTCATGGCTTTGAAAGTGTCGATAAAAACTGAAGCGGCTCCTTGAACATTTGCAGTCACATTTTCGGGGATAATTTCCTTAGCTATTTGATCGATTTTCTTAAGAGTACCTCCTAAAGTGGCTCCCTCAACCAGGTTGAAAGAGATGGTTACCGAGGGGAAGGTATTGATGTGATTGATGGAGCTGGGCGAGGGGAGAGCTTTCCATGAAGCAACGCTGGATAAGGGAACAAGCTCTTGGGTGGTTTCTGCTTTGATATAGAGTAAATCGAGATCTGTTGTTGTGAGGTCGAAGCCGGGAGCCACTTCAACAATCAAGTCGTAAAGATTGATCCCTCTATTAAAGGTGGAGATTCTGCCTCCCGAGTAAGCATATTGAAGGGTTGATTCGATCTTTTTGGCAGTGATACCATAAGTGCCCGCTCGATCTCGGTCAATTTGAATATTAAGCTGTGGACTGTTAATGCGCATGTCACTATTTACTCCCATAAGCTCAGGCATTTCTTTCATTTTCTGAGTCAAAAGAGCAGCTGTTTTATAGAGGGTTTCTGAATCGGAGCTATACAGAGAATATTGAAACTCTCCTAAACTCGTGGTGCTTCCCACTTGCAGGTTAATCATTGGAATAGGCCTGAGAAACACATTCATGCCGGGAATCGTTGAGAGATCTCTAAAGAGTTCTCGGGCCACTTTTACTGTGTCGGGTCTTTTTTTAGCATCGATTAATCGAACCCATCCCATCCCTTGGTCGTCTTCAGTATAGCCCACAAAGGTAAGAAACCCATTTTGGTAGGGGTTTTGTAAAATGATTTTGTTGAATTGTTTTTGATGTCTTATTGTATTGACCTTGCTGGAGCCATCCTGGCATTGGGTGAGCGCTTGAATAAGACCCTCGTTGCTGGGAGGGAGAAAGTCGGTAGGCAAGATCTTTATCATGACGAAAGACAAAACAAGACATAATATGCCGACTAACAGAGTGGTCTTTTTGAGGCGAATGCTATGATTGAGCAGATAGGTATACCGCTCTACCAGCCATGCATTGCATCGTTCCGATAAATTTGGCTTTTTTTTCTGCTTTGAAGCCGCTTTTAAGTAGCGGCTGCAGAGCATTGGATTTAAGGTTAAGGAGATAAAACCTGAGCAGTAAATGGCAATGATGATGGTTAAAGAGAATTCATGAAACAGTCTTCCCAAAATGCCCGGCATCCAAATGAAAGGGATAAAGATAGCGGAAAGAGCGAGGGACATGGTAAAAACAGTGACGCTGATTTGCTTGGAGCCGTCCATCGCCGAATCATACGAATTTTTTCCAGATTCGCTATGCCGGATGATATTTTCTAAGACAACAACAGAGTCATCGATCACAAATCCGATAGAGAGCACCAAAGCTAGTAAAGAGAGCGTATCGAGATTAAAACCGAGGAGAAACATTATGATAAAGGTGGCAACAATTGCCATGGGCAACACGATGCATGGGATGATCGTCTCACGCAGCTTCCCGAGGTATAGAAAAATTACAGAGACTACAAGGGCAAGGGCTATCACTAAAGTTAATTCGACCTCTCTGACTGAAGCTATAATAGGTTTGCCTTGATCATAGAAATAAGAGAGACTGATCGAGCCTGGGATGCTTTTTTCCAAATCGGGGAGTTTTTTTGAGATGCTGTCTATAATATCAATAGTGTTTGAACCGGGAAGCCGGGTAACACCCAGAACTACCATATTCTCATCTGATTGTGACGTGATATAGCGGAAATAGGGGTTTCTCTGTTCAAGGGCGCTTAAGCCTGTCGCCACATCTTCTATAAAAAGGGGAGTGTTTTGATTCTCTTTTATTATCACTTTATCATACTCGGATCCTTCGGTTAGCATCCCATCTGAATTTAGGATATAATCCGTATGGTACCCTTGAATTAAACCCGAAGGAAGATTGGGATTGCTTTCTCGCAAGGAGAGGGCCAACGTATTGAGATCAATTTGATGTCCCATCAATTTCATTGGGTCTGCTTGAACCCGAACTGCATAAGGCAGGCCATAAACAGCAACTTGGGAAACTCCTTGAATCATAGAAAGGGGTTGCGCCAAAATGTTGTATCCCACCTCATATAAGTTGGATAATGATTGTGATGAGGAGGTCAAAAGGATAAAAAGAACAGGAATGGAGGCAGGATTAACTTTTTGATAGCTAGGGTTGTAGGGCATTGGAGGAAGATCAGGCAATGTTTTGGTGATCGCCGCTTCCACCTCCACCTCTTTTGAGTTTAAATCGACACCTAAATCGAAATTGAGCACTATTTGAGAATTGCCCACCCTGCTATTGGAGGTCATCGTATTGAGTCCCGAAATATTGGCGCAGTTGCGCTCCAGAGGGGTTGCAATCAAGTTAGCCATATATTCAGGACTTCCCCCCGGCTGTTGGGCCGTGACCTCAATCGTAGGGTAATCGACATTAGGTAAATCACTTACCGGAAGAGCGTTATAAGATAAAACCCCAAATAATAAAATAGCAGCCATCAGTAAAGTTGTCATGATAGGGCGTTTTATGAATGGGGAAGAGAGGTTCATGACGGCTCCTCACTGGACTTGGGGATGTACACCTTAGCTCCATCGAAAAGATTAAGCTGCCCATCTACAATAATTTTTTCATTGGGTTTTACTCCCCATTCGGCTACCAAACAGTCTTGATATTCGATCCCTTTTCCAATGGTTCGCATGGATACGGTCATCGATTCCTCATCGAGTATGAAAACAAAATTGCTGTCGGCACCTATAACCAGGGCTTGCTTAGGAATTAAAATAGCGTCCTTCAATGTTTTTAATCTTAAATAGACCCGGGCGAACTGTCCTGGCCATCCTCGTTCATCTTCATTAGGAATAATTCCTTTGAGATAGATCATTCCTGTCTCATTGTTTACTGTATTATCGATAAAAAACAAAACTCCTTGCAAGGGATGAGAAGGGTCCGAGGGGAGTTCGGCTTCTAGATAAAGGGGGCTTTCTTTTTGTCTTTGACGAATCTCATGGACATACTGAGAGGGGATTGCGAAGCCCACCACAATGGGTATGACTTGATTGAGAGTGACCAAATTTTCATCATAAGAGACTTCTATTAAGTTGCCGGGGTCATACAAGCTATCTCCTATATACCCTTTGAAAGGAGCTCTTATTTGAGTATATCCTAAATTAATTTCTGCTTTTTTAACTGCTGCCAAATCATATTCTACGGCTGCTTTATACACATCGACATTTTGAATCCCTTGCTCATAATCGAGCCGAGAGACATACTCTTGTCCAACTACCTTCCCATAACTTTCAGCAAACTCCAGCGCATACCGCAGTTTAGCTTGATCTTCAGCCAGTTGAGCTTTTGCCTCTTCAAGATCGGCTTCGTAGATTGAGGGATCAATGGTCATCAAAAGATCTCCCTCTTCAACCAGTTGTCCATCTTCAAAAAGGACATTGATTAAAATGCCTCCCACCTGCGCTTTAATCTGGCAGTCAAGAGATGGGAAAAGTTGACCCACTCCTTTGAGGAAATAAGGGACATCTTTTTGGATCACCTCTCCAACCTCAACAGGGAAAGTGCGCTCTTTTTTTTCTATTTTCTTTTCACACCCTGTGAAAAGAAAAATCAGCCCAAAAGCTGCAAAACTATGAGTCCAGGTTCTCATCAGATAGTATTTCCTCCTTTTTCCCCGATTGGATTAACTTCGGAATAACCGTTTGTTGCATGGTGATATCACAACAGGTCAGCCCTCCAGTGCTGTAGGCAAGATTGGCAAGGGAAGTTAGAAAATTCGTTTTTGCATTGATCAATTGTTGACGAGCTGAATACAGAGCATTATTTGCTGTCATTAAATCGATAATAGTGTTGATCCCTGTTTTGTAATTTGTGAAAGCCATCTTGCGATTTTTTTCAGCAATTTCCAGGTATGTATAACTGTACTTTAAAATTTGCCTGTTCGCAATCAATTCATAATAATCAGAGGCAACAGATAAATAGGCTAAAAGCTCTTCGTTGTCGAGGGTAGCCTGAGCCGCCATCAATTCGGCCTCTTTTTTACGAAGATCGTTAATATTAGAAAAGGAGTTAAAAAGGGGGAGGTTGGCAGTAAACTCTGCATAATAAGTATTGACATATTCCAGTTTATTCACTGCGGCTTTTCCTCCAAATAAATTGGCAGTAATAGTGGGCATAAAAGCCGATTCCGCTGTACGTATTTGAAAACGACGTTCTATGACTCTAGCTCGCATAGCCATCAGATCGGCACGGTTCTCTTTAGCTATTTGTAAAATAAAAGACATATCATGGCAAATACCATCGACAGCGATCTTTTCAGGAAGTCTAGAAACCAAAATAGAGTCGTCTGGAGAAAGGCCGATCGATTGCAGTAAAGCGGATCTCGCCACATTCAAATTGCCTATATCTTGTTCAAGAATAATCTGAGATTGCACTAAATTAGTGCGCGCTTGCAACTCGTCTGAGAGGTCTTTGATTCCTGCCTCTCGAAGTCCAACAGCAGCCTGAACGGTTGTCAGATTATCCTCTACCGTGGCCTCATCGGCTTTTACTTTAGCTTGTGCGTTGATGTAGTTGTAATAAGTTTGAACCACATTGATAATCACATTTTGAACAGACAAATTATATATCCAATTCACACTATCCAAAGCAGATACGGCACTCATTAAGTTTCCGTTCCGTCCTCCGAAATCAAAAAGAAGATAGGAAGTGCCCACACCCGCCCCGATAAAGTCTTGTCTCGTTAGAAATTCCAGACCCAAATCAACCTCAGGGAATTGCTCCTTGATCCAAAATCCCTCTAAGTAAATAGGAGGCAAAAAAGCCCCTCTTGCTAATCCTACATCGGCAGCAGCTTGCTTGGCCAGGTACCAAGCCGCGCGTGTTTCGCTACTATTCGTTAGAGCAAGATCGACGAGATCCGAAAGGGAGAGAGTTTCATTGGGATCGGGAAGGATCGGAGGGACGGTAAGGTTTGTGCACGAATAGGTTTGTGTCGTAGGGCGTCGAGCTGAAGGAGGGGGAGGGCAGGGGGGATTTGGAACAAAGTAATTACACCCGCTGCAAACAAGCAGTAGCACGAGAAAAAGAACCGTTTCACCCTTGCCTAACTTACTCACCTTACGCAAAAAATGCCGTGAAAGGGGTGAGCGAAGGGGGCAAAATACAAGTATCGAGAGGAAGCCCAACCACTTGTTGGTTGGGTAACGAGCGATACGCAGTAGATTGTCCTCTGCAGCCAGTCTATTCTGGCATTTTTTGCGTAAGGTGAGTAACTTAGAAAATGCCGCTAAATAACTCTTTCCGGGAAAAATGGAAACTTTCAAATTTAGCCACAAAGAGCTCATTTTTCGACATTTCCTAAGTTGCGCGGAGGTCTCTTAAGTATAAATTTGATCAATTTTAGCTGCTAAAATAAAATCATTTTCACTCAAGCCGTTAATCTTGTGCGTCCATAAAACAATTCTCGCTTTTCCCCACGAAAGATGAACATCGGGATGATGCTGCTCCTCTTCAGCCAATGCACCGACTTTATTGATAAAGACAAGAGCTTCAGCAAAATCTTTAAAACGAAATTCTTTTTCAATATGGTGCTCATTGACTACTTTCCATTCTTTGCCAAGCATATTGGAAAGCTCGGTTACTACCTCTCCTTCCAGAGGTGGCGTGCCCTTTTTGCAAGGGATGCATTTTTTTGTAGAAAGATTGGCCATTTCCCCCCGCCTTTAAAATTTAATCCACTATAAATCTTTTTTTTCTGTAAATAGCAGTAAATGGGGTGGAAGATCAAATACTTTTTTAGAGTAATTCAAAACTTAGAAAAATCGAATATATGATGTTTTAAAATTTTATCTTCTTGACTTTAAACCATATTTCAGAAAACATCTTTGCCTATTCTAAATACTTTTTGATCTTGGGGATTTATGAAAAGACAGCATCTTATCTCATGTATTCTGGCTGGAGCATTTGCGTGCACTGCGTTAAGCACGGCAGCCAATGAGTCAAAAGAGTCTTTAATGAAAAAACGGGTTCTTTCAGATCTTGATAGTATTAGAAACATTTTTGAGGTGAAATATGCCCCTTTGAGATGGAAATATGAATGGGCAAATTGGGATCTTGACAGGGAAGTTGAGCTAACAAAAGCCAAAATCATCCAACTTAATTCTCCAAGTTTGAAAAAGTGCCAGGTGATCTTAAAAGATTTTTTCAATACAGCTAAAGATTACCATGTAGGGATAGATTATCATTCAACTGAGTATGCCTCGCTCCCTTTTTTAGTAAAAGGGGCTGAAGAGCGTTACTTTGTCTGTTATGTAGATCGAGATCAAGTCACTTATAATCAATTTCCTTTTGAAAACGGCGATGAGATTTTAACTTTTGATGGCCTTCCCATTCATGAGGTGATTCAAGATTTGCGTATCCAAGAATTTGGACTGAATCACTTAGAAACAGACCAGGCTCTTGCAGAGTTTGCTTTAACATTTCGCGATGGAGCAAGGGGACAATATGTTCCATCCGGAAACATAGAAATCGAAGGGAGGAAAAAGTACACTAACAGAGTGATCAAAACGACATTAAAATGGGAATACAATCCTGAAAGAGTGAGTGATTTTGCTAAGTTGGGCAACATTGAGGCTTCCCAGGTGGCGGCTCAAGAATGGATAAGAGACTGGAAATCAGCGTTAAAAAAGAGTCAATTTTTTGATAGATTTATGATTTCCCATGTATGGAACAAATCCCATGTGGGCGGCTCCTTGAAAATGAATCCCCATGATTTAGGGGCTCGTAAAAGCTTTATCCCACGCTTGGGTCGAGTCGTATGGAAGCCCTGGTTCGAAAACATCTTTGATGTGTATATTTTTCAAACTTCATCAGGTAAAAATATCGGCTACATCCGCATTCCCCACTATATCGGCGACGAAGAAGATGTAGAAGCTTTTGGGAAAATGATGAATTATTTTCAATACCGCACGGATGCTCTCGTGATTGATCAAATCAATAACCCGGGAGGTTTGGTTTTTTATCTCTACGCTCTTGCTTCCACCCTAATTGAGGAACGATGCTCCACGCCTCAACACCATATTGCGCTGACTCAAGACGACGTGCACGCAGCTCTTTTTCTGCTTCCGCATTTGACAAACATCTACGACGATCAGAGCGCTCGAGAGGCTTTGGGAGAGACCATATTTGGGTATCCAATTGATTATGAGTATGCAACTTTAGTGAGAGATTACTGCAATTTCATTATCGATCAATGGAATCAAGGCAAGCTGTATAGTAATACGACTCATCTGTTTGGTGTGAACGAAATCAAGCCGCATCCTTATTTCCGTTATAATAAGCCTATATTGTTGTTGGTAAATAGCCTTGATTTTTCGGGAGGAGATTTTTTCCCTGCGATTCTGAAAGATAATCAACGAGTCACTATTTTAGGGACTCGCACGGCTGGAGCCGGTGGGTGTGTGACCGGAGCTTATTTTCCCAATCATTCAGGGATCAACATGTTTCAACTCACCGAAACACTTGCTGAGCGAACAAACAATCAACCCATTGAAAACCTGGGTATTGAGCCGGATATTCACTATCAGGTGAGCGCAACAGATCTCCAAGAAAACTATCGAGAATATGTCGATAAAATAGTAGAGGTAGTTGAAAAATTAGTTGCAGCTAACTAAGCTCTAACCTATGAAGTTATTACTTTCCAAACCACGAGGATTTTGCGCAGGGGTAGTCCGAGCTATTGAAATTGTTGAGAAAGCTTTAGAAAAATGGGGAGCTCCGATTTATGTTAAACATGAAATTGTGCACAACAATCATGTTGTAGAAGCCCTTCGGCAGAAAGGGGCGGTTTTCATTGAAGATTTAAAAGAGGTTCCGGCCGGTTCCCGTTTAATCTATTCAGCTCATGGAGTTCCTCCCTCAGTTCGAGAAGAGGCTAAAGCAAGAGGGCTTATTGAGATAGATGCCACCTGCGGGTTGGTTACAAAAGTGCATTCAGCAGCCAAGCGGTTTGCGGCAAAGGGGTATCATATTATTTTGATTGGCCATCGCAACCATGTTGAAATTATTGGAACCGCAGGGGAAGCGCCTGATCAAACCACAGTAGTAGAGTCTGTTGAAGAGGTTGGACAGCTTACCTTTACCACCCAGGCCAAGCTATTTTATATCACTCAGACAACTTTGAGTTTAGATGACGTTGCCGGGATTATTGAGGCATTAGTTAAACGCTATCCCCAAATTGAGACGTTACCGAGTTCTTCTATCTGTTATGCAACCACCAATCGACAAATGGCCCTGAGAGAAATTATCAATGAAGTTGATCTAGTGCTCGTTGTAGGAGACCCTACCAGCTCTAACTCTAACCGGCTGCGAGAAGTAGCCACTAAACGTGGTGTAAACGCCTATCTTATCTTTGGCCCTCATGAGATAGATCCCCAATGGTTTCAAGGGGTTACAAAAATAGGTTTGACAGCAGGGGCTTCCACACCCGAAAACATCGTGCAGTTATGTATAGCTCGTCTAAAAGATTTAGGCGCGAGTGCCCCCCAAGATGTTGTTTATACTCATGAAGATATTGTTTTTCAGCTCCCTAAGACCTTGATTGCTTCCTAAATCTCACTGAGCAACTTGGCTGCTCAGCTTAAGATTTGCTTTTTGTCCCACATCTAAGACCTTGATTGCTACCTAAACTTGCCGTTATATTGCTTAATTGCATTCAGATGCGTAGGATCGTTTTGAAGACAAGGGTCTTCCCTTGTCGAAAATCGATCCTGCGCAGATGGAGGTAATGAAGCA
>JBAPRV010000106.1:0-22218 GCA_049281295.1 Chlamydiales bacterium
GCACAGCGACTTGAATGCAAGTCGAAATTTACTGAGGCTCGCTTCGACTGCCGTCGAAGGGACCGGTGAGGTAAACCCCCGGCATGTTGCCGCCTAAGAGCGGACAATAAAGCTTTCGCCTTCAGGCAAGAGTTGTTTACAAAAATAATAAGCCCCCGCTGAATAGAGGGGGCATTCAAGGTAAGTAGGGGAACGCTAAAAAGATACCGTAAGAGTTCCGCTTATTACAATAACCTCTTCATTTTGTGTATTTTCACTCGCAGAAGAGGTTTCATAAAAGTCGTATTCTGCTACGTCACACCCACTTCCTACCTCTATTGTAAGTAGGTTCGTTGAGTTGTTCAAAACCAAATCTCCTAAATTTTTCCTGCCTCGCCAAAGTCGGATGCCACTTGGCGAGTTCCTATTTCATACAAATTCAGGCCCAATCCTCGCGGCTTTAAGCGCTATGTTCTTTTGTCACCCCCTTTTTGGCCAAGACCTAAAACAATAGGTCAATCTCCACACCGATCGGGCTTCTAGATCATTGAAAGTAAAACAAATAGAATTATGGCTTCACGCAAGCCATATCCATAATATATGTATCAGCTTAATTGTATATATGCAAGAAGACTATTTTAAGTAGTCGGTAAGGGAGAGCTGCCCTTCTTGGAAAAGAGGTTTGATGGAAGCATATCCCGGCTGTTGTTGAAGCTGTTGCCATGCCTCTTTTTTGCTCTCTTGCCGGTTTAGCTTATCAGCGAGAAAGACCAAACGAACTAAATTCATGAGATAAAGAGTGTTGTAGTCTTCTGTTTGGTTTTTAAGCTCGGTATTGAGTTGTTGAGCTTGTATGAAAGCCTGTTCGTACATCTCCTCTGTGATAAGAAGAGAAGTTTTGGCGTAATCTCTGTAAAAAGGGGGAAGATTGTCTTTTACATGATCTATGGTGGATTCTGCATAGGGACGTGCTTTGGAGCTCTTTTGTTGGGCGAAAAAAGTAGCGGCGAGCATAGGAGCATACTTAGGATAGAGCTCAGGGTGGCGTTTTAAAACATTTTCTGTGGCCTCTATAGACTCGTTGGAAAGAGGTTCTCCACTGTAAAACCGATCAAAGATTTGACTGACCACTATAAAATCGTGTTTGTGGTGTGCTTTATTTTTACCGATTAGCCGCTTTCCCCATGCAATCACACAAGCAAAAGCCAAGAAGGTAAGAAGAGCTTTAGATCGGTGTTTGAGTAAGAACTGTATAAACTTGTTATCTTTCATAAATTTCTGCTATAATAACGTTTTTTATTCATTTAATGCAAAAGATCGCGTTGATACGCAGAAATGGGCTAGGGGATCTTCTCTGCGCCTATCCTCTCGTCCTCTATATACGAAAAAAATATCCTAAATCAACTATTTCTCTATTTGTAGACTCCCGCAATTATCCCCTTGTCTCCTATCTCCCTCCTGTAGAAGAGGTGATTGTTTTTCCAAAAACAGGGAATAAATATTGGAATTTTTTTAGAACAGCTAGGCGTTATCAGCAACGATTTGAAGTGGCGATTTCCATGAAATCCTCACCGATGAAACTGATGAATCTTTTTTTATGTTGGCTTGAGGCGGATAAAACCATCGCCTATGTAGAAAATAATTGGCATGGGAAGTTGGTTAATACCCCCCTTTTATATGATGAAAAGCGAGCCAAAAACCTTCATCAGGCATTAAAAGGGCTGCACACGTTGGCGCCTGAATTAAAAGAGATTCCGGAGGAACTTTTTCCGAGCGTCCGGCTGCCTAAAAGAATGAAGGGGGTGAAAATGAGCCTCCCTGTTCTTTTAATCACCGCTTCAACAACACGCAACCAAAGTCGTATTCAGGTAGACCGATATGCAGCCCTTGTAAATCGGCTCCGAAAGAGGTTTTCTTTTGAGGTTTTGATTATGGGAGAGCCAAAAGACAAGGAGCGCGCTAGCCAGCTTGGGGCTAGAATAAACGGCTCCTACCAGCTCTATATTCCTGAAAATTTCGAGGAATTTATGAGAGGGCTGGATTTGGCTGATTTCTATTTTGTTGGAGATGGAGGAGTGGCTCACATTGGAGCAGCGCTTGGAAAAAGTGAGCTTGTGCTCTATGGGGAGTGCAATCCGATAGAGTGGCACCCTATGAGTAGAAAAGTCAAATGGCTTTACCATCCCCAGGATGTCAATTTTCTCACTGATGAGGTGATTTTTCAGGCGTTGAGCACCTCTTATGAACAGGCAGTCGAGAAGAGCTAATACCTTGAGGGGCGTTGCTTGGGTATGGAAGAGATTAGTTTTTGTGTATAAGGGTGTTTCGGATCTTCAAAAATGGCTTCCACCTCACCCTCTTCTACAATTTTACCTTGAAACATGACCAGAGCTCTATCACAAAAACAACGGACGACCGAAAGATCGTGGGAGATAAAAAGATAGCTTAGATCAAATTTTTCCTTTAGCTCGTATAACAAATTTAAGATCTGCGCTTGTACTAAAAGGTCTAAAGCGGAAACGGCTTCATCGCAAATAATGAGTTTAGGACGAAGGCTGATCGCCCGTCCAATCGAAATTCTTTGCTGCTGCCCTCCTGAAAATTGGTGGGGGTATTGGTCGAGAGCATTTGGAGAAATCCCAATTTTTTTTAAGATATTGACAACTTCCTCTCTTTGTTGTTCTTTATTAGACACTCGGCGATGGTATAAAAGGGCCTCTCCAATATTTTCTTGAATGGTTTTTCGTGGATTGAGAGAGGCATAGGGATCTTGAAAAACCATCTGAACAAATTGACGTGAGTGGCGCAGCTCTTTCAAAGAGGCGCTGCAGAGATCTTTCCCCAAAAAAGAGATTTCCCCCCCGGTAGGCTCTATCAATCGAATCGCTGTTTTGCCGGCGGTTGTTTTCCCTGATCCTGACTCTCCTACAAGTCCTACGATTTCTTTTTCACCGATTGAAAAGCTGATATTATCCACGGCTTTATTCACTCCTACCTGCCGGAGAAAAACACCCCGCTTAATAGGGAAATATTTTTTTAGGTTTTTAATCGTCAATAACTTCTTCATTGGCTAATTTCCATTTGAGCTTTTTGTCATAAAGCCAACATTTCGCTTGATGTTCCTTTTCAGGAAGTGGAAAAAAAGGGACTTTTCCGCTCGTACACATATTCATTTGATAATGACAACGGGGGTGAAAACTACATCCTTGAGGCAGATCCGTTACTTTCGGAACGTTTCCTGATATGGTAGGCCATCTTCCGATCATAAGAGATGAGTTTGGATGTGCGGATAAGAGGGCTTGAGTATATGGGTGAGCGGGGTTCTCAAAGAGATGTTCAACTTGAGCCTGTTCGATTTGCTCTCCCGCATACATGACAATCACCCGATCGGCTATTTCGGCCACTACCCCCATATTATGGGTGATCATCAGTATAGACATCTCTTTTTTTTGCTGGAGCTCTTTTAGTAAATCCAGGATTTGTGCCTGGATGGTCACATCAAGCGCAGTTGTCGCTTCATCGGCAATCAAAAGGTCGGGGGAGCCAATCAAAGCCATGGCAATCATTACACGCTGCAGCATCCCCCCGGACATTTGATGGGGATATTCGCGCATCCTTTCTTTTGGATTCGGGAGGCGCACATCTTCTAAAACTTTGATTATCCTCTCCTCAATTGCTTCTTTTTCTATTTCCAAGTGTCGTGCGGCAACCTCTCTGAGCTGCTCCCCAATGGAGTAGACAGGATTGAGGGCAGACATTGGGTCTTGAAAAATCATGGCGATGCTATAGCCTCGAATTCGACTCATTTCAGATTCGGATAGAGTCATTAAATTATATCCTCGGAAGATCACTTCCCCTTTAGGGAAAAGGGCAGGAGGTTGAGGAAGAATGCGTAAAATAGAGAGAGCCGTCATAGATTTCCCGCATCCGGACTCTCCTACTAAGGCGAGAATCTCTCCGCGCTCTATATCAAATGAGAGGTTATCAACGACAGTGTAGGTCTTTCCCTCAATAGATAATTGTGTTGTGAGATTTCGGACTTGTAATACTTTAGACATAAATTTACAATATCTTCCGCTTGGATTATTATCATGACAAAAAGAATTTAAGATGCAAATGCTGGCTCGCCTTTTTGGGCGTTCACCTTTTTCTCCCCTTCAGATCCATATGGCTAAAGTAGCCGTCTGCGTGCACGAAATTGTTCCTCTTTTCGAGGCTTTAGAAAAAAAAGATTATGATCTTGTAGAATCCATTGCAGCAAAAATTTCAAAACTTGAACATGAAGCTGATCTCACAAAAAATGACATTCGAAATAACCTTCCAACAGGACTTTTTCTCCCCATCTCCAGAGCCAATTTACTTGAAATTTTAGCTCTTCAAGATAATATTGCCGATAGAGCTGAAGATGCTGCTTTAGTTTTGACCTTTCGCCACATTGAAATACTCCCTGAATTTAGCGATGCGTTTCACCTTTTCCTCAAAAAAAATTTGGAATGCTTTGAAGAGGTTCATCTTATTATTAAGGAAATCGGGCAATTGGTTGAAAGCTCTTTTGGAGGCTCAGAGGCTGAAAAAGTGCGTGGTCTTGTCGATCAAGTGGCATTCAAAGAACATGAAGCAGACCTGTTGCAACGGCAGCTTTTAAAGAAAATATTTTCTGATTGCGATCACATGAAACCTCCCATTTTTTTCTTATGGATGAAGGTGATTCAAGAGCTGTCCAGCCTTTCCGATGAGTCTGAAAAACTTGCCAACCGAGTCCGTATGACTCTTGAGGTGAAATAGATCGGATGACCCTTCTCTTTATCATTGCGCTCTTATGTAGCGTTTATGTGGCATGGAGTATTGGTGCAAATGATGTGGCGAACGCGGTGGGGACCTCTGTGGGGTCTGGAGCGCTTACTCTTAAACAAGCCGTTGTGATTGCCGCTATCTTTGAGTTTTGCGGCGCTTTTTTTCTGGGAGGGCGTGTTTCTGAGACCGTCGAGTCGGGTATTGTAAATCCCGATCTTTTTTCGATTGATAAAGCGGATTATATCTATGGAATGCTTGCTTCTCTTTTAGCAGCAGGAATTTGGTTGCAGATAGCCTCCTTTTTTGGCTGGCCTGTCTCCACTACTCACTCTATCATAGGAGCTGTATTGGGTTTCGGGTTAGTATTCGGAGGGGTTCATGCCATTTATTGGAGAGCCCTTCTTTCCATCTTCTTCAGTTGGATTCTTTCTCCTCTCTTGGGGGGTGCACTTGCCTATCTCATTTTTTCAATTGTTCGCCGTAAAATTCTTTATCAAAGCCAGCCTGTTTTAGCTGCCAAACGGTTAGCTCCTTATTTCACTTTTGTGATATTCGCTGTTTTAACTTTGATTATTTTATTTAAAGGTCTTTCCGGAATTAATTTAAGTATAAATCCTTTATTAGTTTTAGTTATTGCATTATTTGTAGGGGTTTTTTTTGCTTTAATAACTGCTTTTCTGGTTAAAAAGATCCAAGAACCAACAACCCCCTTTTACTCGCACAATCTGCAAGTGGAAGTTGGTTTAAAAAAAGCTCAGAAACATTTAGAGCGGACAAAAGTGGCTTCAATGGGGGAGTTAGAAAGTAAAATCCATCATGTATTAGACGAAGTTAAAGAGATTGCAAAAGAGGTTGGGGTAAGAGAAGAGCGGTACACAGGCTACCAGCAGGTGGAAAAGATTTTCATCTATTTTCAGATCATTATAGCTTGCGCTATGGCATTTGCTCATGGGTCCAATGATGTGGCAAATGCAATAGGTCCGTTCTCTGCTATTTTCAACACTTTACGCAATGAGCCTATTGGGGGGCAGAGCATCCCCATCTGGCTACTTATCCTTGGGGGTGGGGGGTTAGTAGTAGGTCTTGCCACATGGGGTTGGCGTGTTATCGAAACCGTTGGGAAGAAAATCACGGAACTCACTCCCTCTAGAGGATTTTCGGCCGGTTTTGGAGCTGCGGTGACCATTGTATTGGCATCAAAACTCGGCTTGCCTATTTCAACGACTCATGTTCTTGTAGGAGCTGTTTTGGGGGTTGGGTTGGCTCGCGGTATTGAAGTGATTAACTTAAATGTGATACGCGACATTGTAGTCGCCTGGTTTGTGACCGTACCTGCAGGGGCCATCCTATCGGCTCTTTTTTTCTTTATTCTTCGAGCTATTTTTTCTTAATGCCGGCTAGCCTGAGTAACGAATCATCGCTCTCTGTGAAAAAACATCTCTAATTAACCATTGGAGTATGTTTTCGCCTTTGCTGATATCAATAGTCTCATAGCTTCTAGCTGCATGGAAGCGACTCAGAGGAAATGCGTGAGAGTTAGTGGATGCTTGGGAGCCAAAAAATTTTTCTATCTCTTCTTTTTCTTCTTTCACCTGTATTGGCTCAGCTATCATCGTAATTCGGTCAACTAACATAGTGTAAGGAGATAACCTATCCTCCAAATCGGGGTTAAAAGTGAAATGATCAGGGTCGTTTTGATTTTCAAGAATGATAATCCGCATCCCATTGAATGATCCTAGATTACTACACACTTTGACCATCGCATAATTAATATCTGCTCTCCAATTCATCAAGTAAGAACCCACGATTGCTACTGAAGCTTTATACCAAGGCATGAGTTGCCATGCTGCATTATTGCTGCTAGTAAAGCCTCTATCTACTATGATAGTAGCGTTAGAAAAATATTTTGCTACCGATCTTTCTAATCCATTGAAAACCATTGTGCCTACCGAATAAAAGTAAAAGAACTGTACCTTATACCCTCTGTTATGCAGCGTCTCTATGATCTTTCCAAGAACCCCAAAATCTTCAGAATTAGTAGGCTTCCACTGCTGAAAGTTATCATCTCTTTCGTTTTTGATTTGAAAACTATAAAAGTCAACTTGAAGCAACTTTAGGTTATAATGGGAGGATGGATGACTATTTTTGATAAAATCAACATGTTCCGAAATTAATGACATGGCTTGTATATTTGAGGTTATTTTGTCTTCTTTGTTTCCTGAGAATCGCAAAATGGTATGCGTTTTTTCAGGGTCATTAATGTCTTTATACTGACGTGAGGTGAAAACAGTTATTGGCACTCGAATCTGCTTCCCATCACTGGAAAGTATGTGCGCCGTATGTTCTCGTATTTCCCAGTTCTTCCAGATTTCTTTTTTGTTAGGGAAAGTGCACTGATAAACAGAAGCCTTGAGGAGGTTTTTAGAATAAGCATGAGCTGGATCATTTTGTTGATTCGGTTTTTCCAAAAGAGAAGGCAGATAGTAACTGCGGTAAAAATCATGGATTTTATTGGATAAATTTTCCCAATTTTTGGAAATGTAATCTGAACCCATTTGAAAAATGAATTGAATTTCTCTTCCTATTACAGGGGCCATCTTAACCTTTTTTTAACGAAAAAAATGCGAGTAATTTGAAAATATGTCAATATTTTTTTGGAATGGGTGCTATCCGCGCATTTTAGGATCAATGGCATCGCGAATCACATCGCCTACTAAAGCAATGCAAACTAAAAGGATAGTGAGAAGAATGGCAGGAGGCCAGAGCAGATAACTTTCCGATGGAAACACCGAGCGCCCTTCGTCCATTAATACTCCCCAGGAGGTCGACCCTTCTTCTCCAAGGCCCAAAAAAGATAGGCCTGCTTCGCTTGTTATGGCTGCCATCATGGCAAAAGGGATAAGGGTCAAAATCGGCGGGATTGCATTGGGAAGGATATGCGAGAACATAATGCGGCTTTCGCCAAAACCAAGACTTTTAGTGGCTAACACATAGGGAAGGTTTCGTTGCTTGAGCATTTCCGCTCGAATGAAGCGGGCAAAGTTTGTCCAACCAAATAGAGCAAGCACGATGATGACAAGCAAAATCGATTTACTTTGGGTGATGGCGATGACGAGAAGCAGCATGAAAAAAGTGGGCATGGCCTCCCACACTTCAATCAAACGGCAAATAAAAAGATCTGCTTTTCCCCCAAAATAGCCTGCAATCATGCCAAGCGGAAGACCGATTAGAAGAGAGAGGCCGATAGCTGTAAAGCCCACGATCATTGATACGCGAATGCCAAAGATCAAGCTTGCTACAAGATCTTTCCGATTGACACGGGTCAATTCCCACCAAGGGACAAATTGATTGATAGCCGGTGCTCCTCCGGCATCCTCTTCCCAATGAAAGGGACGTATAAAAGGAGGGATTATGACGATGAGTTTTTGAGCTTCTGATTCCAGCCACTGTTTTCTTTCCTCTAAATAATTCAGCTCAGAGGTTGTTTCGTGGTGTTGTAAAATAACTTGGCGGACCTTTTCAAGAGGTTTTTGAAAGGGACTTGCCTCTTGCAAGACTTTGCGGTACCACTTTTCTGCTTGCAGGCGATCGCTTTCGGGGGCATGTTCAAGATCGTATTTGGCCATAATTAGGAGATGTGAAAAAGGGCGGTAGTCTGCCATCAGTTGAGGGAGCGTATTCAGCCCTTCTTGATACTTTTCTTCGATGTTCTTTAGGATGGTTTTCAATTGAATCCGTCTGGCAACTTCATTTCGATTTTCAATATTTAATAAGGAAGGGGCAGGAAGATGTGTGTTTTCCTCATAACGGGAGATATAAGGGGCCAGATGTTTTTGTTGAGCTTGTTTTTGGCGGTGTCGGAGAAGGTGGTTGAGTTGCTCATAAGGGGTCATGTATTGAAGCTCAAAGGCCCAATTGGTTTGCAGAGGGAGAGAGGAAAGAAGAGGATCCTCTCGAAAAGAAGTTCCTTTCTCGAGGGCTTCAAAACGGGCTTGCTTCAGCTTTGGATCGCTAGCCGGATCTTTTATCCCTTTAAAAAAACCAAAGAAAACAAAGAGTCCTACCTGAAGTCCTAAGACTACTGTCAGAAAATATTTTTTTAGCGGATTTTTAAAAAGACAGGCTCCTAGTAAGAAGGCCGGAGCGGTAAACATCAAAAGATTGAAGAAAAGGTCGATAGGTTTTGTATAAAACCCGCTGTAGAATAGATAACTGAAAAGGGGGAAGTAGAGTTTTTTATTCCATAGCAAAAAGGAGGGTTTGCTTGAGGCTAAGAAGGGAGCATAGAGTCCAACCAAGAAAAAAATGGCAAGGGTGATAAGGGCAATAAGGCCTAATTTATTTTTTTTAAACTGCTCCCAAACAATTTGCAGATAACTTTGATTCATTTAAATCGAACTCGCGGGTCTAGAAGGGTATAAGAAATATCGGCTAAAAGATAGCCGATCAAAGTTAAAAAGGAACCTGCAAAAGCGGAAAATAGGACTACATTGTAATCGCGGTTTAAGATGGCTTGGTAGAAAAATCTTCCAAATCCATTGATTTCAAAAATGGTCTCCACGATCAAAGATCCTCCCAGTACAATGCCCAGTGAGGCAGCTAAGGAGGTGACGATAGTAATGGCTCCATTTCTGCCCACGTGTTTGACTAAGATCGTTTTCCATGGAAGCCCTTTAGCTCGTGCTGTGCGAATATAATCTTGGCGCAAAACTTCTAAAAAGGCTGTCCTTGAAAGACGGGCTTGCATAGCAAAGGTTCCATACATGATAGCTATTAGCGGTAAAAAGAGATGGAGAGTGATATCGGCTAGCCGTTGTAAAGAGTTATAGGTGTCATATATTTCAGCCTGGCTATGAAAACCGCTATAGGGAATCGGGACATGGGTAAATGGGATGGTTTTATGTAGGGCAAAATTTTGAATTAAAAAAGGGGCAACGATGAAAACAGGAATGGCATAAAGACTTAAAAAGAAGATATTTAGTGAGTAGTCAGGCCAACGGTTTTGCTTAGCTGCCATCAACATGCCAAAAATTTGACAGCAAAAAAAGGTAATCACCATGGGAATAAAGGCTAAAGTTAACGAGTATTTAAGCCGTTTGGCAACCTCGCTGATAACCGTTTTATTGCTGTCATTTCGAAGTGTACCAAAATCGAGGCGGAGAACACGGCTTAAATAACGGAAAAAGCGAGTCTTAAAGAATAATATTTTTAATTTCTCTTTTCTGGGCCAAGTGAAAGCTATCTGCTCTTTTTGCTCTTCAAACCATGTAATTAACTGAGAGACTTTTGCTTCTATCATGGCGATAGAATCGCTTTCTAATAGGCGGAGCGAGCTTAGATGGAAATTACTCTTCGAGATTTGGTAGTTCTCTTTACGTTGCTTAAGGGTGAGCGTTGCTCCTACATGTCCTTGCCGGATGCCTCCCCGGATAAATAGATTGGAGGCTATCCGTTGTATTTGAGGGGTATTTTTCGGATTTTTTGCCTCATTGAGAAGGTGGGGCATAATAAAGCGGGCTCTGTCGCCCCAAAGAGTGAGAAATTGCTGGTAAGCATACCCTTTCTCATTCTCTTTGGCAGCTAATTGAGCCAGTCCTTTTTGTATCTTTTTGGTAGAGAGGGAGGGCCACCTGTTAAATAATAGGGGAAGAGTTAGCCCGTAGTGCTCCCGAAATTGAAGGTAGCGATTTTCTCCCGTCACTCCAGTTTCATCCGCGGCGCGAATAGCATCTCCGGTACTACTTAAGTGAGCAATATTTACCGGATCGCCGGGAGCGAGGTTTAAAATCACGAAATTGACCAAAATGATTGCAAAAAGAGTGAGAGGGAGTAGCAGCAGCCTGCGGAAAATATACTCAATCATGGTCGGCTAGCCAGATGACTTGAGTATTTGGTTCTGGAATATTCGCTCCGGGGATCAAATCTTGACGTTCCAGGGGAATAAATAAGTTTTTCACGTACTCTCGAGAAAGAAGCAAGGCTTTAGGTGTATAAAGGAAGATGCACGGCGCTTTTTCATGGACGATACGGTGAAAACGGTGGTAAAGCTGGATTCTCTTTGTTTTATCATATTCGTACCTCAGTGCTTCGATGATTTGATCTACTTCAGGGTTTGAAAAGCCTAAAACATTCGATGACCCTTTTTCTTTAGCTCCTGACGAGTGCCATAATTGATAAGGATCTTCCGGAGGAGTGCCCAGTTTCCATCCCATAAAAATAGCATCAAAGCTCTTGTCGTCAAGTTGCCTTGAAAGGTCGGCGATATCTAACCCGCAGAGCTCGCATTCAACTCCAACTTCCCGTAAGGCGGTAGAGATATACTCTGCGATCACTTTTGTGGGCAAATTTTTCACATAATAAAAAAGTTTGAAACGGAAAGGAACCGTTTTTCCACGGATCACTTTCTCCCGAATCCCGTCTCCATCTCTGTCGATCCATCCTTCTTGATCTAAAAGACGGCGAGCGAATTCCGGATTATAGGGCCAAGGGTCTATCGAGCTGTCATAAGCAGGAGAAAAACAAAAAAATGGACCGGTGGTGGGGACGCCCATCTGATTGAGATTTTGGTCAATAATGCGCTCCCGGTCTATGGTCATGGTCATAGCGAGACGAACCTTCTCGCTCTCAAAGACAGGGTTAGCTAAATTCCAGCCTAAATAGAAGTAACTTAAATCAATATAATTGAGCGATTCAATACTGAGACCCTGTTTTTTTTGAACTTGGTAGTCTGCACTTTTCAAAAAGGCTTCCATATTGAGAAGCTGACTGGCCGGAAGAGTGCACAGATCGAGATGCCCTGCTTTAAAATCTTGCCAAACTGCATCGCTGCTCTCTTTAAACCGGTATTGAATCCCTTTGATAAGGACTGCGTAGGGGTTAAAATGTTCGGCATTGCGCTTTAGGTGAATCCCTTCTTCGGTTATTTTTTCAAAGGAAAAAGGACCGCAACTCACAATATAGTTTTTGGCCCAATGCTCAGCAAAATTTTGAGCCCAAACGGAATCGTTTCGATAACAGTCCGGATCTTCATCCTCTTCGATAATTTTGTGCCCATCAGCGAAATATTTGTAGACAAAGCAAGGAAGGGGGCTCAAAGCGCCTGTTAAACTCAAGGAAGTGTATTTAATCTTTGCAAGCGATTCATCATTCTCGGATGCCACTTTATGAGGTTTCCAACGAATGACAAATGTATAATCATCAATGACAATAAAATCTTCTACGTCATTATAGTAGGTTCTAAGCGAAACCGCCTTTGCTTCAGAAAGATAAGGATTCATGAGCGCATCGTAGAAAAATTTAAAGTCGTGAGCTGTTACAGGCTGCTTTTTAGAAAACTGGGGAGTTAACTCAAAGTTAAATTGAGCTCTGTTGAGGGGTTGCCAATAAACATCATTGCGCAAGTGGACCCAATATTCGTCTATTTCTGGGATATCAGAGCGAGGACGGGCTTCAATTTTTACGGCCATTTGGGGAGAGAGCGTTTCATATTTTCCAAACTGAAGATCGGCAACATTGACAGTGCACATTCGATACAAACTCGCTACATCCCGAAATCCATTAAAAGGGTGGAGGTTGTCAGGGCGTCCTAAAATAGCCTCTCTCAATATTCCTTTGGGCTGGAAGCCCTCTCCGACAAGGGAAGGGAGGGTTTGAGAAAAATAAGGATCTTCTTTTAAGAGGTTTGGATATTTCGGATCACTATGAGAAGATTGAGAGGCCTGATTGGTTTTTAGTGCCTGACCCTTTATGGCTTGCCCTAAAGCGACTGTATCAGCTTTAAAGGCATCCAGTTCAATACGAACCGTTTTTAGATTTTCCTCAATGATAAGAGAGGACCAATAAAGCATGGCAAGAAGCGCAAGAGCGCTTAACCCAAAGAGAACTTTTACAAATCCCCAAACTTTCACTTTATAACTTTATTTTGTGCCCCGATAAATTTCCCAATCCATCATAAGCCGCATACTTATAAAGGTCGTGTAGTGTGGGGTAATTATAAACTTTTGCAATGACATCCATCAATGTTTTTTGATTTTCAATCAGATCAACACCATGATGAATGAGCTCAGTAGCTAAATGACCGATAATGTGCACTCCTTTGATAATAAGATCATTGCGAGTAAACACCAATTTAAGTAAGCCCTCTTTAGCTCCTAAGATTTTCCCGCGGGGCATATCGTTGTGGCGAGCTCTTCCTATGCAATAAGAGAGCTGTTTCTCTTTAGCCTCCTCTTCGCTTATCCCTGCCGTTGCAATCTCAGGGACTGTGTAAATCCCAAAGGGGAGAACTCGAGCGATTGATTCCAGATCTTTTGTCTGAAAAATATGCGCCACAGCCACACGTCCTTGGTCCATGCTTGCATTTGCAAGAGAGGGAAACCCAATGACGTCTCCAACGGCATAGATATTGGGAACAGCAGTTTGGTAGTGCTCATTCACCGGGATCGTTTCTTTTTGAGTCACTTCAATACCCAGCTTGCCGAGATTCAGATCTTTGGTATTTCCATACCGACCCGGAGCGAAAAGAAACATATCAACATGCAGCGCTTCGCCTGTTTCTAACACAACTTTTAAGGGTTCATTGTCATTTGAAGGGGTTTCAACGGACTGCACACTTTTATTAAAGAGCAAATCTATTTCACTGCGTTTCATGTGCTCAATGAATAAATCCACCACTTCTTGATCAATAAAGGGGAGGATCTTGTCGCCGCGGTTGATGAGAAAAACGGAGCTTCCCATAGTAGAGAAGATAGTAGCATATTCACAACCGATAACCCCTGCCCCAAGCACAGCTATCGAGCTTGGAAATCGTTTAATAGATAATATGGAGTCAGAATCGTGCACACGATTTTTATCAAAAGGGATACTTGATGGATGGAAGGGATAAGAGCCGCTAGCAATGATGATATATTCACCATAGAGAGTCTGCTCCTTAGCTCCCATAAGGTGGATATGATGATTATCTTGAAAAGTAGCCTTTCCATAATAGATATCGACCTTATGATTGATCAAATTTTGCCGCACCTCTTCGGCTTCTGTTTCCACGATCCAATTTTTTCGATGGAGGAAATGTTCAACAGTAGCCTCTCCTTCGATATCCCGGTCAATGCCATAAAGACCCTTGTCATATTTTCCAGAAAGATAGAGAGCGGTTTCTTTTAAAGTTTTAGAAGGAAGAGTCCCTGTATTGACTCCTGCTCCTCCACAGTGGCTCTCTTTTTCAATAATAGCCACTCTATGACCGAAATAAGCGGCTTTTACCGCGGCTTTTTCACCTGCGGGCCCAGTCCCAATTACAATCAATTCATATTTTTCCATGTCTTTTGAGTTTCCACACTTTGCAATCGAGAATCAAGGTTTTTTTAGTATCAGGGGATTGGAGGCCAAGTGTCAGTCTTCTTTTTTTTCACTCGGATAGTATTCTCGTCCTTTTAGGCACCTCTCAAAATCATTTGCTTTCATACCTTTCTCCATAAATTGCTCAAGGGCGAACTTTTTAAGCTTTTCAATTTGTGGCAAAAGATCTTCAAGATTTAATTCTTCATATTTCATGTTTTGAAGATTCATTTCATCATGGTGACTTTCCGGGAATTGGCTGTTGAAATAACGCATAGCTATGGTATGTAAATTTCCGATGTGTCCTCCTAATCGATAACAATCGGCTTCGTCAATGAGAAATTTCATTGCTTCGTAGGCTCCTTTGTTTTGGGCTGCTTCTAAAAGATGCTCTTTATTGTATTTAAAGCGATGAGCTGTTGCTTTTGCTACATATTCAAAAGTTAAAGCGTAATCAGGTCTAAATTCTGCCGACATTTTTTGCCTCTTGTAAAAAGTTTATCCTATTAACGGCATGGAAATCCATCCTTTCAGGGATGGGAGGAAATGCCGCGCCTTTTTTTTAAAAAAATAAATTCTAAAATACATCTTTCTTTGTGAAAAGGACTATTGCTCTTAAATTGAATGTTTCGGCTGTAGAAGGAACGGTTAACTAACTGAAAAGGAAGGTATCTTTACTCTCCAAAGAGAAATTTGTAATAAAAGCTAAACTCTCGGTTCATCGGGATTGAAGGAAAAATAGTTATAAGGCAATTTGAAATAGAAAGTTGTTTTTAATTTATTGAGGCGTTTCATGCAACCGAATCTTGATGCTGAAGCAGAAATTATCGCACAAAAAGTGCGCCATTATTTGATAACCTGTATGGTTCGCCCTCCACAGCAGGCCTATCCTTGGGAAATTTTTCAGGCGGTCTCCTTAGCACTTCGAGAAAAGATCATTGTCAATTGGGCAGCCACAATAGCCACCATTAACAAAAAGCAAGCTCGCCGCCTTTATTATCTCTCGATGGAGTATTTACCCGGTCGAATGTTGGTGAATAACATTTCCAATTTACACGCGCATGATCTGATGAAACGAGTGATGAAGAAACTAGACTATAACTATCACCAGCTCCTCACAATGGAATCCGATCCGGGATTGGGCAACGGTGGATTGGGCCGCTTGGCCTCCTGCTTTCTCGATTCTCTTGCGACTCAGCACTATCCTGTGACAGCTTATGGGCTTAGGTATCAATACGGGATATTTGAACAGCAGATTTGGGAGGGAGTTCAAGTAGAGAAGCCGGACTGTTGGCTGCTCAATGAATGCCCATGGGAAATTCGCCATGATGGAGATGCAAAGACAGTGCGATTTGCAGGGATGACCCGCAAAAAGATGAATGAGCATGAAGAAGTAGTACTTGATTTGCATGATTTTGAGGAAGTAAGAGCCCTTCCTTATGATTTTCCCATTGTGGGCTTTTCAGAGGGGCCGAATTTTAACATTGTGACTCTCCGCCTTTGGTCTACCAAAGAATCGCCGCACAATTTCCATCTTCAAAGGTATAATGCGGGACAGATAGGCCCTGCCGCAGAAAACACTGCGCTTACTGATGTCCTTTATCCCAACGACAACCATGAAACCGGAAAAAGAATCCGCTTGAAGCAGGAATTTCTTCTTGTTTCCGCTTCGGTCCAAGATATCTTGCAGCGTCATCTCATACATTATCCCGATCTGTCGAATTTAGCTGACAAAGTACGCATTCAAATTAATGACACCCATCCCGCGCTTGTCGTGGCTGAACTGGTCCGCATACTGACGAAACACCACCGGTTTAAATGGAAAGAGGCATGGGAGACCACACAAGCAATTGTCGGTTATACTAACCACACTATCTTGAAAGAGGCTTTAGAAGAGTGGAATTCCAATCGTTTGTCCTGTTTGCTTCCCAGACAATATCGGATTATCGAGCGTATCAATCAACAATTTTGCGAGGAGATTCGAAAACGGTACCCAAATGATGAGGCACGCGTGCGACGCATGTCGATGATTGAAGGCGGTCAAGTTCGAATGGCGCATCTTGCAATTTTCGGCTCTCATAAGGTCAATGGAGTGGCCAAGTTGCATGGGGATACCCTCAAAAATAAGGTCTTCAAAGATTTCCATGAATTTTTCCCCGATAAGTTCACGCACGTGACCAATGGGGTCACACAGCGCCACTGGCTCTGGCATTGCAATCCTGCTCTTTCTGAATTTCTAAATGAGCGGATTGGAAGAGAGTGGTTGACCGACTTTTCGAAGATTCAACAGATTCAAAACTTTGCAGCAGATGCCAAGACTCAAGAGGCTTTTCTTGAGGTGAAGCAAAAAAATAAAGAGCGGCTTTTATACTTCCTGAAATCTAAAAATCCCTTGCGCGATCTTTTTGGAAACCCTCTCCCTTCAGATCAATGGGAGACCTCCATCGATCTCGACTCTCTGTTTGATGTTCAGGTAAAAAGACTCCATGAGTATAAGCGACAGCTAATGAACGCCCTTCATTTAATCATGGTCTATCATGATCTTCTTGATAACCCGGATAGCCGTCCTATCTCACGAACCGCTTTTATTGCGGGGAAGGCAGCCGCCGGCTATGCGATCGCAAAGCAGGTGATTCAACTCATTCACTGCCTCGCTAGAAAAATCAATCATGATCCGGCTATTCGAGGCAAGCTTAAGGTTATTTTTGTGGAGAACTACAGTGTCACTCGCGCTGAGGTTATTATTCCTGCTGCCGATCTTTCAGAGCAAATTTCAACAGCCGGGATGGAGGCTTCAGGCACAGGGAACATGAAGTTGACGATCAACGGCGCCCT
This sequence comes from Chlamydiales bacterium, assembly GCA_049281295.1. Classification (GTDB taxonomy): domain Bacteria; phylum Chlamydiota; class Chlamydiia; order Chlamydiales; family JAAKFR01; genus JBAPRV01. The sequence continues at coordinate 16,942 of JBAPRV010000106.1, forward strand.
GACAATAGGGACAGAAGATGGGGCAAATATCGAAATGAGAGAGGCGGTTAAAAATGAGTGGTGGCCTTTTTCTTTTGGAGCCACTGCAGACGAGCTGGCTCAAATACAAAAAAAGGATAGCTATAATCCTTGGGATCTCTATTCACAGCATCCTAAAATCAAAAGAGCTATCGATGCACTAAAAGATGATACGTTTGTTAGGACAGAGAATGAAAAAGAGTCACTGGGCACTCTTTTTGATTCTTTGATGCTCGGGTTTGGAGGGCAAAAAGCCGATCGTTTCTTTGTCCTTCACGATCTTCTGCCCTACTATGAGACTCAGAAAAAGGTAGAGACCTTCTATTTAGATCAGCGGAAGTGGGCAGAATATGCGCTCCACAATATAGCGGGGATGGGCAGCTTTTCGGCAGATGCATCGATAGCTCGTTATGCCGATCAAATTTGGCAGCTCAGCAAATGCCCTGTTGATCCCGAGGTACTAGCTGAAGTGCAACAGACCTACGTAGAGTCCACCTTGAAAGCGGTTCCCCAGCCTGTTTAGCAATTAGGCTAAGACGTCATTTTTCTCACAAAAATTCTCCCAAATGGCTACTTTTTGCTATTTGCTCGGATTTTTGAGAAAAATCTATCCCTAACAATCAAGCTTTTAAATGCTCGCTTCCCCACTGAAAGGCTAGATCTGTTTAAATTTATAATTAACTGATAAATATATTTTATCTATATTTATATAAAATTAATAATTAATTATTATAATTTTATTATAAATATAATAAATTTTAATAATTTTTTTTCAATATGCTACCTAATCTATCTATTCCAGATGGTAGTGGGATTAGCCCCGCCTATCCAATTCAGGGGGTAAAACCCCAACAGAAAGGTGGCTTAACAACCCTTGAAAAAGTAAAGATTACAGCTTACGCCATATTTCTTGCTTTTAAGACACTCCTATCAGCTCCTTGTAGAATATTGGTTAGGATGTTCGTTTTTAGGTCCGGGCTATTAGTTTCTACAATTAATAGGGGAAAAATAAGCGAAATAAAACAATATCTTTATGGCGATTCCCCATGCGTAAAACCTTTGAAAGGGCTGGCTGAAAAGCTAGGCCTCTTTGAGACACAAGCAGAGAAACTGAAAATCGAAGGCAAAGGGAAATGTTATGGAGGAGTGATCCATTTCCTTAAAGAAACTGAAAATCAAGACCCAGAAAAGGTAGCACAGGACTTTAAGGGAGGCATGCCCATACAGGCAGCGAAGTATCAAGAGATATATAGACGTTTTAAACATGGTGAAATTAAAGGAATGACGCAAGCGATCATTGATATAATCGATAGCAACCCTCAAACACCCGAGGATTATGACAACCTTCAAGATAAATGGACTTGGGACTTAAAATATTTCAAACCTCTTCGGTTATATCTAGAAAGCGGTAAACGTCCTAATCCTATTGAAGATTTTGCTGACGACATAAGGCAGTTGATAAAAGACGGAGGATGCGATCGGGAATTTAAGGATAAGAAATATTATTTCTCTTTTATTGATAATCTGAGGCAGGTGGCACAGCATTACGGATATTATGGAGGGGAAAATATAGGGCGTATTAATTGCGATAATTTAGGCCTTCATGCAGCTGGCTTAATGATTGAAAGTGTTATTCATAGTGAGAAAAACCCAGAAGCCTTATTAGCGAGTCTGAAATGCCCTCAACCCGGTAAATATGTTATAATCACTCCCACCTATAACATTTTAGGAAAGGAAAGAAATCCACATGCCCTAGGCTTGATTGTGGGCGAAAATGGGGATTGCTACTTTCTAGACCCAAATTTTGCGATTGGAAAATATCATGTAGACCAACTGACTGAAGTTGTTGGTAGAATTTTTTCTCTATACGTAGGAAGAAGAACCCTTATTAGAGAGCAGTTAGCACATGCTTTATCTCCGTCAAAGCATCCTTCTTCTCCTTCTTTTAATTCAGGGTTTTCTCTTTATAAAGTAAAGACAGCTCCTAGAGACTAATACCATTTCCTAGAAATAACTTCCTAAATTGACACCGTCTAACACATCATTTTCGGACAGTCGTTTCTCGCACATGTTTAAAAACATGCGCTTTGAAACGCTTGTCCAAACCTGTTGTGTTTTACAGCGCCACTTTAGGAAGTTATTTCTAGGAAATGGTATAAAATCCCACTTAGACTCGCTGAGGCATGTGATCCTGCGGCCAGTCGAGTTTAGCAAGGGCATACCTTTTGATATCGGCTCAATCGCTATCATACTTGGGCAGTGATAGTCAATTCAGTTGAAAATTTAAGAAATTGAATTGACTCTAGGAAGTCCAAACTGTTCGAGAGTTTCCTTGTACTGACTCGACTCAAAGAGCTCTTTCAATCCTTTGTTGAAAGATTCGATAAGTTTTTTATGTTCATCTTTAAGTGTGATCAGACGAAGCGCTTTGTTGTTAAGGGGTAAAGTTACAATTTTCAATTGGTTCCGATAGAGATGAGGCACTAAGGTGTGGGCATCCAAGTTAGGGATGAGCAGGCCGTCATAAGCGCCTTGGCTAAGCGCTTCCAACGCCATTGGGATGTTTTGGTAAAGTTCAATCACAATCGAGGGGTATTTTTGTACAACAAGGACGGAATCGTCGAATTGATTAACCCCAACTATTTTACCTGATAAATCCTCGAGAGAAGAGGCTTTGGACTCGATGGGGACAACAAGCACCGGCCCTAACAGAAGAAACGGTTCCGAAAAAGAATACACCGCTTGGCTTTCAACAGTTGGGGGAATGGAGGTGAAAATACCTTCGACCTCCTCCTCATCCAAGCTATAAAAAAGCTGGAGCCAATCGATATCCACAATGTTCATAGTGATCTCTTCTTTTTTCCCAATCTCTTGAACGAGCTTATTTGTGAAGCCATTGATAGCAATGGCTTGTTCCCCAAACTGAAGAGGAAACCAGCTTGTGTCTCGCCCAATCAAATAGCCGCTAGGCTTGGAGGCAGACTTGCTTCCACACCCCCAAAAGGCAAAAACGAAAAAAAACAAGGCAATCCATCTTTTCATCATGCTCTTTATATCACAAAATCTTTTGATTTTCTTTTAAAATATAAGTATCATATTTAGTCATATGGCTTCAATTGGCTATCTTATTATTAACTTTGGGGGACCTCGCAATCTTAAGGAAGTGGAACCTTTTTTGTATGCCCTTTTAAAAGATAGGGATGTCATTCGAACCAAGTGGCCTCAGTTTTTTCATAACCTCCTTTTTCGCAATGTGGCAAGAAGACGGGGGAAAAAAGTCTCTGCCGATTATGCTGCAATAGGAGGAGGCTCCCCAATATATTCTGACACTGAGCATATAGCCCAAGCCCTTTCTAAGCGACTAAAAGCACCCGTTTTAACATTTCATCGCTATTTGGAAGCAACTCATGAGACGGCGCTTCAGCAAATTGAAGCTCTGAGGGTCAACGAGATTCATGTCTTCCCTATGTTTCCGCAATTTACCTACGCGACTACAGGGAGCGTGGCCCGTCTTTTATCTAATCACCTCTCTTCTAAAGTCTTAAACAAACTGCTTTGGGTTAAATCCTATTCTGCTCATCCCGCTTTTATCCAGACCATGCAGCAAAAGATTCGAAATTTTATGAATGAGCATCATCTCAAGGAGGAAGAGACGCTTTTGCTTTTTTCGGCTCACGGCCTCCCAAAATCATTTATTGAAAGCGGAGATCTTTACGAATACGAATGTCGCTCTTCTTTTGCGAAAATCATGAGCGCTTTTCCTTCAGCTGCGGGTCAGTTGGTCTATCAGTCTAAATTTGGTCCGGGGGAGTGGTTAAAACCCTATACTCAGGATGTATGTGAAACGATAGAAACAGAGCGGAAAAACATTGTGTTCGTTCCTGTAAGCTTTACCTCGGATCATATTGAAACGCTTTTTGAAGTGGAAAAGCTATACATGCCGATTCTGGCTAAAAGAGGACTCAATCCTTACCGTGTCCCTGCAATGAACCGGCAAAATGAATGGCTTGATGCGATCGAAGAGATTCTAAAGGATTTCAATCCTGTCAATACTTCTATGCTCATTCGCTCAAGTTTATAACTTGGAAAGACTACGAATGATGGAGAAGGCAAGGGCGTTAATAAAAAAATCAGAAGGGTCGGCTTCTTCTAATTTTTCGTCTGCTCTTTTAACAGATTGTGTCTTATACCTGGCAGACGCATGTTTGGAGATAGCCACAGAGGCTTTTTTGAGAAGGAATTTGCCCTTATCGGGTGATTTTTCTAAATTCTTTTTCGCTAGCTGGTGCATCAGGACATCGATATCTTTTGTGTCAGGCAAATACAAAATTAATTGCTCAGAAGGGGCTTGAGATTGAATCGGGGCGCTCATTTGATTCTCCAAAAAAATTGAATTATGTAATATTTTATATTGTAAAAAAATATATATATCAAAGGAGAAAAAATGGAGTGCACTGAAATTCCAAATCTAAAGATGAAAGCTTCCCGCGTGGGCTTGGGAACATGGGCAATGGGCGGTTGGCTATGGGGAGGGACCGATGAAAAAAATTCCATCAAGACAATCCGCCACGCTTTGGATTTAGGCGTGAATTTGATCGATACCGCTCCCGCCTATGGATTTGGGTTTTCTGAGGAAATTGTGGGCAAAGCGATCAAACAGCATGGAAAGAGGGATCGGATCATCATCTCAACGAAAGTGGGTTTGAGCTGGAAAGGAGAAAGCATTTTTAGAGATGCTCGAAAAAAGGTGATTCTCGAAGAAGTAGAGGCTTCTTTAGAACGGCTTCAAATGGATTATCATCTAGGCCGTAAAACCCGGCCATTCATGGGCGGGATATAAGGCCTAAATTGCCTTGTTTTTGCGTACAAAAACTTGGCAATTTTCATTTTAAGTTGGAATTTACTGATTCTCAATATATTGCCTGATCACATCAAGTGATGCCCCACCACATGATGCGGCAAAATAACTTGGAGACCACAGATTTTTGCCACAAAGAGCCTGTTGAATCGATGGGTAGGCTTTTTTTCGAATAAGCCTTGATGAAACACCTTTAAGTGAATTCACTAATCGTGACACCGTCCAAGTAGGTGGATAGTTGATAAGCAAATGAACATGATCATCCTCGCCGTCACATTGCACAAGCTCGCTTTGAAAGCGTTGACACACATGGGAAAAAATCGATTCCAAATCAGCAATGATCTCTTTTGTGAACACACTTTTTCGATATTTTGTGACAAAGACCAAATGAACATACATCA
>JBAPRV010000107.1:0-1841 GCA_049281295.1 Chlamydiales bacterium
GATTGAACCCCTCGAAAACCAAAAAGAAAGGCAGCGAGATTATGAGGAATGCCCGGATCGAAGCTAAGAGATTCGCCTAAAAGCACTGCATCTACCTGTTTGCCACCCACCTGATACCGTCCATAAACACCTGCATAGGGCTCAACACTCCAACAACAATTACCACGTGATTCTGTCCAAGGAAGAGAAACTTCAAACCGTGTCGTTATCAAATCAACCTCACGATCTTTGACAAAGAGATTGGAGATAGATCCCTTCTCGTTATAGCTCCCTAAAAAAAGACCGGCGTAGCGCAATGAAAAACTCATAGTTGTGCAGCACAATGCATCAAAGTGGCGCGCGGCTGTGAGATCGGCTGTAACAAATCCACCTCCTGTGTCCGCTCTTGCTTTTTGCACTCCTCCTTCTGCCAAGTTATACATTACAAACCGCTCATTGTCCCAATTGACATAGCCAACTGCTAATGCTGCTCCGATAAAGGTATTTCTGCAAAGCCACTCATAAGTTATACCTCCCACATAGCTGGTGGTATCGGCTCTTTGAGTCTCCTGGTCCACCTCAGCCTCGCCAAATGAAATCCCTCCAAATAGGCCTCCGTTTCCTCCCCATAGAGGCGTATCATATCCGACTAAAAAGCCTCCCTGCCAGTTGTTATATCCAACAAAGTCTTTATCACGACTCCTTTTACGGCTGCTACCAATCCCTTGAACCCACATTCCGCATCCACAGGGAATACAACAGGGAAATCCTATCCTGTGGAGATAAATGGCACCCAAAATGGTATCTGACAAATCAGCGGCTACATCGGCCTGCATGGCTAAACCTGTTGGATCGATCACTGCTATCAAATCATTTCCAACAAGAGCAAACGGGGCTTCAATGCCTAAAGCACCAAAAGTACTGCCACCATCAAGTGTTAATGCTAGATTCAGCCCTGTTTCAACGTTGAGGTTCAATGGATCATCAGAAGATACTACAGGTCCTTGTATGTTGGAGCCTCTGAGCAAAGTGAGAGTGGGGTCTGCTCCACTTATCAAAATAGCAAATGATTGGGCCGATCGGAGCGTACCTGAATTAATGATCTGGACATTATCGTTATCTGCTTGGATTGCATCGCTAACAACACCTTCAGTTGTGATCAAACCGCTGTTTGTAATCACCAGATTGCTGCCGGTAACATCAACTAAAAGTCCATCAGCACTATTACCTACAGTTGAAATCAAGCCGCTGTTTGTAATCGCCACATTGCTACCAAAAACGGTAATTCCCATTCCAAGAGAACTACTACCTAAAGTTGAGATTAGGCCACTGTTTGTAACTACCACATTGTCACCGGTAACTAAAGTGCTTATTCCAAAAGAACTGTTACCTGCAGTTGAGATCTGACCGTTGTTTGTAATTACTGTATTATCGCCAGTTTGATTACTGACAATACCAACTCCACTATTACCAAAAGTAGAGATCTGACCGTTGTTGATAATCACCACATTGTTGCCTACAACGCTACTGTTAATAGCATCGTCAATTGAAGAGATTAGACCCTCATTTATTATCAAGGAATTTCCATTATTATTGTTTAAAATCCCGAAGGATCCTACTCCCAAAACGAAAATTCTACCTTGATTGAAGACGGACTGATTAATATTGTTCATTTCGATGCCGTTAACACCATTGACTGCAACGGCGCCCCCTTCTTCGATGATGGCGACATCGCCATCATCGGCAAGTGTTATGGTATCCACTTCTATTTCCCCATCAGGCACTATAACAGTAACAGCATAGGTTGGAATAGAGAGCTTTAATGCTGCTAATAAAATACAAAAAACTCTTCTCATACTTTC